>NZ_JBHIRI010000011.1:0-78788 GCF_042197005.1 Bartonella sp. AA78NXGY
TGTGCAACGATCTGGGGGCGTGTTTATGGCAATGCAAAAATCAATAAAAAAAGCAAAGTAAGGTTGGTTCCAAAAAAATGTGAGGTGTATGAAAGGGATAATGTTGTCAATATAACTGATAAAACAGAATAAAAAGAAACATGGGGGCGTGCATTCTTTATGGTTATAAACGCATATAAAATGCATTGCTATAAACATCTCATAAAAGATAGCATTCATAAAAAAAAGCCGTGTCGAAAGTGATATGACGCGGCTTTCAAATAGCGTTTTTTATTGATTAAAATGAATCATCCACAATGGAGTAATCAGTGCATATATACAAAACGTATCATATTGCAAGCGCTCTATTATCTTTATGAAAACTTATCAAAAGGAATGTAAATGATGCGTTTGATTTTTACTCACTCATTTGAATGAGAAAACCTATAAACGCTTTTTGTTGCTCTCAAACGTATCAAAACGCTCGGTAGCTTTAATAATTCAATCAAAAGCAAATGCATATTCAATAAATATCTGCAAAAAACGTTCTTTTTAGCTTGCAAGCATTGGTTTTTAAAAGCAGCTTTTTATAAGATAAATAAACAAACGCTTTTATAAAATGTAAGGTTTTTAAATTTTTTCTGCTGTGAAAGCTAAATCTTAGTTTTCTCATAAATGAAACGTTCTTAAGGGCAAATGATAACTAAGTTATAACTGTAATAAAAAAGAGTTTTAACGTTTCTTATAAAGATCTCATTTTATGTTTCAAACGTTTAAACGTGCATTTAAAGAGCTTTCATAAGCGTATTTGTACTTTTCATTAAAACCTAATTTCTTTAAATATTAGCCGGTCCATTTTGGGGGTGTTATCTTAGAATAGAGCATTCTTTAAACATTGTTGCTTTTAATAAAAAGTGAGAAACCCCATACCTTATGATGTTACAATGGTTTTGAAGTTTGTTTGCTTATCTTTGTCTTAATAGCTGCCCCCAAATTTGGAAAGAGCTCTTTTGGTTTCGTATTTTTAAACTATAACTTTTAAAACGTTTTTAGTACCAAATCTAAAGTAGATAGTTATTCTACTGCCATAGCATTATTTGCCTCCATTTTTTTGTGGAAGCGAATAGTTCCGTTCTTAAAGACTAGCCTGCAATCTATTCATTAAAAGGCTTTTCATTTCATGAGATATAGCGTTTTGAATTTCATGACCTTTATTTCCTACCGCGGTAAAAAATACCGTGGTTATAAAATCGATCTTGTCTTTAAATCCTTTTATGCAATCTTTATAAACTAAACCTATAAGCTTATGACCGTTTCAAACGATTATTCCTTTGAAGGTTTAGCTCAAAAAAGAGCAAAACTCATACCATTTTTTAAACCTATACAATTTATGTTATCGATATTTTCAAACGACTAAATTTTTAAATAATGTGATTTGTGCTGTGATAAAAACGTACCATAAAATTTATGAACTGTTATGAATGATATCTGCTTTTCATTTCATTTGAACGTTTACATGCGTTATAATATTTGCATCATGATTTGCTTTTTACAGTCTATTCATCCATGGCAATCTTATATAAAAAATGGTCAAATGAATCATGCATAAAAAGATGGATTCTTGAGTGGATTCATATAAAATAATTTCACACAACCTATTGACTTTATTGTGTTTTTTAGTATTATATCTTGAATGACCGATGGAAGCGAGGATATTGCGTATTTCTGTTTGTGTAATCTCTGAAATAGGCAGACAGCCTAATTTGAGGAGAATATGGAGTTTTAAAGGTGAAAACCAGTTTCCATCTTTACCATCATTTTTAATTCAGCTTTACGACTTTCAAAAGCATCTAAGGCAATGTCTTTTAAGTAATGGAGATTACGCATTGCCTCACGTTTTCGTTTCTCACGTTCTTTAATGGGGGCACGCCCCTCACGTAAAACAGCACGCCACCCAGTTGCCAATTCACGAGCTTGTTTTAAAAAGACATCTCTCAAAGCACCCAAGTCCATTTAGCGACAGCGCCCATGAATGGTATATGAATGGTATAACGATAAAGCATTGAGTACCCCCATCTTTACGTTTGTGAAAGAGCAATCCGGCACCATCATTATATTTTCCAGCTCGTGGGTGTTGCTAAAGCCCTTGGCTTTTGAGACGATTCATAAGAGTCATTTTAGTCCTTTCTTATACATTTTTTACCCACACGCCAGCCCCGCTTGTGGTGTGCAAGAGAATGGTTTTTCTTGATTTAAGACAAACAGGTTTAAAATGAGAGAATCTTACGTTATTCAGAACTCTAACTCAATGAAAGTAACGATAAATTATCATTATAAATCAGCATATTATACCATTTTTATCAAGATAAAGGATCAGGTATTTTTATCTAGAATATGTCACAAAGTATGCAGCCTTTTCGTACATGAAATCCATTTTTTCCTGAAGTGTTTTCTTTTCCACTTAAATACGATTTTTCTCCTCTTCACATGGGTTGCGCAGCTATTTATCATCGAATTTGCCCATAAAGCTAAGCAAAGTGTATTTCTAGATAATATAAAGATAACAGCATTAAGAATAAATCTTAAAAAATAGAAGATTTCTTGCTTTTTCACTTATGGAAGTACAGAAACTCTACCGTTTGATTATGCTCCTCTTTGAAGATAGATATGGTGCTAATATGCGCCATAGAGCTGTCCAAGCAAAGATGATATTAGAAAAATGAAAAGTTAACCACTGCACATTTAAAACAGATAGGAAACCTACAGCCACTCTCATTCATTCCAAAGGATATAGAAAATGAAAAAAAACATATCGGATAAATAATCAATCATAGCTTATAATATAAGAGCATAACAGTGTTTTCATATGGCTACACTCTTCCCTTATGATATCTGGACAGCAAATATCTCTAAAACTTCTATAAAAATACTATTAAAGTTATGCTGTAAAAATGTTAATTGCCTCAACAATCATTTGTCAAAAATTTGCAAAAAATAATCAGAGAACTAACCTTTTGAAGCACAAACATAATTTGTGTACTAAGAAATTGATTTTTAACGCCTTTTAACATATTGATAATCTTAAAATTAAATCAGACAGTCTCCCCAGTTAGTCCGGATGAGTAGGTATCTAACAAAAACTATTGTTAGGACCGTAGAAGATCGTACCCCATCCTTGTATGAGAAAGTGAACTTCCTTAAAAAACTTTGATATTAATGATACTAAACAGATTGGTATTCATTTTCACCTTAATCCGATAGATTCTGCCGTTAAAGGTGCGTTTAGCACAATACACAATTATCTCACAATTTAACTCTCTATATTGATGTAAACTATCAAAAATTTTTAAAAGACGTGTAGCCGAGACAAGTTTTTCTGATAGAATACGCTACCAATTTTAATATAAAAATTATAAAAAAATAAGCATATTAATCCGTTTACTATTAACAAAAAAACGGACTGTATTTTTTTATTTACAATCTATTATAGCAATAAAATAATTTCTTTCTTTACGATGTGTTGTCGCTATCTATAAAAATTTATTTACACTTCCATTGCTGGTTCTTCTAAACAAACAGTTTTGAGAAAATTAATGCATGAAAAGAAAATCTAACAACAAGCGCTTTATCTTTCATATACAAAATGCTCAAGAAAGCTAATTTTTTCATTTATAAAATGAAATCACTCAATAAAGTTCTTTTTATATCAATAAAAGATGTTTTAAATTGAATATTCAAAATATTGATTTATAATGATAATTTAGCGTTATTCCTATTGAATTAAAATCTTGAATATCGTAAATTTCTCTCATTTAAAATCTGTTCCATGTTGAACTAATCAAAATCATTCACTTACACATTACAAGCAGGGCTGGCGTGTGGAGAAAAGTTATATAAGAAAAGCCTGAGAATTCCTCTCATGAACTGTCTCAAGTGCCAAGGGCTTATCACAAATATTGGGAGCTAGCAAAATGTGTGACGGGCTTGCTCTTTTATTAAGCGTAAAGGTATCGGCTTGCTCCTTCGTAAGCGTAAATATGATGGGATTCTATGGCTTTAGCGTTATAGCATTCATGAACACCATCGCGAAATGGGCTGTGCTTCCTTAGAAAAATGGACTTTGCTACCCTTAGCCTCTTTAAAGAAAGCCTGTGAATAGCCCCCTCATCTCTTCTTCTTATAGCAGAAAAAATTTGCTGATCGTTTTGGTGAGTGCATCAAATAATACATCTCAACACTATAGAGCTTTTTATAACGATTATCTTTAATAGACAATTTTTAAATATCATACTTCATAGTGCTTTTAGCATAAGCTTAACCAAGCTAGGTTTTATGAAATCCACTTTTCTCAACTTTTTATGATCATGAAAAAAGTTTTTCTGAAGCAAAACTTCAAATCATAGAGAACATCATCGATATAATTCGTTTTGTTATTTACAATAAAAACATAATGATATAGAAACTGTCTGGGTACTTGCGCCATCAGGGGAATGAAGTAAGCATCAAAGCATACCAAATACTAAAGGCATATCTATGTGTAAGAAATATATTTATAAGAAAAATTTTTTGTTATGTACAATTGCTGGAACTTTGATTTTTTCTCATTTCGGTTCAACTTATGCAAATACATCGGCTCCTGAAACTCCTGGAATTTTGGGAAAGATTGAATTAAATAAGGGAGAAGAAAAGACTTTAAATAATGTTCTTGTCCGCGATAAAGGACCTGGAATATTAGCGCATGATAAAGCAGCTATCACAATTGTAAAATCAACAATACACACGGAAATGTCTGCACTTTCTGTATCAGAAGGTGGACGCATTCATGCTAAAGAAATTAAAGCAAATACAGTATACAAAGGTTTAGAAACAAAGAATGGTATAATCAACGTTGAAGATTCAACCATAACCGTCCAACGAGGAGGTGCCGGTGGTATCGTTTTTTATGAAACAAAAGATTCTTCACTGAAAAGTGGAGAAAAAGTTGTCAATAAGGTTGTTCTTAGCAATACAAAACTTCTTGTGAAAAACGGTACCGGTATTCTTGGTCCCTACTGCTCAAGAGCCGTTGCTGAAGTTCAACTTAAAGACTCAGAAATTCGATCTGACGTATTATTGAGAAATAAAACGAAACGTAAATATTATGACAACGATACTCTTCCTGTAACTTTAGCATTAACCGCTGATAATTCAACAATAGAGGGACGAGCAAGAACTTTAAAAGTCAATACAACGGTTTTGACTCTGAATAACAAAAGCAAATGGTACTTAAAGACCTCTCAAGAGGAAGTCGATACTGACTTTAATGTGTTTAACTATGAGCTCAGTGATATTAAACAACGAGCCCTTTCTACCGTTTCAGTACTGAATCTTAATAATAGTTCTATCATATTTAAGACACCACAAGGGCGGGAAAAAGATCATTATCATACCTTGTATGTAGGGCGAACAGCTGAGGTTCGTAGACCTGAGGGAAGTACAATCCCCGATATAGAAAGCACTTATAATACAGTTTACAATGCCACAGGCGATGCAAAAATTTATTTTAATATTGAATGGAGTGATGGTCTAGTAAAAGAACAGCAAAAAGCTGACCGCCTCCTTATACATGGTGATGTATCAGGCAGCACAACAGTCCATATCAAGAACCTTGCGAAAGGTGAGATATTAAAAGCTGAAGATTCTGTGTCTTCGAATATGCGTGGTCTTTCACTCATTCAAGTTTCTGGAAATGCAAATGAAGATTCCTTCAAACTTGCACACGGCTACACCACAATGGGGGGATTGCCCTATAAATATATACTCAAAGCCTATGGTCCAACATCCAGCCATGGGGCAGCCGATAGCACACAAAGTCATTTTAGCGGAATATCACAAGAATCAAAAGAAAATACCCTCAAAGACTACACAATCTACACGATATCAGCATCAGGAACAATGATTGAAGGTGTTTCACCAAAAGAGAAAGAAGCGCAAAATACCGGTTCATCATCCCTTGGACAAGCAAACAACGCACAAAACATCTTGGAAAAAAATCAGAATTTCTGGGATTTTCGCTTGCAAAATGCGACTCTCGATAATGAAGGAAAGATCAGAGCTCTCGTTCCTCAAGTGGCAAGCTATTTGTCCATGCCTAACGCACTATTCTCAGCTGGACTGGCTGATATAAACAATCAAAACACTTTACTCAACTCGATGCAGGAAAACACCTTTGAGACAAAAGATCATAAAAACAAAGGAGTCTTCTTCTCAACTTATGGAAATAAGATGACATTATCCTCTCACCGTACGCCATTACAATATGGCTATGGTGCCGATATTCACTATGCAGCTTTACAGTCAGGCATTACATTAGCAGCTCTAGAAGATCAAAATATGACCGCCAATTTCGGTCTTTTGGGGACATATGGGAAATTAGCTTTCACCCCTAAAGACATGGAAGGTGCTGACAAGAGTACACTCAATAAATGGTCAATTACTGCATATAGTGGGCTGCGCCATAATAATGGGATATACATCCATGCGCTCTTCTCCTATGGAATGCTCAAGGGAGATATCACCACAGCTCTCATAGGAAAGACTGCAGAATTGAAAAATGCTGATACATTCAGTGCGTCAGCAACCATTGGACAAAAATTCGAAACCAGTAAGAAAGGATTGGTCTTTGAACCACAAGCACAACTTGTTTATCAACGCCTCATGCTTGGCACACTCTCAGATGTCGATGGCTTTGATGTGGATATGGGAAATCCTTATCAATACTTAGTACGTGTGGGTGGACGCTTAACGCAAACGAAGCTTTCTATTGAAAACGGCGGTATTCTTTCTTTCTATGGTAAACTAAACGTTGTTAAAGCTTTTTCTAACAATGGTACGATACAGATTGGTGAACCATTCCACCTTGATTCTATAGGAGCTGCCCTTGAAGGTGGATTTGGTGTAAATGCACAATTATCACAAAATATCGCCCTTCATGCTGATGTTAACTACCAATATAAGCTTCAAAAAACTGGTATATCTGGAGCAAGCTTTTCAGGTGGAATACGCTATCAGTTTTAAGAAAACGCAAAAAACAATTTATATTCTATTCATTTTAATAAAAGGCAGTGCAAATGTGCTGCCTTTTTACAATCTATCGGAAAGAACCGTTAACAACTATTCTTTCTACCACCTTTCTTGAGCCAATTAATCTCACTCAAACCAAATGTAATAAAATCTGTTATCTCTAAATGAATACTGAATTCTCAAGAGAGCTGCCTTTTTGATTTATAAAAATCAAATGCTTTTAATAAAATTTTTTGTATTTTAAAACACGTAATAAATAATTCTCTGTGTAAGAAAATCAATTAAAAGCTTTTTGTAAGCACAAAGCAACAGCTTCTCCAAAAACTTTGTAGAGTTTCCATAACAACAGCCTTAAGCAACAAACATCCTTGCAAAATATTTTGTTTCTTAACACTTTTAAACGGAATACTGATCAATCTAGCTTTTCTGCAATTCATAGTTTCTAACTGCAATTTTTATTTTAAAAGCTCTTCTAAAATCATTTTTTTAACGATAAAGAACACGATACAATATTTCGTTTTGTTGTTTACAATAAAAACATAATGATATAGAAGTTGTCTGGGTACTTGCGCCATCAGGGGAATGAAGTAAGCATCAAAGCATACCAAATACTAAAGGCATATCTATGTGTAAGAAATATATTTATAAGAAAAATTTTTTGTTATGTACAATTGCTGGAACTTTGATTTTTTCTCATTTCGGTTCAACTTATGCAAATACATCAGCTCCTACAATGGTTATGGCTCGTGCGGATAAAGCAGGAGAAGAAAAAACCTTTAATAACGTTTTTATCCGCAGCGCATATACAACAGTGGTTGCTGATGACAAAGCCTTTATCACCATTACAAATTCAACAATGCGTTCAGACTCAAATTTATTTACCGCAACAACAGGTGGACGTATTCATGCTAAAAAAACTGTAGGAAAATCAAATTCCCGTGGTTTAGAAATTTCAAACGGCATCATCCATATTGAAGATTCAATCATAAATGTTTCCGGACATCACAAAAGTCGTGGTATCCTTTTTGATTACATCCCAAGTTCCCAAGTAAAAGAGGGCGAAAAAGTTATCAATAAAGCAATTCTTACCAACACAAAACTTCTTGTTGAAAATGGTATTGGTATTCTAGGACCAGATTATGCAAAATCTGTTGCTGAGGTAGAACTTAAAAGTTCAGAAATTCGTTCTGATATATTATTAAAAAATAAAATCCCAGAAAACTCAAAAGATATCGATCCTCGCACTTTTATATTAAGCGCTGACAATTCGATTATAGAAGGACGAGCAAAGACTTTACCTCAAAATACAACGATTTTTACTCTCAATAATAACAGCAAGTGGTCCCTAAAGATTAGTCAATTTGAAGTAGACAAAGAATTTGACAGCTCTAAAGGATACTTGCTCACTGATATTAAACAACGTGCACAGTCTATTGTCTCAGTATTGAACCTTAATAATAGCTCTATTACATTTAATGCGCCGCATAAACTAGCAGACAATCAATATCAAACCTTGCATGTGGGAAAACAGCCAACAGCTGAAGCTGCAAAAGCAGAGCAAAACAGAAGCTTCGATGCAACAACGGTTTACAATGCATTGGGCAACGCAAGGATTTACTTTAATACCGAATGGAGTAATGGTCTTATAAAAGAACAACAAAAAACTGACCGTGTTCTCGTTCATGGTAATGTCTCAGGCACCACAACGATCTATTTCAACAATCTTTCAAAGCGTGCAGAACCATTCGATAATGATGAAGTTTCAATTCCTTTGAATGCGCGTGGTCTCTCACTTGTTCAGGTGTCTGGAAAAGCAGAGGAAGCCGCCTTCACGCTGGCAAATGGCTACACTACAATGGGTGGATTGCCCTATAAATATGTATTAAATGGCTATGGACCAACATCTAGCCGTGGGAGAGCTGACAAACAGCAAAGTCTCTTGCAAGAAAGTGAAGAGTTTTGGGATTTCCGTCTACAAAATGCGACTCTTGATGATGAAGGAAAAATCAAAGCTCTTGTTCCTCAAATGGCAAGCTATTTGGTTATGCATAATGCAATATTCTCCTCTGGCTTGGCTGATATAAACAATCAAAATACACTGTTAGATAATATGCACTCAACAGTTTTTGGATTAGAAGGTCATAAACAAAAAGGGATATTTTTATCGACTTATGGCAACAAGATGACGTTATCTTCCAGCCGTAGTCCATTGGAATATGGTTATGGTGCTAATGTTCACTATGCTGCTATACAAGCAGGCATGACATTAACAACGTTAGAAAATCAAAATATAACCGCGAATCTTGGTCTTTTAGGCACATATGGAAAGCTCGCTTTTACGCCAAAGGACATGGAAGGTTCTGACAAAAGCATACTGGATAAATGGTCCTTTACGGTATATGGGAATCTCCACCATGACAATGGTCTCTATATTAATGCACTTTTCTCCTACGGCATTTTAAACGGACATATTACAACAGCCCTTATCGGCAACACCACAGAATTAAACAATACGGATACATTAAATATATCAGCTACCGTTGGACAAAAACTAGCAACTGGTGTTGAAGGGCTGTCTTTTGAACCACAAGCACAACTTATTTATCAACATATTGCCTTTGGCACTCTTTCAGATATTGATGGCTTCCAAGTTAATATAAAGCCCCCTTATCAATGGTTGGTCCGTATTGGAGGGCGTTTAACAAAAACAATGCTTCCTATTGAAAAAGATCGTGTTCTTTCTTTTTATGGTAAATTGAATGTCATCAAAGCTTTTGGTGAGGAGCGCACTATCGATGTTATGGAATCTTTCCATCTCGATTCTATGGGCTCTTCCCTTGAAGGTGGGCTTGGCATTAACGCGCAGCTTTCTAAAAATATCGCACTTCATGCTGACGTTAATTACCAACATAAACTTCAAAAAGCTGGGTTCTCTGGAATTAATTTTTCCGGAGGAATGCGTTATCGCTTTTAGAAATCTTAGCTCTCTATTTTGACGCATAAGCAGCGCTGAGATGAAAACAGTGCTGCTTAACTACATTACAAAAAACCGTAATGTGTCAAAAAGTGGTTCATTTTTAGCAAAATAAAGAAAATATCTTAAGGAACATCTCTATGCATAAGAATCTTTTGTTATGTACAGCCGCTTGTGCTTTATTTTTTTCTTCTTTTAACTTCACATCTACCAGCACCGCCTCTGCTCTAAGCCCCCAGGAACGCCATGCCATTGAAGGGATTATGAAATTACCTGAACAATATCGCCGTGCTATTGATTTAATAAACACACCAACACAAGCAGAAAAAAATCTTGAAAAGATAGCCTCTGGCGCCATGATGGAGGATAATTCGCACTTCAACCAAGCACTTGAAAATCATATGGATCGTGTAAGAGATACGATTAACAGCTCTTTTGCAGGTGCAGGTCGTTATGGTTCTGGTGCTCATATAAACGTGGTGAACCGTGAAATGGATAATATACGTGCCCAAGCCATGGCAAACAAACACCATCAAGATATGCAAATCATGATGCAAGCCAGAGCAAAACTTGAACAATTACGTCAGAATCGATTAAAAACAAGAGAAAATTTATTACGTGGCTACGACAAAGCAGTTTCCGATGCCGTAAAGGCGGCAGCAATCCTTGAAGCTGATAACCAACAGCGTGTTAATGCTGCACACCAACAATGGGTAAGCCAAGACAATCGTGATTGGCACAAACTGCAAAATACAGCAGAAATATTACATAAGGCGGCACAAGTGGATACTGCCTTACAAGGACAAAACAAGGAACTTTCCAATACTTTACGCAAAGCAGTATTAGAGACTTTGAACGCGGATGGAATAACCAACGTGGAGAGAAAAGAAAAAACATCCCCTCCTGCATCTGAAAAGAATAAACAACCTCTTATTGACTCCAGTACAAAACAAAGACGCGCTAGTGATAAATTACCACCCGCTCATGTTGCTGCCCAACACAAGGACAATTCATTCACAAGAACAGATCATGGAATGAGACAGCCTAAAATAAATGAAAATTCGCAATCTGATATTGATCCCCAAACAAACACCACTTCCTCGGAATCAAAAACGACTCTTAATACATCAGAAAAAGCGCATATGAAATTGCTCCCAAAGGTTGAGAATACCGCTACCGCTGCGACAGAGAGCACCTCTAAACTTACAGATGATGATAAAGCAACCGCAGCTTCTACTTCTCTTGATGGAACAGACAAAAGCACAACTCTTACACCACAAGGAGAAAGTTCTTTAACCATGCCTATTGCGATGTTTGCTGTTGGGTTTAGTGATGTCAACAATCAAAATATCTTGTTAGACAATATGCAAATAACAATGTTTGAACCCAAAGATCATCCAGAGAGAGGCGTTTTCTTATCATCTTATGGCAATAAAAGCACCTTTTCTTCTAAGGTTCAAGCAAAACAAGATGGTATCCAAGCAGATATTCGCTATGCTGCATTGCAAGCAGGAGCAACACTAATAGCGCTAAAAGATCAAAATATCAGCAGCAACTTTGGTCTTTTCGGAACATATGGGAAACTGTCTTTTACTCCTAAAAACAAGGAGAGCTTTCAAAAAAATATGTTTGATAAATGGTCACTCACCGCATATGGAAATATTCAGCATGACAGTGGCATCTATGCAAGTGCCTTTCTCTCTTATGGAATTTTCAAAGAAAATCACGCTACAGCTCTCATCAAACATACCTCAAAAGTGAAGAATAGTAAAACATTAGGAGCCGCTGCAACTGTTGGTCAAAAACTGTCAACCAGTTTGGAAGGTGTAATCCTAGAACCGCAAGCACAACTTGTTTATCAACGTCTCATGCTTGGTTCTTTATCAGATAGGAGCTCTTTCTCAGATGACGATAACTCTAAAATAGACATAAGTAATCCTTATCAATGGCTGCTCCGTATTGGCGGACGTTTAACGCAAAACAAAGGACATGCTGTTTCTTTCTACGGCAAACTGAACATGATCAAAACTTTTAGTGAAAATTTTCAGCTTGCAGCTATGGGATCTTTAATCGAAGGTGGTTTTGGTATTCACACACACTTATCACAAAATATTCAGCTTCATAGTGATCTCAGCTATCAACATAAATTCAAAAAAGCTGGCATCTCTGCAATAAATATTTCCGCTGGAATACGCTATCACTTTTAAAAATACTTGTATTCCTTATCTTGAAATATGAAGAGATCTCATTATGTTTCGTTTTGTCTCTTACAAAAGAGACATAATGAGGTCAAAGTTTTACTTTTTATGAGAGAGGGGGAAATATTTTAGGAATACATCCATATGAAAAAAAGCTTCTTACTATACACAGTTTCCGGAGTTCTGTTTTATTCTTCCAGCGGTTTGTCTTATGCTATTCATAGTACAAATCCATCAACAACGATAGATTCTTCTTCTCTACAACCTGCTCGTGTCAAGTCACAAATAAATCTATCCGGAGTTTTTGATCCGTATAAAGATCCATATGATGGAATCGGGCGAATTATGCCATCATATCCATCTTCAACCCCTAATGGCCTCCTTCCCCCTACAGCACCTAGCTCCACAAGAACGAGCGCAAGCCCTATTTCTACAGGAAGTAAACTTACAACGCCTACTTCTACAAGCACTCTACCTCCCAAAACACAACTTGAAGGAAATTCAGCTGGAAATATAATTTCTTCTTCAAAACAAAACTCTGATCTTAGTCAAGGAAGTACACAAACACCAAAGACTAAAGTTACAGAAGGTGTACAATCTAACCCTACAACACAAAACACTCCTATTATACAATCTTCAACAACAGGAATGGAAGCAAAATCTAGAAGACGTTCAGGGGCGCCCTCCTCTTCTGCAGACTCTTCCAGCGAAAAAACACTATCGAATTCTGCTGTGTCTTCACAGCCAGAACCTACACAACCTTCACCGAATTTACAACCAGCACTTACAAAGTCTGAACCTACAAGAACGGAACCTACAAAACCAACAACAGAGCAAATACCAACATCTAATGAACCAGAACTCGCACAGCCAATATCTTTAAGAGTAGAAACTGAAAAAACAAGATTACTGGTACCACCAAAATCTGCAAAGCCAGCGCCAGTGCAATCTTCATCTGCACAAAAAATATCTGAAAAATCAGAGATTGAAAAACCAATATCACCAATAAAACAACCTGAAAAGTCTACACAAATTGAGGATATAAGCGCTGGAGTTGAAGCTAAAAACGGTAAGACCATAACGCTACATAACAAAAAAATTCAAGACAATGGTTTTGCTGTACATGCAGAGGGAAATAATTCAAAAGTCAACATGATAGGGGGAACAGTTGATGCGCGTTTTGTTGCACTAAGTGTATCAGATGGTGGAGAAATTGATGCTACAGGCATTACTGTAACAGCAGAAACAGCTGGTTTGGTAAACATGGAGGGCACAATCAAACTTAAGGATTCAAGCGTCCATGTCACGGGAAATTATGAAGCAGACGGTATTATTTTCCGCAACAATCCGTATAATGCCCCTAGAAAACGATATACACGCAATGCTGAAAGGAACACCAATGCCGTTCAAGAACAAGATGTAGCCAATATTGCTGATAAAGTAACCCTAGAGAATACAAAGCTTTTCGTTGAACATGGTAGCGGTATCAACCTTTATGGAACAGGCGTAAACGGGAAAGTCAACCTTAAAAATTCAGAAGTTCATGCCGATATTTTATTAAAAAATATCAAGAACGAAAGTGCCTCCACAAACACCATTACATTAGTTGCAGACCACTCTTCTTTAGAAGGTCGGGTAAGAACTTCTAAAGATAATAGAACAGTTTTTGATCTAAAAGAGAGGACGAAATGGCTTGTAAAGGCGAATAAAAATGCCACAAATAATGATAATATTTTAAATGACTATAGACAGTTTGGTGTTGATGAAAAATCATACTCTAATCTTTCTGAATTGCACCTTACAAACAGCGCCATTATGTTTGACAAGCCCATTGAGGGACATTATCAAACTCTGTTTATAGGACCTAATCTTTCGCAAGAAGACGAAACAACTCACACAGCAGCGGTTTATAGTACAGCGGGTCTTGCAGAGATTTATGTAAACACTCAATGGGATAAACATTCTCCTATCACGGAACAACAAACTGATCGCATTGTGATTAATGGTGATGTCTCAGGGAGTACTGTTGTTCACATCAATCTCCAAACCGATAGCTCTGCTGTTTGGGAAGAACGCATGGCGTCACTTCCTTTAGGGACACATGGGATTTCAATCATTCAAGTTTCCGGACAAGCAAATGAAAATTCCTTCACGTTAGCAGGAAACTATATGACAATAGGGAAACAACCTTATAAGTATGTACTTACAGGCTATAAACCTGGAACATCTCATGAGAGCCAAAATCTTTTTGGTAAAAACAGTAATTTCTGGGATTTTCGCTTACAGAATGCCTACATTGATAAGGATAAAAAGGTTCGAGCCCTTTTACCACAGGTAGCAAACTATTTAACCATATCTAATACTTTATTTTCTGCTGGATTTACTGATGTAAACAATCAAAACACGTTGTTAGACAATATGCGAACAACAGTATTTGGGGCAAAAGACAATATAAAGAATGGTATCTTTTTCTCTTCCTACGGCGAGAAGGTCACCCTATCTTCCAACCGCGATCCACTGCACTATGGTTATGGTGCTGATGTAAACTATACTGCCTTACAATTAGGGGGCATATTAGCCGCCTTAGAAAGCAAAGACATAAGCGCATATTTTGGTCTTTTAGGAACGTACGGAAAGCTTGCCTTTACGCCAAAAGAGATGCAAGATTCTGAAAAGACAACGCTTGATAAATGGTCACTTACCGCTTATAGCGGCATCCAGCATAGCAATGGTATATATGTCAACGCTCTTCTTTCTTACGGAACCTTAAAAGGAAATATTACCACAGCTCTTGTTGGGAATGCCGCAAAATTGGATGGTACCGAGATGCTTAATATATCTGCAACCATTGGTCAGAAATTAGCAACCAATACAAAAGGGCTGGTCTTTGAACCACAAGCTCAATTCATTTATCAAAATCTCATGTTTGGTATTTTCTCAGATACCAATGGCTTAAAAGTAGATATGGGCAATCCACATCAATGGTTGATCCGTTTTGGTGGACGTTTAACAAAAACGATAATGGCTGTTGAAGAAAACAAGGCTGTTTCCTTCTATGGTAAAATGAATGTTATCAGAACTTTTGGCGATGGTAAAACAATAAAAATTGCTGATACCTTTCATGTTGATCCTACCGGTTCTTCAGTTGAGGGAGGCATGGGGGTGAACGCATATCTTTCTCAAAAGATCGTACTAAACGCCGATATCAGCTATCGGCAAAAACTGCAAAAATCCGGTGTATCTGGCACCAATTTGTCTGGCGGAATACGTTATCGTTTCTAAAGCAGAAGTTAATTTTAACTTAAATAAAAAAAGCAGCACAAAGTGCTGCTTTTTTTATTTAAATTTATATATTTTTTAAAATTCTCAAAAATCATTATCACATCAAAGAAGATTTTGACCTATAATATTTCTTTTGCATATTGAATAAAAAACTGAATATTTTAGCATTCTCTCATCAAAATACCCCTTAAAGTTTTATATCTTATATTATCACCACACCTCAAGCGATGATGTTTTTACAGCACAACAGAATAAGCATTCATGCATATTTTTAAAAAAAGTCAGCCCCTTCTTCGCTGTGGACACTCTATTTATTTTAGATGATGTACATTTAATATACCTGCTATAAAGACTAGTATCTGGTATAAATTCTTAAAGGCAAGTTTTTCCTCTAAAATCTCAATGCTACAGCAGCTCCATTATAAGACAACATATTGATTTATAAAGACAATTAATTGTTTTCCATGTTAAATGAGAATCCAGAATATCGTCAGATTCTTTCATTTTAGACCTGTTCCATGTTGAATCAACAAAAAACATATCTCTTACAAGTGACAAGGGGGAAGAGCCATAGGGATAAAAAACTATTAAGAAAGGATTAAAAATGCCTCTAATGAACTATCTCAAGTGCCAAGGGGCTGTAGCAACATTGGGATCAAACAAAGAATATGACAGTGTTTGAAAAATATAACAATATCAACTTGCTCTTTTATTAAGCATAAAGATGGTCGCGCCCTATAGATTTTATATTATTTCCATGGGAACTTTCTTATTATACCATTCACAAGCACCGTTGCATCAAAGATGTCGTTGCGCCGCCCCACAAACACCATCACGAAATAGACTTGAGAGCTTAGATATCTCTTTAAAACAAGGCCGTGAATTAGGAATAACAAATCCATTCTATTTTGAGTATTTTGTCGTGCATGAAGGACATGCCCGCAGTAAAAAACACAATAAAAAAAGCGTGAAACAATGCGGAATCTTCATTATTTAACAGATAGTGCTTTAGATACTTTTGAAAGACATAAAGCTAAATTAAAGAACGGCGGAACAGAGGGAAGCTGATTTCTACCTCTTTATTCTTTCCCAATGAGATTGCCTCCCCATTTCAAATATTACGCCAACAAAGATATACGCACTATGTCCACTCAGATCGGGATGCTCTCTCCAATCTGACATACAAAAACTAAAACAACAGAAGGAAATAATAAACCGCTTTAATTTTTATCTCAAGCCTATAGATTTAAACAACGAACCGCGTCATATCATCACACTTTAAAGGACAATATTCCATGAAGCTTATAGGCAATATTCATCACATACTCTTCATCATTCATGCTTTTTGCTGACTTGGTGGTTATGGCGGAGTGAACGCACCAGATCCCATCCCGAACTCGGTCGTGAAACACTCCAGCGCTGATAGTACTTTGCCTTAAAGCACGGAAGAGTAAGTCGCCGCCAGATCTGCTAAATGCAAGCAAAAGACTCAATGTATAAACCTTACATTACCACAGCCCCAAGGAAGCTGTTTTTAAGGCATCACAGGCTGGTCTAAATATTCTCTTGATCGCGCCTCTGCCTAAACTAAAAAATGAAGCTCCCTACTGACTTAGTCTGTAAACAATTCTCTGTAAATAATCCGCCTTCTCTGAATTCTCTTCTAGCCAGCTTCTCACCGCATGCGGTTCACATCACGACACCTTAAAAGACATTGTTTTAAGAACAGCGTTTTACAGTACATCAGGATAATAATTTAAATATCCAAATGCACTTAAAACAAGTCTACTCACTAAACGCACTATTTATCCAAATCAACTGCCCTACCTAATCATTGTCATTACTTAGAACAGCCCGTATTAATCAGATTTGAATTTATTCCTCTATTTCTTTTGCACGTCCAGATAGTTGTATAGCTCTAGAAAGATCATTAACTGCATTTAAATGTGTTTGAAGTAATTCACTATTACGCTGTAATTTTTCTTGTAAATCAGACAACAAACTTTCAACCTCATGCTCAATATCTTGATTCATATAGCGCTTCACATCACTCATGGATTTATTAAGATCACGCAAACCACGTATTTTACGCAAATTTATTTCTTCGTAATCTGGAACACCACTACTCTCTAGCATATTGCTTTCATAATCAACAACTTGAGCTAATCCTTTAACAGCAGCAACAAATTTTGTCATCGCCCAATCACGATCAATAAGGTTGTTATCAAGAACTTTTGCTTTTGCCGCAAAACTATCATCACCATATTGCACTACAGACATTTTTACTTCCCCTTCAACACTATTGTTCAATCTTACTTTCAAATGAGGGAGACTAAACAGGTTCTCTTCAATGCTGATACACTCAACCAAGCTCGTGGTGCAAACATTGCTCAAACAACAGCACGACAATCCTTCAAAGCGTATACCACTTCAACTTTCAACGCGTTCTCTCAAATATTTTTCTTGCTTTGCTCCAAAACCACCATTGCGGCTATACTAATCCATAAAAACGCTATAGACTTAAACCTTCCAGCAATATCGAAACTTCCATATTTGCTCTGTCTATTTCGCCTTGCCGATTTTATCTTTGCCGATTTTATCACGAACTCATCTTCAACAGAAAATAACAATGCTTTCACGAAAACTTCAGCCACAAAAATATCTGCCGACAAAAAACCGCAGCCTATCTTGCAGCATATAAAGACATAAGCCCATTAAAAATTTCAGCATTTTACTGATAGAAGCACTTTACCCTCCATAACCTTATGGCTCTCTCTGCACTTAAACTTGTATACCTTCCATCGCCCCATAAGATGGCGCCCGACAAGATCAGTTTGCACCCATTCAAAAGGACACCCCCTCTCCCATGCTCTTTCTGCACACATGCAGTATTTCGCATAAAACACAAAAAGAATGTTCTTTCGAACAGATCAGCCATACAGCAATATAAAAAAAGACATCTTCAAATAGCTAAACAGCCATCAATCTTCCTTTTTTAAATTATCATTCGCTTTTCTTTGCAATGAACGACTATATAAGATTTTTTGAACCTTTTCAAGAGTTTCTTAGCCAATCAGTTCGATACGTCTTCAATCGCATATTTACGCGCTTGTTTTAAAGAAATATCTCTTAAGTGCACCCAAGCCTATTTCGCACCGCGGCCCATCAATGGTATAATGATAAATCTTCCATGACATGTATAAAATCCATTGAGCACTTTCCATCTTTACGCTTAATAAAAGAAGCAAGCCAGCACCATCACATATTTTTCTAACCCCTTATGTTCTGATACCCTTGGCACTTGAGACGGTTCATAAAGCATGGCCTTTCTTGTACAATTTCTCTGCGCATGGGAGCTCCCTGCTTGTAACTGCAAAAGACATTGTTTTGGTTAATTCACCACGAAACAGATTTGGAATGAAAAAATGTCCAGTATTAAGGGATCTAATTCAAGTTGAATAACGATAGATTATCATCTATAAATCAAAATATTATCCAATGCATAATGCTTAACGCTCCCCCCATTGATATTTTCAGAATTTTCACAGCATCTTCTTACAGATTATTTCATTCCATAACACAGTTTGCTCTTAATATCGCGACTTTACATGCGCTACTGGTATAAAAACAGAGAAACAATCATTTTATAATCAAGGTACAATTTTTGTTTACGATCTTTCTCTCGTTTTCAACCTTTTAAATGCAGCTCTTCTCTTTCATAATCATCACATTTCAAATCTATTCCATGTTGAATAAATTAAAATCACTTGCTTGCACATCACAAACAACGCCCTGATGTGTTGATAAAATACGCTGAAAGAAAAAGACTTCTTATGAACCTTAGCAAATGCCAAGAACTATAATAAACATTGGAAGCAAGCGTACGATGATTGTGACTTGCTCTTTCATAAGTATAAAGATGATAGCATTTTATAGATTTTTATATTATTCAAAGTTTATATTATTTCATGAGAGCTTTACTGTTATACTATTCACATTTACCGTTATACCATTTATGAATGTCATCGTAAAATGTCTTTCGTGTGCGTTAAGAGATATTTCTTTAAAACAAGTACATAAATATGCAATACAAATATACTAATATACAACATAAGTATATTTCTTTTGGAGCGTTCTTTACTTTTGTGCAAAACATGCCCCATTAGAGCAGCATTAACCAATCTTGCTATGAGATAAACGATCAGAAAACATTTTTATCTTCCGCCGCTCACCTTAAAGGACTAAGATCTTAACTCAATCGGCTCTGTACGCAGTCCGAATTTTTGTCAAACGATCTTCTCCTGACTTTCCCCTCATCTGCTTCACTTAAACGAAAGACTCAACAAATAAACCTACGAATATTCATCGTACACTAAAAAATACTTAAACGTTCCAAGAAAACTTATATGTCTTATATTACCGTTATAAATGACAGTGCTTTATAGCATAACAGGATAAAAAAAGTTTCCAGCAACACAAAACTTACAAAATCAATCAATAGTCCTTTTAAAGCTTTCTTTTTTAGGATTCACAATACTCCAACTCCTTAAGCTTTTATAAAAAAAGGAACGATTTTAAGCTTGCCGAATATGTTGTATCAGCATATATTACAGATTGTAACATATTGTTATTCATAAAATCACCTCAAAAAGAACAGAAAGAGGTTTTTATGGCTGATCTCGTAAAAGCCGCTATGCTTTATTCAACCTTGATTATCACCATCAATGCTTTTGTTGTTATTTTAGTTCTCGTAATAGAAATATACTAAGCATACTCTTTTGGCTTTTTATAATCTGTGCAAATGAGCATCTTAATTTCACATAAGAGCAAAGCAAAATTTTAATTCTACAGATAAACCACACACCCAATTTCAAACATCGCTTGCAACTATTTGAGTATAAACTCTGCTTTTTGTATGCATTTTTAACCATCAGTGTCCGTCTTTTCACGCTATCTTGAATCTTAACTTCACTCCCACCTTAAAAAACGAAATTTTCTATCAGATATGATCTGTAAATAATTTGTCTCTTTATTGAGTAAATTTCCCCTTCAGGGCATATCACAATTCTAAAGAATAATATTTCATGAAGCTTATGATAAATCTATTGAACACCATCTTTACCCTTATGAAAGAATAAACCAGCAGCATCACACACTTTTCCAGCCCCAAATGTTGCCAACAAACCTTTAGCACTTGAGATAATTCATAAAAGGCATTTTTACGTCTTTCTTCAACAGTTTTTATCCACACGGCTCTCCCCGCTTGTACCATGCAAGAAGATGGTTTTAATTAATTCAACCGAGAACAGATTTGGAATAAGAGAAGCTTACGTTATTCGAGATCCTTATTCAACATAAAATAATTAAATTATTTTTATAAATCAAAGTGTTATTCAGAAAAACATTCATCACACACTCGAGAACAAAAAACACCTCATACGTAAAGTTTTATATGCGCTCCACCGCTCAACATGATAATATTACAACACAATTAAGATAAAAAAATAACAAGGAAAACCCTTGTAAACTCAGAAAAGAGAGAGGAGAAAAATGAAAAGATGTGGAGAGCGCTCAATTCCTCACACATCCAGCAAAACCGTCCTAGCAAAACTGTCTCACAACTTAACTAATGTTATAATATTCTCAAATCAAAAGAAATTTTTTAAAAATAGTTCGAGAAAAACATTTGAGTATGAAACAATAATAATTCTATTCAGAATGTTTTTCTCTTTATTAAAACAGAGAAAGTAATTTCCAAACAAATGTTTCCTCCTAATTTTTCCGAAATTAGCCGCAACACTTAAAGACGATCTTAGTGTGATGAAACATTTATTTGTGATAAACGCAAAAAAACACCCCAAAGATAGATTTAATCTCATATTTTAAATACATGTAACCAAAACATTAAAAAATTAGCAGTAACACGTAACAACTCATTGGGAGGCAATACTATCTACAATTGAAAGCACTTTTGAGCTGAACAAATGACAGTATAGCATACGTTTACACAAAGAGTACTGATCGTAAACGACTAATTCTTGAAGCCATAAAAAGACTCTCTAAAAGTTAGAGAGAGCCTAAAAACGCAATAGAATCAAGAACTAAAAAATTCCTTATTTATTGAACTGTATGTTTTTAATTAATGCCAAACATAAGTTCCATATATGCTTGTCTGGCATGTTGGCAATTTTTAGATTTCTCCATAGAAGATTGATCCAGCTTTTCACATTTTTTTGCCCACTCTTCGAGTAATGTTTTATCTTTCTTAAATTCCGCTACGCTGTAGTTTTTTTCGCAACCAGCAACGACAAGTCCAGTACAAAGCAGCAATGCTGTAATAATAACTTTATTCATGATTTAATTTCCTTCCTTTTTCTCTTCAGTTTTTTTCTCGTCATCATGTACAAAGCTTGAACCAGGCCAATCTCGGGCATGAACTTCACGATACGCTTTATCTGCGTTTTTACAATTTTGAGAATCTAAATCCTCTGATATCATGCATTTCATTGCCCATTGCTCGAGTAATTTGGGATCCTTCTTAAATTCCGCTACGCTATAAGTTTTTTCACAACCAGAAACGACAAGTCCAGCACAAACCAGCAATGCTGTAATAATGGCTTTATTCATCAATAAATTCCCCTTTTTCAAATTTACAAAGTTTAGGACACAATTTAGGGCCTTAAAAAAAGTTCTACATATGCTTGTCGAAGGTTTTTACAATTTTGAGAGGATTTGAGCGGTGAATCATCGTTCTCACATTTCTTTGCCCATTCCTCGTATAATTTTTCATTTGTTTTAAATTCTTTTACACTATAAGTTTTTTCACAACCAGTAACAGCAAGTCCAGTACAAAGCAGCAATGCTGTAATAATGACTTTATTCATAATTTAATTCCCTTCCTTTTTATCTTCAGTTTTTTCTTGGTCGTCCTTTCCAGAGCCAAAAATTCCCCATTTTTTACGAGTTTCTAATTCAGCTTGTTCTGCGTTTTTACAATTTTTTGAATCAAAACTTCCTGCAATAAAACATTTCTCTAACCACTGATTGAGTAATTTGGGATCTTTCTTAAATTCCGCTACGCTATAAGTTTTTTCACAACCAGCAACGACAAGTCCAGTACAAACCAGCAATGCTGTAATAATGGCTTTATTCATCAATAAAATTCCCCTTTTTTCAAATTTACAAAGTTTAGGACACAATTTAGCACCCGATTAAAATTGTACATTCGGTTCATTGTGCATTTTCAAAAATTTAAAAATCTACTTCTGTACGCGATTTTTCCGAACCTATGATGATAAATCGCGTACAAAGAAAAATACCGCTATCAATATATTTTTTATGATTTAATTGTTGTCCTGCTTTTTTTCAGTTTCATTCCCCTTTTTGCTACTTTCACGAAGTTCCTTTGCAAGATTTCTATAATGCTCTTGAAAAAGTTCCATATCGGCTTGCATGACATTTTGACAATTCTTGGTTTCAAAAGCAGAGGGGCCCATTTTATCGCATTTCTTTCCCCATTCTTGCATCAATTTTTTATCTTTCTTAAACTCTGCTACGCTATAAGTTTTTTCACAACCAGAAACGACAAGTCCTACGCAAAGCAGCAGCACTGTTATAATGATCTTGTTCATGATTTAACCCCTCTCTTTGTTTTATATTTTATTAACAATATCTTTGGATTCACATCCCCTCCTATATTGTGACCTTGCGTCTAATTTTCCTTTGCAAATACGCACATTTTCAACGCAAACATGTTAAATCATGAGAGCCGCTTTCATTTATCAGACTTGCATTTGTAACATTATCTGCACGGCAGCTCTTTGTATTTGAAGTGTTAAAACTTCAGCAAAAATTCTGATATCTTGACATTCTCAAAAAGCTTTTTAATCATTTCTTTTCCTTCAAGAACCTCTTGGTAACGAGAAGCAGCACGATATCTTACCCCAAATTCGTCATGCCTATACCCATTGCAAATTCCCTGCAAACGAAAGAATACAGCTTTTAGTCAACTAATTGCGCTCTTATCATTTCTAAACCACCGGAAAAGAAAGAAAGCTTTAAGTCCCCCTGCACTTTTTAAAAGCCAATAGAAATGCTAAAAAAGCAATCTTATACATTCCAATTGAAGAAAAAAGCCTATTGCCTTGCGTACCATTACAGCTGGCATTAACTATTTAAGACTATAAAATCATATAAATGTAAGAAATATTGTCTATAATATGCTCAATGACTTCTTTTGTTTATTAGGAAAAATTATAGCGCGTCAATATCAGTAAATTTTACTTATTTTTATCCCCCCCTTTATAAACATGAATATAATTTAATAAAACGGATTGCTGAATAACAGAAAAAAATAATCAACGCTACTCTTAATTACATTATTTACGCATGTATTAAGTACAATAAACAAAAAAATAACCTGATGTTTAAAATCATTATCAAGATAATTTTTATGGAAGAATAAACTTATCTACTCATCTAGCGGATAAGATCACAAGTAGTATGATGATTATCACATTTATAGGGAAAAGTTTGAAACGGAGAATTTTTCGCAAACTCATAGCTCTTTCATGCGATGATACAGAACCTTATGAAAAACAACTTGAATGAAGCAACCATCGTGAAAAAAGAAGAGCACTTTTATTATTAACTTCGTATAAAAACAATCGATATCATCTCTAGAAAAAGCACTCAAAGCAATGAAATTATCGTATCATTTTTTACACTTTTCCGTATTTTTGTGAAAGCAATTCGCGGACCTCATCAGCTATTTTAGTTCCACGACTTGCACAACTGACCTTAATCAACCGATGCAAACTTTCTGGTATATCAATCGTGAGGCGTTTCATACCTCCACTCATGCTCCCTTTGTGGCTTCCTATCCATGCATCCGCTATTAAAGGAATTGATTTATTGGTTGGTTTTGTGCCAATTTTAATTTTTTTACTCATCGTGCTAACTCCTTGATTTCCGCTGCAACCGCTTCAATCTCTGCCGCTGCGGGTCCTTGCTTATCAACTTCATAAACGGCCTTCCCCTGTGCTGCTGCTTCTGCAAAAATCACGCGCTGCGCAACACTAGAAGAAAGAACATGCACAGGGTATATGCCAAGAGCTTCGTTCACATCGCGCCCTATCGCTGTATTGACGATTTTACGATTAATAACAAAAGCAGATTTGAGATTTTCTTTATAAACGCGTGCTTCATCAATCAGCTTTACAATTCCATCCGCTGCCCAAATATCATAGGGACTAGGCAAAACAGGGATAAGCACCAAATCCGAAGCCATAAGAGCACTACGAGCAAGATCCGTCACACGCGGAGGACCATCGATAATAATATGATCATAACCATGACCAATCTGTGTAATCTCTTTGTGAACCGTTGCACGCGGTAAACCAATAACTGAAAACAAAGGAGCATCTTCACGTACAGCAGCCCAATCCAATGCGCTTCCCTGTGGGTCAACATCAATAAGCAATACCCGTGTACCAGTACGTGCAAAACTGGCAGCAAGATTAACACTCAACGTCGTTTTTCCGACACCTCCCTTTTGATTCAAAAGTCCAATGATCATCCATTACGCCTTTCAGTATTATCGTTTTTACGATTATACTGAAAGTAATAAAAGAAACAAGCATCCAATACGTGCAAAATAACCATTTCTCCCATTTTCAGGATAAATAACAATAGCCCGCAATTTTTTATAATATTCTTTAACATGAGCAAAACATTATGAAGATGATATTCTTGAAAATAACAAAATAAATTTAAAAGAGGCATGCTCTTCTCCCCCCCCCACCCTAAAACGAAGATTCTTAAATCCATGTCGATCTGTAAACAATGCGCTGTAAATGATCCAGCTTCTTATTTTGCACTGGCCTTTTGGGATTCTCCCTTCATGCAATCCACTTAATGCAACTCTACAAACAAGCTCCACTCTGAATATACAACAAACTATAAGGAGAATTCATTGTTTTACGCGTTGAATGAGAGAGCTGAAATCAGGAAGATTCTCTCATTTCATGCCTCTTATATTAAATTAATCAAAATCATATCTCTTGTACGTACAATCAGGGCTGGCGGTAAAAACTGTACAAGAAAGGATTTAAAATGCTTCTTATGCAGAATCTCCAGTACCAAGAACTATTACAATATTGGGGGTTGGCAAATATAATAGGTGCCGACTTCCTTCTTCATAAGCGTAAAAAGGGTGGTGATCCATGAATTTTATACTCTTTGACGCTCGACAGAGTAAAATGGGCTTAAGAGAAATAAGGGTACCTCTAGCAAGCGCGTAAACAAACAACACAATGAAATGTCTATGCTGAGTAAACACTATAGATTATCCATAAAGACCAAACATCCGTCTTTTATAAGATCGCATAACGAACATGTTGCGGAGTGAGATATTTTGCATCTTACAGCTCATTTTTCCCAAATAGATCTTCTCGACAAAAAGAATATTTTTGTTAAGATGCCACTGAAAAACTTACCTTCATTATGTTCTTTCTATATACCAGACCAGAGGGTATCGTGAAGATCATGCAATTGGGAATAAACAAAAATGAATTTACAACAAATTGAACCTGATATTTTTATCAGCGCCCAACTTAGCATAGAAAATATCAAAACATTGGCACAAGCTGGTTTTAAAACAATTATCTGTAACCGCCCCGATCACGAAGAGCTCCATCAACCTGACTTTTCTAGCATTAAAACGGTCGCAAATGAATATGGCATAAAAGCCTATCACATTCCCATTTCTCCTCCAACTATAGAAAAGTCAGCTGTTGAAGCCATGCAAACAATTTTAAAAACAGCCTCTCTGCCTCTTCTTGCCTATTGTCATCACGGATCACGCTCGCTGCATCTTTATCGTTTAGCGCGTCTTTAAACAGAGGGTTCGCACATTTCCTACGCACCTTAAAAGACGAAGATTCTTAAATACGCATCGATTTGTAAAAAACAATCTGTCAATAATCTTTGTTTTGCGCCTTTCCTTTGGCTTGCCACTTCATAAAACTCTACAAGCAAGCTTTGCTCCTCAATATACAACAAGCATACACACCCGAAGCCATAAAAATGCGTGAAAATTCATATGATGATCGAAGAAAATTATTTTCACCTCACCTTTTATCACTGCTCCACCTTCTTTTTCTCTTCCTTTACCAATACGAACTCATTCGTACGCCACAGACACCTAAAACGACAGTAAAACCACTAAGAAAACCCCATATTCCGAATAAACGGCATGCAGAGTATTTTATAAAAAAGCCGTAAGCCATAATCTATGATTAACTGCGACATATTGATTTATAACAATTAATTATTTTGCACGTTGAGTGATAAATCCTAATACCGTAAGATTCTCTCAAGTCTATTTATAGTGAATCAATCAAAAGCGTGTTTCTTGCATGTCACAAGCAAGAAATATTCGTGTGAAATAAAACGAGTTAAGAACAAACTCTCATAAACGCTCTCAAATAGCCAAGACTGTACAACACTAAAGGCTTGTCAATATAACGGATGGTGTCGGATTGCTCTTTTATTAGGCATAAAGATGATAGCGCTCAACGGAGCTTTCAAGATACCATTCATGAGAGCCATCATGAAAATGAATATGAGAAGCGTTGAGAGATATTTCTTTAAAAGAAGTGCATAAATTAGCAAAACAAGGATATTCCAGCATTTTATTTTACCTGTGGAACCTGATATCCTATGCAAAGAACAACAAAAGCCTGAAGCTGTTATTTTCATGATTTAAGAGATATTGCTCTGGACCCTTTTGAAAGTGGCAAACCCGAATGTAAAAAAGACTGTCATCTGGACTGATTTTCCCCTTTATAACTTCATATTTTTCCCCAATAAGGCTGTAAACCGGTTTCAGAGATTATCCAAATGAATATAGCAATAGACTCTCCCCATCTGGTATACAAAAGCTGTAACAGTAGAGAGAGCACTAAAGCGCCTTAATCCTTATCTCAAACATACTGCTCGCGTTGAGAATCGCTAAACAAAAAGTTTTATGAGAAAAACAACACCATAAAGTCATGAATAGACCGAACATAGATTGGAAAGATGTTCTAACTTTTATCCAATATTTCTATCAAAAAACAACAAAACATTATTGGCTTTGTGTTTTCATATCCTTACAAGACTGTCTTTCCTTTGCATTATAGGCGTTACATTTGTGAAAGACAAAGGAAATATATGGATAGTTTTTAACTTGAAAATCTGAAAGATTGACGTGTTACGACAACAAAATTGTGCCTTTATCCATCAAAAGCATTAGAAATTTTGAAACAATACACCTGCTTTCTCGCAATGATTTCTTTTATCTACAATCAATCGCAGTCTCCTTAATATGCATTCCCCATCACAATATACAAGAGAAACGAAACTTAAAGCATTTTCCAGCAGCTTCATTCTCGTTTACGTGATTGGTCAGCACGAAAACTGCTGCTGACCACTAATCTTCTTCACAAGACTCGACAAACAAAACTTTTGTAAAAATATTCATTACATAATACAAAATATCACATGCGTAAGGTTACACGAACCAACTCTCATCATAAACGATGATACAGCATAAATGACATAATAAGCCAAATTAGAAAAAAGAAACAATAACCTTTTAAAATAAAAAAAGTCATCAATTAAATTTTATCAAACTATAAGCTTAAAATCGCAAGAAATTTTAAAAACAGCCTTTCTCCTTCTTCACGTCTATTATTGCTAAATAGGCTGGTTGCTTATTCTTTACTGCATCTTTTATGATAAGTTTTAACGTATCAGAAAGAAACAAGCAGTAAAGTTTTGAATGACAACAAAAACCATAAAGTTAACTTTGAAAAAAATGATGCCAAAATCAGATCTTCAGATATTCGATTCTCCCTCTCAACAACGGAAAAAACATATATTCCACGATGTTTTGGAATATATCTTTGTGATTATAATCACTTTAAGTGCTATTTTTACAGCTCTTCTCTCTTTTTCAGATCAGTTTAGGACATATTTTTAAAAGTAAGCAGCCTATCCAACGTTGATAATGGTTGTACTGTCTTTAAAACTTCTTTTGCTTTTTTTTCATCACGATGCATTTGCGCAATCAAAGGTTCAAGCCCATCAAATTTTTCTTGTCCTCGCAAAAACTGGAAAAAAGAAACGATACAGCTTTCCCCATAAAGGTCGTCGTTAAAGTCAAACAAATAGGTTTCCAAAAGGGGCGCCCCATCCTTAACAACCGTTGGACGACAACCAAAGCTTGCAACACCATCATACAAAACACCGTTCGCACGACGCAAACGTACCGCATAAACACCATGAGCCAAACGAACTTGGGGAGGCAACATTTGATTAGCGGTAGGAAATCCCAAAAGACGTCCAAGTTTTTCACCTTGAATAATATTGGAGCGTATCCGATAGTGATACCCTAACAAATGGGCTGCTTTGTCCACTTCCCCTTGTGAGAGAAGTTGCCGAATAAAACTCGAGGAAATGATCAAAGATTGTGACTCTTGAGGACGAGCAACGCAAGGAACTTGCACAACCTCAAATCCATATTTCTCTCCCCTTTGGCAAAGAAGATGTACATTTCCACTTTTCTGATGACCAAATTGAAAATTTTCGCCTGTCACCACAACTGAAACATCAAAAACTTCCTTTAAAAACGACTTAATAAATTCGTCCGCTGAAAGAGCGGCAAACTGTGCATCAAAGGGCTGTTCAATCACGCCGTCAAAACCAAGGGTTTTAAAAATTTCAGCTTTTTCAGCTGCCTCTGTCAAACGATAGACAGGAGCTGAATGTTGAAAAAAACTTCTTGGATGGGGTTCAAACGTTAAAACAACAGATGGTTTCTTTTTTATACGCGCGAAATCAAGTGCTTTTTGCAACACCACCTGATGCCCACAATGAACACCATCAAAATTTCCAAGTGCCAACACTGCTCCCCGCCAAGCCGAGGGAAACATATGAATTCCCTGAAGACGCAAAAAATTAGTCATTACTGAAGTGCCCACATGATTGCTTGTGGTTTATAACCATGATGTTCAAGAAAAGAATGCAAAGCTTGCTTATCAACCACACCCTTTTGCGTATAATCATAATGATGAATCCCCCCCATAATATAAAGGGCATCAAGACCAAAGTGAGCCGCCCCCTTAATATCCGTTAAAAGACCATCACCAATAGCTAAAACTTGACTTTTTTCTACTGTTCCCCGTATTTTTTGAAGTTTTTCAAAGGCACATTCATAAATAGGCGCGTGAGGTTTTCCAGCAATGCGCACTTCCCCCCCTAATTGTTGATAAAGACGAGCCAATGCACCAGCGCACCAAAATTCTTTATTTCCATAATGGACAATCACATCTGGGTTTGCACAAATAAAAGGTAAATTCCGCGACCGCATGCGACGAAACATCTCCTCATAAGCAGAGGGTTCTTCGTCAAAATCTTCAAGAAAACCGCTACAGACGACAACAGAAGCCTCCCATTCTTCAACAAATTCACACTCTAACCCTTCAAACAGCACCAAATCACGTTGTGAACCAATGAAAAAAACTTTACGTGGAGCAGTCTGAATGAGATCGCGCGTTACATCCCCTGAAGTGATAATGGCATCATAATAGTCGCTATGAACATTCATGCTTTGTAATTGAGCAGCAACATCTTCCTGTAGCCGAGGAGAATTGGTTAATAAAATGACAGTTTTTCCCATTTGTCGGATTTTATACAACGCCTTCAACGCTGGTTCAAATGCATGCACACCGTTATGCACAACACCCCACACATCACAAAAAACAGCATCATAATGCGCTATAATAGTCTCAATATGGGTAAGTTCATTCATGGTGCACCTATCTCTATTTGTCATTTAAAGCTGTCTTTTACTTTAAAACTACTTACCGAAAGATAATACTTGTGTCATCTGCTTTCTCAAACCATATCCCAACTTTTTATCGTCTATAGAGATCATAAGAAATGATAAAATAACTAAGTTATCATTAAGTTGTGCAAAATTCTAAAATGCTTGATAGCAAAAGCTTATCATTCCCCAATGCTCATTTTTCTCATAAAAATTTTAATTCTAACAACAACGACGTTGATAGAGTTTTTTATCTAAAATACTCAAATTCTTCACTGAGAAAATAAACGTATCCCCCTCTTAAAAACATGCATCATGAGAAAGCCCAATATATTTTCTCATTTCAAATTTGTTTATATTGAGTCAATCAAAACCTATTCGCTTACACATTATAAGCAGAGAGCGTACAGATAAAAACACGTGAAGAAAGAAAAAATAGCTCTTATGCTCCCTTTCAAAGGCAAAAACTGTCGTAATATTTTGAACTGGCAGAGAGTATGTGTCGTCCGAGCATCTTTTTTTCAGTAAAGATAGCAATATAGCTTTTATCCCATTCATAGAGGCTTTTACGCTATATACTTTACGAAGCGCCATTGTAAAATAGGCGCTAACATTGAGAAATATCTTCTAAAACAAACATGTGAATATACAACAATCAGATCTATAATGTTTTGAGTTTATTTTGCATGAGGGCTCTTTACTCATAAAAGCTTTCCCCTATCATCATGATATCTCAGACGCATCAAAACAAGCCATTTTGGTTATTGGTTAAGAGCAACACCGTAAGCGGTGCCTTGAGCTTAAAAACCAAGCTTTACCTTCGTAAAATGCATATCTGATGTCATGAGTTGAGTAAGCAAACCTTAAAAGTTTGAAAGGCAAACAACCTCCTATTAAAAAAAATCTATCCGTCTCAAGAAAAACTATTTTTATTGCCAATCTCCTAAAATTACTTTATGAATCGAAAAGTGTTTTGATCGCATACGCAACGATCAAAAGGGGTCTTGAAAACCCGAAACCCTAGCGTAAAAATAAACCCACTATGTGGGTATCCCAGAATTCCGAGAGATTTTCCTATGTCCAGGTGCTCCAAGCACTAAAAGCAAAATGCTGACTAGGGTTCAGTGTTTTCAAGCTCTCGGAATACCAATGCGAGGGCGCTCGCACCTAGAGGGGGAAAATGCAAGCTCAAAATCTTAATATTGATCTTTTTGTAGGCAAAAAAATTCGCTTTAGGCGAAAAGTGCTAAAAATGTCTCAAAAAACATTAGGGCATCATTTAGGTGTCACTTTCCAACAAATCCAGAAATATGAAAAAGGCTTAAATCGCGTGAGCGCAGGACGTTTAAAGGAAATTTCCGATATTTTGAATGTTCCACTTGCCTTTTTTACACTGATATCATCAAAAAAGACAACACCCCGTACCATTATGATGAAATCGCCTCGAGCAAAGAGGAATATTTGCTTTTAAAAAGTTTTAGAGTCCTCACATCTGTCAAGCAGAAAGCGATTTTAAACTTAATTTGTGATCAAAATTAAAACGCTTTAAAAGCATAGCTATAAAGTGCTACACACCCTATTCTTGTCTTTCTCCCCACACCCCAAAAGGATGCCCCCCTCCTCAAACCGGTTGATAAACGATCCGCCTTTTCAAAAATAGCTCCTTCTCAGCTTCCCATTTCATATGGTTCCTTTCACAAAATTATATAAACAAGCCCTCCCTTGAATATTCATCACACTCTCTTATCAAAATACCCCATGTATAAAGTTTTATGTCTTATATCACCACACCCGCAAACAATAGCGTTTTACAGCACAACAGAATAAGTATTTATCTGTATTTAAAGAGTGGCCCCTTTTCGCTATGGACGCTCTATTTATATTAAATGATGTACATTTAATATACCTGCTATTAAAGACTTAGTATCTGTTATAGAGTCTTAAAGGCATATTTTCCCTCTAAAATCTCAATGCTACACCAACTCTATCATAAGGCAAAACATTGATTTATAAAGACAATTTATTATTTTACATGTTGAATGAGAATCCAGAATATCGTAAGATTCTTTCATTTCAGACTTGTTCCATGTTGAATCAACCAAAACTATATCTCTTGCAGGTTACAAGTGGGAAGAGGCGTATGGATAAAAACTATTAAGTAAGAATTAAAAATGCCTCAAACGAACCGTCTCAATTACCAAGAGCTGTAAGCAACACCCACAAGCTGACAAACTGTGTGATGGTGCAAGGCTTACTCCGTTATGAAGCGTAAAGATGGGGGGCTCAATGGATTTACCCTTATACCCTTTACGAACAGCGTCGCAAAATAGGCTTGAATACCTTGAGAGATATTTCTATAAGACAATGCTATCCTGTTTTCTCATGATCATAATCCTCAATCTAACAAAGATGAAACAAACAATAGGATTGCGAATATGATTTGGGGAGCTCATCTGAAAGATAAAAAATGATAAAAAATCCGCTATAACAATTGAAGAAGCGAGCATTCGTTGAGCCGTAACTTCTTTATTTTAGAATTTTTATATCACACTTTACTGTTGAGATGCATGACCACGGTCTGTAACATCAAGCTTTGGCGAGAAAAACATTTCAGTATCTGCTTGTAAAACATTTTGACAGTTTTTAGATTCCTTAACAGCTTGTCCTGAAAGAGAACACTTCGTTCCCCATTCTTCTCTTAATTTTGCATCTTTTTTTAAATCTTCTACGCTATAGGTTTTTCACACCCCACGACGAATAATAGAGTCATGCATAATAAATAATTTTTTTCATTTTACTCCTCTTTAAATACCTTATCTGTTAATATCATCCCCCCAAATGAGGGTTGAATTTTCACACTGTATGAGAATACAGCCTCACTATCACTTGCTTGCTTTTAAAGTGAATACTCTGAGTAAAATAACGCAAGAAGAGCTCACAATAGCCATCGTATGAGTTTGTCATAAAATACAATGAGAAGGGAAAGAGCCCAAACTGAATACAAATGATGAAATCAGAAGACGCATTAATGCTTTTGTCCAACTGATTTCAAATAGTTACATTGCAATAGGCATCGCCCCTAACCCTATAGAAAGCCTATGAGCATTATAATACTTAAGTCTCACGATCAATGGACTATGCAGCCATAACAAAAAAGTATGAACTCTTTTTACCTATTTGTATGTTGATTATTGTTCCTCCATCGAGGCCTAAATAGAAACGTTTTGTGATATATAGAAAACAATCAGCAATGCAAATCATTTTACGAAGATTTCTTCGTGTAGAGTCTATTTGAAATCCATCCATCATTTGGAAATCTGAATTTAAAAGCAGATAATTATGAAAGCTTTTCAAGGAATGCAACAGATTGATCACTTTTAAAGAAGTAAAAAACGTGATCCAATCCTGAAGACAAAAATTCTGATGAAAAAACTTTTGCTATGAATTCTTTTAAGGCATTGTGAAAGATTTTATCCGTTATATCAAACGTTACACCATTTTGGGGTCTGTTTATTTTTTACTTTTATCAACACCGCTCTAGAAATCCGTTTCTTGAGCGTTTTTTATCGCCTCACTTTCTCCTTCAAACACAAATACTCAAAAATGCTTTGCCACCAACAATGACATTTTCCTGCTTTTATAAAACACATAAGTAAAAATAGAGAAGCGATTTTGAAAGCAACCCTCCCTTGAAAAGGGAAGTACCATCCATTTACTTCCTAAACGAAAATAATCTCACCGTTTATTCAAATTTGCTCTACGATTTGGTACAATTTTATTGATAAAGTTTTCTCTATAAAAATTTAAGTAAATATGTTCGTTAAAACCAATCATGGACTAGCAAAGGGGTTATAGGATCCATTATCTCGCCGCCATTTTAAAGGTTCAGTGAAATCACTCGACCAAAGACCAATCTTGTTGCCACGTGCTTTTTCTTCCGCATGATGATACTGGGCTGGAATAGGATTTTTCCCCTCTTTTGAGAGTACCAACATACCTTCTTTAAGACCTTCCTCAGCTAAATCAACCCCTTGAACAAAACATTGCGCATAATAAACACCATTGTGCATCAAAGCCTGTTTACAGGATAAATCCTGCCCAAGTGTTTTGGTGACAAGCCAAGCCGTTGTAACCGCACCACAGGGCCATTCTTGATCATTTAATCTTGCTTTTTGACGGGGTGCACATGTGTCCACACCATAAAGATGAATATCACGGGAGATATGTGAGCGCCAAGATTGTGCAGCAGGCGTCAGTAATTTAAATGTAACCCCACTTGTAACAGAAGCCTTACCATGAAAAACAACAGCATTATTTGCAACATCATTTAATGAAACACTCTTCTGCAAATCGAGAGCTGGTTCATTTTTTTCTAATTGCTGTTTGGTGATAGATCTACCCAACTTTTTTTCTTCTCGATAGAGATCGACAATATCTTGGATATCTTGCGTCTCAAATGTTTTAAGAATGCTGAAATCCATTTTATCTTTATATTGGCTTAATCCCCACACCGTAGCCCCCATAATGTAAATAATAACAATCAATTTAAATAGCATCTCTTAACACGCTCGCTCAAAAAATTCGTTTTTTTCCTATCATGTCAGATTATTGATCAGCAATCCCCTTGTTTTTAAAGAAAAAATCCAAATATAAGTGTTGCAGATTAACTACATTTTGTAAAGAATGATATTCTTTCTTTCATTATTTTAATATTGTTATTTTTACCAATATACACAACTTAAAATTGCCATTTTCATGTAACACAATCTCAATTTGAAAAGACTTCTGTCTCTTTACGAAGAAGAGCTTGAGAGTGAACAGATCCGCGATCAAGGCTTTTAAAACAAACAAACGAGAAGAATTAAACTGTCATCAAATGACAGCACTTTCCAGTTTGTTAGAGGCAATGGAATGTCGACATATGAACAAATATTATTTGTTAAAGAGAGGTAAAATGACAGATAATAGATTCCAAAACATCATTTTTATCGTGACCATGCTGCTTTTTACGGCAGTTTTTGTATCTGATTTTTCTTATGCTGCTTCTTCTACTACTGGTGGAGGTGGTCTGGGAAATCTTGATGGTGTTTTAGGCAACATTGTCACAATGATGACGGGTCCAACGGCAAAGCTTATTGCTATTATATGTGTTGCTGCTGTGGGGATTGGCTGGATGTACGGCTTTATTGATTTACGCAAAGCAGCTTACTGTGTTCTGGGGATTGCTATTGTTTTTGGTGCCCCTGCTCTTGTCGGTAAATTAGCGGGCACAACATAAATGAACGAAGATACTCTTTTCCTTGCCTGTACGCGCCCAGCCATGTTTGCTGGTGTTACAATGGAAGCCATGGCGCTCAATGTCATGGCGACATCCATTCTTTTCATTTTGACCAGTGATTTTACCATGTTTGGTCTTGGGATTGGGATACACTTTATTTTGCGAGAAGTGACAAAGTACGATCACAACCAATTTCGCGTATTATTTGCATGGCTCAATACCCGAGGAAAACAAAAAAACCTCAACCGATGGGGAGGAGGTTCAACCTCCCCTTTACGCCTTATCCGCACTTATAAGGAACTAAGCTGAAGGAACGAAACTGGTGAAACAGATGTCAATAATGAAACGGGAAACTTTGCCTGAAGAATATATTCCCTATATACGCTACATCAACCAACATGTCGTTGCTTTAAATTCACGCTGTTTAATGGTTGTGATGGCTGTTGAAGGTATAAATTTCGACACTGCGGATATTGATCAATTAAATTCTTTACACAACCAATTAAACACCCTTTTAAAAAATATCGCAGATGAACGGCTTGCTTTATATTCTCACATCATCCGCCGCCGTGAAACGATATACCCAGAAGGTCATTTTCTTTCATCTTTTGCAACAACATTAGATGAAAAATATAAAAAGAAAATGGTTTCGCAAGAACTGTATAGAAATGATCTATTTATTTCACTGCTTTGGAATCCGGCCGCGGATAAAACAGAAAAGCTGGTTTCATTTTTTCAGCGCTTGAGCAAAGCCAAGAAAACACAATCTGAGCCCGACGAGGAAGCTATTCGTAAACTCGAAGAGTTAAGTCAAGATCTTATGCAAGGTTTGGAAGAGTATGAAGTCCGTCTGCTATCCATCTATGAACATGAAGGACTTTTATTTGCCGAACAAAGTGAATTTCTCCACCAGCTAGTAGGGGGAAGACGTGAGCGTATTCCTCTCACATTTGGAACTATTGCTTCAACAATTTACTCGGATCGTGTTATTTTTGGGAAAGAAATTATCGAAATTCGCCATGAAAGCAATGAACGCTTTGTGGGCATGTTTGGATGGAAAGAGTATCCTTCTAAAACACGCCCAGGTATGACTGATGGTCTGCTTACGGTGCCATTTGAATTCATTTTAACACAATCCTTTGTCTTTAAAAGTAAGGCAGCCGCCAGTGCGATTATGAGCCGTAAACAAAATCAAATGATCAATGCAGCTGACCGTGCTAGCTCACAAATCGATGCACTGGATGAAGCGCTAGATGATTTAGAATCAAACCGTTTTGTTTTGGGAGAACACCACATTTCTTTAGCTGTTTTTGCTGATCATCCTAAAATATTGTCTGAAAACTTATCAAAAGCACGTTCCCATTTAACCAATGGAGGAGCCGTGATTGCCAGAGAAGATTTAGGATTGGAAGCAGCATGGTGGGCACAGCTTCCTGGAAACTTTAGCTATCGTGCGCGTTCAGGCGCCATTACCAGCAGAAATTTTGCCGCTTTATCGCCCTTCCATTCTTTCCCTGTTGGCAAACTGAACGATAATGTTTGGGGAGCTGCTGTCGCATTGCTAAAAACACAGGCTGGTTCACCTTACTATTTTAATTTTCATTATGGCGATCTTGGAAACACATTTGTTTGTGGTCCATCAGGATCTGGTAAAACAGTGATTGTTAATTTTCTTCTTGCACAATTACAAAAACACAATCCAACAATGGTTTTTTTTGATAAAGATCAAGGAGCAGAGATTTTTGTACGGGCTGGAGGAGGGAAATACAAACCTTTAAAAAATGGGCAGCCCACGGGTATTGCTCCCTTAAAGGGCATGGAATACACCGAAAAAAATAAAATCTTTCTTCGTAATTGGATCTTAAAGCTGGTGACCGCTGAAGGGCAAATCGTAACAGAAGAAGAGCGACAAGATATCGCCAAAGCCATTGATTCCTTGGAAAACTTACCCCCAACCCAGCGCTCTCTTGGTGCCCTTCAACTGTTTTTTGACAACACATCCAAAGAAGGAATTGCCATACGGCTGCAACGCTGGATTAGAGGCAATGATTTAGGATGGGTTTTTGATAATGACCAAGATGATCTCAATTTAAATGCGCAGTTCATTGGCTATGACATGACCGATTTCTTAGATAATGAAGAAATTCGGCGCCCCTTAATGATGTATCTCTTTCACCGCATTCTTGATCTGATTGATGGGCGGCGCATCATTATCGTCGTTGATGAATTCTGGAAAGCTTTAGAAGATGATTCATTTAAAGCTTTTGCGCAAGATCGGCTAAAAACAATTCGTAAACAAAATGGCATGATGCTCTTTGCAACACAAAGCCCTAAAGATGCTTTGAACTCAACAATCGCGCACACAATCATTGAGCAATGCCCCACCCAAATATTTTTTCCAAATCAAAAAGCAAATTACAATGATTATGTCGAAGCTTTCAAACTTACTGAGCGTGAATTTGAACTGATACAGTCAGAGTTAAGCAGAGAATCCCGTCGTTTTCTCATCAAACAAGGACAAAGTTCCGTCGTTGCAGAACTTAACTTACGTGGAATGAATGATGAGATCGCCGTTTTAAGCGGCACAACAAAAAACATTGAACTCATGAATGAAATTATCAACGAATATGGAGCTGCCCCTGACAAATGGCTGCCCATATTTTATCAAAGGAGAAAAAATCAATGAAAAAATATGGCTTAGTTACACTGTTATCTTTTTCTTTTATTTCTCATGCAATAGCGCAAACAACATCTGATGTGGATGAATATTATAAACAAGCACTCGAGAACACACAAAAATTAGATGCTGCAAAATCAGAAACAGCTGAAAACATTTATAAAAGCGCAACTGAAACTGCAAAAAAAATCAAAGAAATAAATCATCAACTTGAAAATATTAAATCAAAACCAGACACAAAACCAGAAGAATTGCAAGCCCTTCGACAAGATCTTCAAGTAAAGCTTTCTCTTCTTCAAGCCGATCTTCAAGTAGCTTCTTTAAAACTTCAGTCTCTTGATATGATTCAAGCAAGAGATACGAAGACAAAAGATGAATTACGTGAAGAAAAGGAACAAAAAAAGCATAAATATCTTGAGGCACAATTAAAAGAAAAAGAAAAAGAATTAAAAGAAAAACTTGAAAGTACAAGTACAAATGTCAGACTTTAGTTTTTCTCCCTTTGAAAGCGTTTCTGGGTATATTTTAAAACCCCTTGATAATGTGATGGACACGACGGTGAGTGGGCTGTCTTCTGCTATTTCAGCGCCCTTAAATCTCGCCGCAATCATTTTTATCTTTCTTTATGGCTATAATGTTATGACAGGTCGCGTTGCGCTTTCCATGCATAGTCTTCTCAATAATGTTGTTAAAATCGTTGTTGTTACAACAATGGCAACGAATGCGGATACATTTAATACTTATGTCAAGGATATTTTCTTCAATGATTTATCCAATGCTATTGGGAATGCGCTTAACAGTAATCCTGCAAGCTCCAATGTTTTTGATTATATTTTGTTAAAGGCAAGTTCGCGTTATCAAGAAGTCTTATACAATGCTTGGTTTTTTGAAAAGATCATTGTGGGTCTTCTTGGTTCTATCATGCTTCTCGCGGTTATTCTTTTTTGTATAGGTGGTTTTATTGTGCAAATGTTTGCACAAGTTGCACTCGTCATGATTATAGGTCTTGGGCCTCTATTCATTAGTTTGTATTTGTTCAATGCAACGCGAAAATACTCCGATGCATGGATTACAACTTTGATCAATTTTACCATTTTACAAGTTCTCGTAATCATGCTTGGAACCATTATATGTCAAGTTATCCTACAGGTTCTCAAAGTTTCATATGAATCAATTTATGTTCTTTTTCCCCCTGTCATCGTCATTTCGATCATAGGAGTTATTATCTTCCGTGCGCTTCCTGGTATTGCAACAGCGCTGGCCTCTGGCGGACCATACTTTAACGCTGGTGTCTCTTCAGGAGGACAGATTTTTACAATGCTTTCCAATGGTGCAAGAGCGAGTGGCAATGCAGTAAAAAGTGCCACTTCACAAATCTCAGGAGCTGCCGGTAACGCTGTTAGAAGTGCGGCAGGGGCGGCAGCAAAAGCAGGTAAATCTGGAGGCGGTCGTGGTCGATTTTAAGATAAAGCACCTCTTTAAAAGAATAAGCATTTTTGTTTTTGCCTTGTGTGCGCCCTTTGGCGTACACGCCATGATCCTGTTCCAGATAAGATCTAACATCTTGGGTCTAACAATAAAACCAATCAAAACCTTGCATCACATAAACTTGTAAAAATGTTCAGAACAAAGGCTCTCATGCATTGTATTCCAAGATATTTGTGAGTTCAAAAAATGAAACGAAAAATAACTTTTGTTATGGTCCTAACAATCGCTCTTACTGGTTGTGCCTCTTTGAGTGGCCCTAAAAAACCACCACGCTGTAATGGCAAACATACACGCGCTTTAAATAAAGATAAGTGGAATTGGGACAATAAAAACATTGTCTACCCAGAAAAGAGTGTAAAGCCTGTTACCACTCCCATCATTCTCAATACTTTGGAAAGTGAAAAAGTAACAGCCAATTCAGCTTTATTAAAGCCGGTTATTCATGAAGCACGATCTGATAAAACTGTGGAGGTTATGCGTGAAAAGTGATGCCCTTGAAGAATATATAAAAGAAGCGCGCTCATTTGACATTGATCGCATGCATAGCATGCGCGTGCGGATGAAAATCTCCATGGCTTTAACAGTGCTTTTTGGATTGATGACAATTGCGCTGGCTTTAGCTGTCGCAGCTTTGACACCTTTGAAAACGGTAGAGCCTTTTGTTATCCGCGTTGATAACTCAACAGGCATTATTGATACTGTAAGCGCCCTAAAAGAATCCCCTAACGACTATGATGAAGCGATAACGCGTTATTTTGCCAGCCAATATGTTCGCGCTCGTGAAGGTTTTCAAGCATCAGAAGCAGAAAACAATTTTCGCTTAGTCTCTCTTTTATCTTCTCCAAAAGAACAAAACCGTTTTGCAAAATGGTACGCGGGCAATAATCCAGAAAGTCCGCAAAATATTTATCATAACATGATTGCTACGATCACAATCAAATCAATCTCTTTTATAAGTAAAGATCTTATCCAAGTTCGTTACTATAAAACGATCAGAGACTTGAATGAAAAGGAAAATATTTCCCATTGGATTTCAATCTTAAATTTTTCCTACGTGAACGCACACATTTCAACGTCTGATCGTCTTATCAACCCTCTTGGTTTTCAAGTATCGGAATATAGATCTGATCCAGAGGTGATAAAATGATCAGACTTTTACAAACAATCTCTTTAATTTTTACGATCACTGTCAGCTTTCACACAGCTCTCTCACTTGCGGAAACAGCGCCTGTCAGTGCACGTAAAGATAACCGCATCAGATTTGTCAATTATGACCCCTACAACGTCGTACAAATCATTGGCTCCATTCGCTCTTCGGTTCAACTAGAATTTGCCGTTGATGAAGAAGTAACCTATGTAGGAATTGGAAATTCGGTTGCTTGGCAAGTTGCACCGGCTGGACACTTTGTTTTTCTCAAACCACGTGAAGTTCAGCCTGTGACCAATTTACAAATTGTCACAAGCCGCCAAGATGGAACACAACGCTCTTATCAATTCGAGCTACAAGTCCGTGAAGGCGATGTTTCAGCCGGCAATGAGACGTATTTCTTGGTAAAGTTTCGTTATCCAGAAGATGAAGCCTTACGTAAGAAATTAGCCGAAGCAGAAAAAGAAAAACAACGTGAAGAAAACTTTGTCAATGATATTTTAAATATCCATGAAGATTTTGGACCACGCAATTGGGCTTATGAAGCTCAAGGCTCATCTCTTATTGAACCTGCTTCTGTCTATGATAATGGGAAAACAACAACCTTTACCTTTTTAGGCAACATTGAAATCCCTGCCATTTACATTGTATCGCCTGATGGGCAAGAAGCGCTTATTCCCAAATCGATTAAAGGCAACAAGGTTATTGTTCATGCAACAGCTGCACAATTCACGCTACGACGTGGGAATGAAGTATTGTGCATCTTTAACAAAAGGTTCGTACCAAAAGGAATTAATCCTGAAACAGGTACGACATCACCATCTGTACAACGTAAAGTGAACCTAGGAAGCAGCCATGAATAACACCGTGGATGAAAAAAGCATTAATGATCGCGATACAATAAAAAATGCTCAAGGGAAAAGTCAACAGAACAATGTGGGGAAAGCTATTGCTCTTATTATTCTTTTCAGTGTCTGTCTTTATTTAGCCTATTCAACACTTGTTACAGACAAAAAGCAACCAATTGAATCTTCAAAAGAAGGAAAAGTTATAAAACAAACAGAGCTTTTTCATCCTGCAAAGCCTACCCCTCCCCCCTTTGAACAGCCTCAACGAAATAACGCTCTATTACCAAAAGTCGAGCTACCAACACCAAACATCAATCAATTAAATTCTGATGACTCACTGCTGGAGGCAGCACAACGTGCTCCTGTATTAGCTTATGCAAGTACACAACAAGGCAAAATAGATTCACAAACAAATAATGGTGCTTTGCCTCACCAACTTGAAAGCAAACCTGATGAAACGACACAACGTTTTAATCATCTTCTCAAACCCACAGTGCTTGAAGGTATTCGTGCTTCAACCCTTGGCAACCGAAACTACATCATCGCGATGGGAACTTCTATTCCTTGTATTTTAGAAACAGCCATCAACAGTGATCAACAAGGTTTTGCCAGTTGTATCATCTCCAGAGATATCTTATCAGACAATGGTCGTGTTGTACTTCTTGATAAAGGCACCCAAATTGTTGGTGAATATCGCGCCGGATTGAAAAAAGGCCAAACACGTCTCTTTGTACTATGGAATAGAGCAAAAACCCCCAATGGTATCATTATATCTTTAGCTTCACCGGCAACGGATGCTTTAGGGCGTTCTGGTATGGATGGAGATATTGATAACCATTGGCTCGAGAGGATTGGGTCTGCGCTTCTTGTCTCACTAATAAAAGATGCAACACACTATGCCAATAAACGTTTATCAAAAAAACAGGAAAAAGAAGAAACTGAAACAATCTCTTCAGGACAAAACATCGCAAACATTCTCGTAGAAAATTACGCCAATATTCCTCCAACATTATCCAAAAACCAAGGGGAAATGGTGAATATCTTTGTTGCCCGCGATTTAGATTTTTCCAGCGTTTATAAATTGAAAGTCATCGAAAACAAAAAACAGATTATCAATCGAGCTGTTTCAAGAAACTTTTACAAAAATTCGGCGGTAACTTTAGAATGAACTCAAACTTACATACCATGAGCGATGAAACCGTTGCGATTGTTCTCACAAAACTTGAACCCATCAGTGCTTTTTTGAAAGATGATAGACTCTTTGAAATTGTTATCAATCGTCCCTATCAAGTCATGACTGAAGGATTTGATGGATGGAAAACAATAGAAGCACCGAGGCTCTCTTTTAATGAGCTTATGGGGATTGCGAAAGTTGTAGCATCCTATTCCAAGCAAAACATATCGGACAAAAACCCAATATTATCTGCAACGCTACCAGGCAATGAGCGTATTCAAATTGTCATTCCGCCCGCTGTCGAAAAAGACACGATTAGTATGACAATTCGTAAACCGTCATCGCAGAGTTTTTCTCTCGAAGAGCTCGCAAATAAGGGCCTCTTCTCGCTCTGTGAACAGATCTCTTTCACACCCTTGAATGACTATCATTCTCGTTTTAACGAACTCAAAATCATCGAGCATAAATTAGCCAATGCCTACTGTAATAAAGACTTTGTCTCTTTTTTAAATCAAGCTGTAGAATGCCAGAAAAATATTTTAATTGCGGGAAAAACCGGTTCGGGTAAAACAACATTATCAAAAGCATTAATCGCAAAAATCCCTCAAGAAGAGCGTATTATCACCATCGAAGACACACAAGAATTGGTGATACCACACCCTAACCATGTCTCAATGTTCTATTCAAAAGATGGACAAGGCTTAGCCTCCGTTGGCCCCAAAGAGTTGCTTGAATCATCTTTACGGATGCGTCCTGATCGTATTCTTTTGCAAGAACTTCGAGATGGTACAGCCTTTTATTATATCCGCAATGTCAATTCAGGCCATCCAGGTTCCATTACGACGGTTCACGCATCAACAGCCCTTGCAGCCTTTGAGCAGATGACCCTTTTGGTCAAAGAAAGTGAAGGCGGTGGTGATTTAGAGCGTGATGATATTCGAGGCCTGTTGATTTCAATGATTGATATCATCATCCAATGCAAACGGATTGAAGGAAAATTTAAGGTCACAGAAATTTATTACGATCCCTTCAAACAACGAAACATCTTTGGAGGTGACTAAAAGAAGATCACACCGGCTGCCAAAGGTTCTTTTAAAGCAACGATTGCAAATAAGAGAAAAAATGCATGAAAATCAACGAAACAGAAAATAGAGAAAACCTTTTATCGATGACAGAAGAAGAATTAAAAAAACGCCGTGAAGCCGTTGAAGCAGCCATCAGCACCCATACGATAGAGGGAATAGCGCTTCATCCTACAACACTCAAAATTTTAGAAGAATACGCAAAGGGGAATATTTCACTCGAGGAATTTAACACTCTTATGGACAACGTAAAATTATAAGGAAGCTGCGATGCCAAAAGCAAAAGCAAAAGCAAAAGCAAAGACAAAAAATATACAGACAGTTTCTCCCCATCATTATGTCTACCCAAACACCACAACACTCAAAAATAAATATGGAATAAAAGACTTAAAATCCTTTCTGGAGAAATGCTCACATGATACAGCAGAAGCAATGGTTAATCTGCGTGAATCCCCCGTACCAGAAAAGTTTGATAGCTCCTATCTATGCTCTATTCATCACCACTTATTTAAAAATACCTTTGAATGGGCTGGATATCTGCGCCATCTCCCCTTTACATTTGAAGATGGCACCACAGCCGCCATGCCCGAAATGAAAAGAACAGGATGGGAAAATCCTTTTGCACTCGGCGATGAAATCCAAGACGGTTTACAAAAATTAGATCAAACGCTTGCCGAAAAAGATAATTTGCAAGGCTTAACACGTGAGAAATTTAACGCTGAAGCAATAAGCTTATTTAACTTCCTTCACCAACTCCATCCTTTTAGGGGAGGAAATGGACGTACACAACGGGTCTTTTTTGAAAATCTCGCCAAAGCCGCAGGGCATCAGCTTGACTTTTCACTTGTTACAAAAGAACGCATGATGCTCGCCAGTGTTGCTGTAGCAGAAAATGGTGACCTAGAGCCAATGCAACATCTGTTTGAAGATATCTCTAATCCCAATAAAATACTTCTTTTAAAGGAATTCATGAACAACATGAAAGAACTTGGGCGCAATGTTAATGATCGTCCTGTTATGGTTGCAAAAGAAGGTGAAACTTACACAGGTACCTATAGGGGTGCTGGTTATGATAGCTTTGCTTTCAATGTGAAAGGCGCTTACATCATCGGCAATAAAGAACAGCTCACGCCAGAACAACTCAAAACATTAAAACCTGGTGATAGATTTACTTTTACCGTTCCCAAAACAAAAAAGCTTGAAAGCATTCTCATTCCACAAGAAAGATTAGCCCCTTTGACAGAAAATGAAACGGCCCAAATGGTTGCAGAAGATTCTTGTGTCCACGCAAGCCTAAAACAGGTTCAGCAATTGTCAAAAATTGTTTATGGTAGTACAAAAACATTAGACAAACAGATGGTAGAAATCATCAAAAATCCAAACTTAGGCCAACCGCTCGCCAACCAGATTGAAAGAGCACCGCACTCTATTTCTCATCTTGCCGGTTTCAGTTTATGTGGACTACAAAATCAGGCACGTGCAAACGCTAAAAATCATCTTGAGATGCTCTGTACTGCCGTTGTAAATTTTGCCCATGCAGTGAGACATGCTGAAAAGGAAATTACGCAAGAACATGCAACAGAACAAAGTCGCCTTGCAAAAATGGTAGAAATGCCAAGTCAAAGCTTACAAAACCTCTTCGCCTTGCCAAAAGAATTACAGCAAGAAGCTTTAGCAAAAAATCCTTTATGTCAAAAAGAGCTCAGCAACTTTGTAAAAAAGATCAACACCCGTCTCTCACCAAATGAACATAACGCAGTTCAAAATAATGATTATGGAACATTGACTCAAAGCATTGGTGTATCAGAAAATAAAGCCAAACAAATTACACAAATTATTAAGCAAACCAAAGAAGTACACCAGCAAGCACAAGTATGCACAATGCACCGTTCCAAAGCATTCGCTATGGCCTGCTAAGAATAGACAAAACCTTCCTCCTTAATGAGAAAGGCTCATAAACGAAAACTGTTTGGCGTTATCTGCACCTTTGCAAAAAGAGATGAGAGTTCATATCACACACTTGGAAAAGAGCACTTCGCAACATATTCTGACAGAATTGAAAGTAAAATACAATGAAATATACCAAAACACAAATGGTACTCATTTTAACACCGATCGCTTTAGGTGCTTTAACGATATTCCTTGTCCCTCATTTTTTATTGTTTATAACAAATGGACTAAAAAGCGATCAAATTTATTGGACACTTCGTTCTGAGCCTTTATTAGTCTTAGCACTAACGGCTGCTGTTTCATTGTTGTATAGTCTCTCGCAAAAACTGCACCTGCGTAAAATGATCACTTTTGTCTCCGTTGTCTTTTTTGGAACAACCGCTCTTTACTATATTAGTGGTGAAATAAAACGTTTAAGTCCCTATGTTGGCCAACAAGGAATAACATGGGGCTATGCTCTTCAATTCATGGACCCCATGGTTGTTTTTGGCATCATTATTGGTGTTTTTTTTTCCATCATTCAATTCGTAACAACCCTTCCCCCTAAAAGTAAGGTCAAGCGTGCAAAAAAAGGTATTTTTGGTGAGGCAGCTTGGATGAATTTAAGAGAGGCAGCAAAAATCTTTCCTGCCAATGGGCAAATTGTTGTGGGTGAAAGATACCGTGTCGATCAAGATAATGTGTGCAACATTCCCTTTGCACCTAGCAATAAAACAACATGGGGGAAGGGTGGAACAGCCCCTTTGCTAACCTTTAATCTTGATTTTGGTTCAACTCATATGATCTTTTTTGCTGGTTCTGGTGGCTATAAAACAACAAGTACAGTAGTTCCCACGTGTTTAACCTATCCAGGGTCTATTATTTGTCTTGATCCTTCAACAGAAGTTGCCCCAATGGTCAAATTTGCGCGTCAAAAAATGGGAAATAGAAATGTCATTGTTCTCGATCCCAACTCATTGTTAACAAAAAACTTTAATGTCATCGATTGGCTTTTAGACGACAGCGTACCACGCACACAACGCGAAGCGAATATTGTAAGCTTTTCAAAGTTGCTTCTTACAGATAAAAAATCAGACAATTCTTCAGCGGAATATTTCTCAACACAAGCCCATAATCTATTAACAGCTCTTCTTGCTCATGTTGTATTTTCTGATGAATATGAAGACAGCGAGCGCAATTTAAAAACATTGCGTGGTATTCTCTCTCAATCAGAAACAGCTGTTGTTAATCAATTACGCATGATTCAAGAAACAACACCTTCTCCTTTTATTCGTGAAATGGTTGGTATTTTTACAGAAATGGCAGAACAAACCTTTTCAGGGGTTTATACCACCGCCTCAAAAGACACCCAATGGCTTTCTTTATCCAATTATGCAGATCTTGTCTGCGGAGATGATTTTTTTTCCTCAGATATTACCAATGGCAATACAGATGTTTTTCTCAATCTCCCCGCAAGCATTTTAAACAGTTATCCAGCTATTGGACGTGTGATTATTGGCGCCTTTCTCAATGCCATGGTTACAGCAGACGGTAACTATAAAAAGCGTGTTTTATTTGTCTTAGATGAAGTTGATCTTTTAGGCTATATGAATATTTTAGAAGAAGCCCGCGACCGTGGACGTAAATACGGTACATCCTTGATGCTCTTCTATCAATCCTCTGGCCAGTTGGTCAACCACTTTGGAGAAGCAGGAGCACGTTCATGGTTTGAAAGTTGTTCCTTTGTCAGCTATGCTGCCATTAAAGATCTCCAAACTGCCAAAGACATTTCAGAACGCTGTGGTCAAATGACCGTTGAAGTAACCGGAACGAACAAATCAAGAGGCTTATCTTTAGGAAAAAGTTCATACAACGTCAATTACCAACAAAGAGCCCTGATTTTACCCCATGAGGTTATTCAAGAAATGCGTCAAGATGAACAAATTATTCTGATGCAAGGACAACCCCCTTTGCGATGTGGACGCGCCATCTATTTCAGAAGAAAAGAAATGTTAGCCGCAGCTGCAAAAAACCGCTTTGCTCCACAAAAGAAAAACTAAAAAACACCCTCTAATGGAGGCCATGCATCAAAACAAAAACATCAAAGGATAAAAGCAGAGATTCTATCTCATAAAAGCCTATAAAGAAGGAATTCCCGCTTGATACAACAAGAAAAATATGGGGAAAAGTCTTTAAATGATGGTATTATGCCTGTGCTTACCAATGCCAATTTTCTTTATAAAGCACTCTCCTCATCTCCAAATAATAAATACCAATCATATCTATGCCTTGAGAATCCTATCAGGAAACTTTTGAAGGCACCGCTTTTATAGGGAAATTTTTCTACAAAAAAATTAAAAGACAATATGCATGAAAACAACCCAAATGAACCATTCTCTCTCAGTAAAAGAAAAAAGTGCCAAGATAAAGATTGATACACTCAAAAACACCTACGAATTTGAGGGATTTTTTCCTCACCCAAGTCTCAACATCTCAAAACAATATGCGTGGGGGATTTTCAAACAAAAAGTTTAACACACTCTCATAGACAATGTAACATTATAAGGAATATAACAATGCCCAAAGCAAAAGAAAAAACAAAAGGAATTCCCTCACCCCATAATTATATCTATCTTGGTACCCAAATTCTCAAAAATAGATATGGAGAAACAGATTTAAAACGTTTTCTGGAAAAATGCTCACATGATAGGCAAAAAGCCATGATCAATCTGCGTGCAGAACCCCTGCCAGAATATTTTAATTCAACTTATCTATGCTATATCCACCAACAATTGTTTAAAAATACCTTTGTATGGGCTGGACATCTGCGCCATATCCCCTTCGCATTTACAGACGATAGCATTGCCGCCATGCCAGAAATGAAAAGAATGGAATGGGGCAATAATTTTGCAACCGGTGAAGAAATCCCTGAACTCTTACAAAAATTAGATCAAACGCTTGCCGAAAAAGACAATTTGCAAGGCTTAACACGCGAAGAATTTGTCAAGGAAGCAACGAGTCTATTTTATTCTCTTCACAAAATCCACCCATTCATAGATGGCAATGAGCACACAGAACAAGTCTTTTTTGAAAATCTTGCCAAAGCTGCAGGACATCAGCTTGACTTTTCGCTTGTCACACAAAAACGTATGATGGCTGCCTGTAGCGAAGCAATGCAATATAGCAATACACAACTGTTGAAAGATCTTTTTGAGGATATCTCCAATCCCCCCAAAATACGTCTTTTAAAAGAATTTATGGACCACATAAACAATACGGGACGCAACGTGGATGATCGCCTTGTTATGGCAACAAAGGCAGGAGAAACCTATATAGGAACTTATAAAGGTTGTTATTCAGAAGGTTTTATACTCGATATGCAAGGAACTTACATCATTGGTAGCAAAGATGATCTCACACCAGAACGATTAAAAACACTAAAACCTGGTGATATCATTACCTTTACCGCCCCCAACAGCAAAGAGCTTGAAAACACGCTTATTCCAAAAGAAACATTAGCGCCTCTCACAAAAAGTGAATGTGCCAAAACAGTTGCGCTAGATAGTTACGTTCTCAAAGCTCAAAAGCAAGTCCGAGCTTACGCAAAAGCTGTTTATGGTGACGCAAACGTATTAAACGAACAGATAGAAGAGATTATTAAAAATCCAGAATTAGGCAGACAGTTTGCTAATCAGATTAAACAGGCACCGCACTCTGTTTCTCCTCTTGCAGGTTTTAGTATATGCGGTCTACAAAATCCGGCACGTGTACACGCTCGAAATTATCTTGATGTGTTCTCTCTTGCAATTGAGAATTATGTGTATACTGTAGAAGCTACCTATAATATAGTCACTCGAGACCATAAAATTAAACAAGAACGCCTTGGAAAAGCGGTAGAGAATCCCAGTCAAAACTTGCAAAATATTTTTGCTTTATCACCGGAAAAACAAAGAGAAATCTTGTCTCAATCTCCTCAATTATACCAAGAGCTCCGTACTTTTATAAACAGTTTAGAACATCGTCTCTCATCAAACGAATGTAGTGCGATCACAAACAAAGATTATGAAACACTTGCACAAAGTATTGGTATATCAGAACAGAAAGCACGAGAAATTACCGACATTGTTCAAAAAGCAAGGAACGCTCATAGCCAATTCTACACACGCACACAAAATCGTTCAAATACACTTGCTATGGCCAACTAAAAAATATGAAACTTTGTTTTTTTGATTTAAACGCCTATGTGGAAGAGATATTTTAATATTCTTATCATACATGCAAAAAACAGACTACTTAAGCGCCCTACCACCAATTTTGCACATAGCATATACACCATATCCAAAGCAATTGGACAGGATAATTGTTAATTCCTTTTAAACGTCATGATTACTACCGACGAAAGCTACAAAAGCCTATTTTATTTGTCTTAGATGGAGTCGATTTTCGTGGTTATATGAATATTTTAAAAAGAGCACTCATTTTACCCCACGAAGTTATCCGAGAAATGCGTCAAGATGAACAAATTATTCTGATGCAAGGCTCCCCTTCGCGATGTGGTTGCGCCATCTATTTCAGAAGGAAAGAAATGTTAGCCGCAGCTGCAAAAAACCGCTTTGCTCCACAAAAGAAAAACTAACTTCCTATTATGAGATCTTGACTATGAAAAGACCAACCACAAAAACAACATACATTTCTATTTTTTAAAAACCCGTTAACAAAAAGTTTTTGACCGCTTCTTCACACATAAGGAAAACATGATAAAAAATCCGTGTGTTTTCCTTTTTGTATTTTGTGTATCGTTTTACCAGTACCATCGTCTTTACAAGAAAGTCCACCCCCCTCAAATCACCTATAACCAAACCAACATTTCCACTTGAGAACGTCCTGCAAATACATTCCTACAAAGCTTTTTGTTTATAATTTATCCCCTACAAACAAGCAAAAACATTTCACAACGCTAATCACCAATATCAAGACTTAAAAAAAACGGTTGATCTTTGAGACAACAACTCTCAAAACACCTACACTCAAGAACATCGATTTTTTCCCAAAAAATATTTAAGATATACATCAAAATGAATAAATCATTCTTATACAAGCTTTTCCCCCTTTACGATATCATAAAGTGTTCTATTTTAATGATAAAGCGCTGAAAAAGGCTTTTCTCCCCAACCAAAGAAAGGGTTTCCTCTCTTATGGATCTTAAAGCAGCGCAATATAATAAGAGCAACAATACAAAAATAAAAAACATTTTGTTGCAAAAATACACAAAAGAGATGTTCGTATGGCAAGATATTCATATGGAACAATAAGAAAAACATAATGGAGAAAAATTTTTGATGACTGCTTTTGCCCATAGATTCACCAATCTGAGAGCTGTGTATGAAAAGTACCAGCACCATCCGCTAACCAAGAGCGATTACACCCGCTATATCCACGCTCCTCATCAAAGCGCTCTTGCAAACAACTTTGTTAAAGGAAAAAAACAACAATTTTAAGCAACATTTTTCTTTTTGACCTCTTCCTTACACCTCAAAGAACGAAGATTTTACCCAGAGTCAATTTATAGAAAATCCATTTTCTGACTACTTATGGGATTCATATCAGCGTCCTAAATACCAGCATTTTACAGTACAAGATAATAAACAAAGGAAACATCAGAAAAGCTTTTCAAAAGCATCACAAAACGATTGATACAACCCATACACTGGAGGGAAAAGTGCTCCCTCTCATAACAACCAAAATCTCAAAAGAATACGCGAAGGGGAATTTTTCACATGCAGCGTTTAAGACGCTCATCAACCACCACCCTACCTACTTAGGAGAGATTACATGTTAGAGCAAAATTATCTATATAAAGGAACCAAAACACTCAAAAATAAATATGGCATCAAAGACCCTAAAAAACTGTATCAACGCAGTACCCATGACGTCACTAAAGCAGCCGTCAATTTTCGCCATGAACCACCCCCACGAAAATTTGATTTCACTTATTTAAAATTAATCCATTGGAGCCTCTTCCACGAAACTTTTGAATGGGCGGGCCACACCCGTGATACATCCTTTACATTTGAAGACGGCACCTCTGCCCATATGCCAGCGATGCGTCCCAAAGGTTATGAAATTCCTTTTGCTATTGGACCGCAGATTAAAAAAGAACTCACACAACTCGAAAAAACACTTAATGAAAAGAACAATTTAAAAGGTTTATCGCGCCAAGAATTTGCTGAAAGTGCCGCTGAAGTTTTTATGGCGCTCGAGCACGCACATCCTTTTAGAAAAGGGAATGGGCGCGTCAATCGAATGTTTATGGAAAAACTTGGACAAGCAGCAGGATATACCATTGACTTTTCTTTCATCACAAAAGGACGCATGACAGCAGCCTGTATTGAAGCCATGCAATATGGCAATCCCCAACCGATGAAAGATCTTTTTGAAGATATCACCCATCCGCAAAAATCCCTTGTTTTAAAAGAATTCGTCTCCCAAATGAGAAATGCTGGACTGGATGAAATTAACGATCGTGTTGTTGTTGCAGCAAAGGAAGATGTAACCTATGAAGGCGTCTTTAGAGGTTTTTCAGCAGAAGGTTTTGTCATGGAAGTAGAAGGGGCTTTCGTCGTCGGACACAAAGATGATCTCACCCCAGAACTCGTCAAAACATTACAAAACGGTGCCCGCCTCTGCTTTCAAAAAACCAACGTTCAAAGCTTAAAAGAAACACTGATCCCAAAAGAAACATTAGCCCCTCTTACCCATGAAGAGTTATTTGAAAGGATTTCAAATGACGCTTATGTTGAAGGGAGTCGAAAAGAAATCGAAAATTTATCAAAGACTGTTTATGGTAAAACCCACACCTTAAAGACAACATTAGATATCATAACGGCAGCTCCAAACTTAGGAAATCAGTTTGCCGATGAAACTTTACAAAACCCTCAATCAATTTCTAAATTTGCTGGGAGTAAAATACTTGGCATGAAAAGTTCAAATCGCAGACAAGCCGAACAGGCTGTTCCACAACTCAGCCAAGCCCTTAAAAATTATGGCGCAATAACACAACAAACAAAAGATGCAGTTCTAGAACAACACCAAAGAGAACAAAATCGCCTGAACCACACTGTCGAAAAACCTGGAAAAAATTTACAAAACCTTTTTGTCTTACCAGAAGAACAACAAAGGGAAGCTTTATTGCATTCTCGTTCACTTCGACAAGAACTCCATACCTTTTCACGACAACTACACAATCGTCTATCCTCAGAAGATCGTAAAGCCATACAAGAAAAAGATTATACCAGACTAGCTTGCCTCCTTGGAACATCGGAAAGCAAAGCAAAAGAAATTGCGAATACTGTAAAGAACACCCAAGAAGCACAATGTCAAGCTCGCAGCTTGAAAGTTAGTCGCTCTTCATCGCTGGCTCTTACCGGCTAAAAACGCGTGAACTTTTGCCTTCCAACAGAACTCTTTATACCAATCATTTTATCTCCATTACGCCCACCAATTGTTTTAAAATGTTACAAAAGATAGTCCTAAAAATGAATCCTATAATTTACTATAACTTATTGATAATATTTCATAAAAAAACTGTATAAAAGACATAAATGTCCATTACATATCAATATGAATAGCGTGAAGTCTTTGGAGACCATTCAGTTTGATATTCTTCTTTTGTCCTAAAAATATCAAAAAAGTGGGGAATGCGCCAAAGAGGTTTTCTAAAAATATTGAAAGGAAACAGCCATGAAAAAAAGTCACCCAACTCCTTCTACCAATGTAGAGGAACTAAGACGACAATTTGAACAACAAAATCTAGGAGCTTCTAATGTAGGAGACCTCTACGCAAAGGTTAACAAACCACCCAAAGAACAGCGCACCTCACCTCAATATACACTTCAACAACCACCAGAAACGGTCTATGCTCCCAAAAAGCCACTTGACCAACAAAACCTAGGAGCTTCTAATGTAGAAGACTTCTACGCAAAAGTTAATAAGCCACCCAAAGAACAGCGCACCTCACCTCAATATACACTTCAACAACCACCAGAAACGGTTTATGCTCTCAAAAAGCCACTTGACCAACAAAACCTAGGAGCTTCTAATGTAGAATACCTCTACGCAAGGGTTAATAAGCCACCCAAAGAACAGCGCACCTCACCTCAATATACACTTCAACAACCATCAGAAACGGCCTATGCTCCCCAAAAGCCACTAGGAAATCCCTATGACAGACTTGGTGAAAGACCAAGTGATGGGCGACGCACCGACAAACTCGTAAACCCCTATTCAATAACGGATTTGGCAGCACAAAATTGGCAAACACCCTACGACACAGTTGGTGAAGGTGCACAGGGTGGACGACATCCCCAAGAACCAAAACATTTCTATGCAGAGCTTGAAGTTGGTGAAAATGGTAGGCACTCTCCCCAAAGACCACTCGAATCCGTCTATGCAACGGTTGGCATGGGAGCTGAAGGCGGGCAAGAATCTGAACAACTAGAAAATCCCATCTATCAAGGCGTTGGCGGAGGCAGAATCTCCCCTCCCAGAACCCCAAAAGATGTGGTTACAACAAAGCTTTTAACAAACGTAGACTTTCAATATGGTGTAAGAGAAACGCAAGAATGGTGCAGAGTTGTTTATGGTAACGAACATGCTTTGAATCAACAACTGGCTAAGATTCTTGACGACCCTCAAAATGCAGAAAAAGTCTTATGGAGCCTTGCAGAAAATCCTGAAAGCGCTGGTAAGCTTGCAGGTCACAAAATACTTGGTGTAAAATCTCTAAGCCGCAGAGAAGCTGAAGATGGTTTTCGTCCTCTTTGCTCAGCTCTTGAGAGACATATACATAATACACAAAAGCTCCATAAACAGTTTACACGGGAGCAGGAAAGAGAAAGAGGTCAAAGACACGAAAGTCCAGAAAGAGACCCAGAACACAGACATCACCACCATCATCATCGTCACGCAAGAGGACAAGAACAAAATAGTCCAGAGCACAGCCCACAACAACAAAGACATGGAGAAAAAGGAATGGCTTTTGCCATGTAAGGGGAGCATAAACATAAAAACAGATAGTTTTTGTTTTTCATGTAATCTTTTTTTCAGTGAGTTTCTTGGTGCAAATCATTTTATCGTGATTGCACCAAGAATTGTTTTAAAATATTACAAAAAATAGTCCTAAAAATGGATTCTGTAATTTATTATAACTTATTGATAATATTTCATAAAAAAACTGTATAAAAGACATAAATGTTCATTACATATCAATATGAATAGCGCAAAATCTTTGGAGGTCATTCGGTTGGATATCTTCCTTATATAAAAGTTATCAAAACTAAAAGTGGGGAATGCACCAAAGAGGTTTTCTAAAAATATTGAAAGGAAACATGTATGAAAAAACATCATCCAAGCCCTTCTGCAAATCCAGAAGCCCTCTATGCAAAAGTTAATAAACCAACCAGAGGAAACCAGCGCGGTCCAACCCCAGAAGAGGAAGTTCTATACGCATCAGTTAGCACCTCTTCCCCTCTTTCAAGAGACAGACATCATGCTCAAAGGAGTGAAGATCCTGAAACCGACTATACAACGGTTGCTTCTCCAAGACATGAAACTGATGTTCTATACGCATCAGTTAGCAGCGTTACCCCTTCTTCAAGAGGTAAACATCAAAGGACAGAAGATCCTGAAACCGACTATACAACGGTTGCTCCGCACCAAAGAGGAAAGCCTTCATCTTCCCTCACAGCTGATCAAATAAGTGTCATGCTTTTAAAAAATCCACACGTCCAAGCACATGCAGAAGAAGTCATACACTGGAGTAAAATTGTTTATGGCGATGATACGATTTTCCAGCAGCACTTGCAAGGAATACTTACAGATCCCACTAAAGGAAAAGACCTTTCAAATCAACTTGCTGAAAATCCTGAATCTATACATAAACTTGCTGGCCGCTCCACACTTGGCTTAAAAAATCAAACACGCAAAGCAGCTGAAGATGGTTTTAGATCGCTCGTTGATGCCGTTGATGGTTATACGAAAGCTGTACAAGACGCAGCAACAAGACTATCGCAAACCCCTCTAGCGGAACAAAGACGCCATCAAGAAAATTCTCAGCAAGTTGAGAGACACCATCATCATCATCGTCATCATCACACAAGAGGACAAGAACACAATAGTCCAGAGCACAGCCCTCAACGACAAAGACACGGAGAAAAAGGAATGGCTTATGCCATGTAAGGGGGCATAAACATAAAAACAGATATTTTTTGTTTTTCATGTAATCTTTTTTTCAGTGAGTTTCTTGGCGCAAATCATTTTATCGCGATTGCGCCAAGAATTGTTTTAGAATGTTACAAAAAATAGCCCTAAAAATGGCGCCTGTAATTCATGCCGACTATTGATAACTTATTGATAATATTTCACAAAAAAACTGTATAAAAGACACAAATGTCCATTAAGCTGATTGCAAATAGCGCAGATCTTTGGAAGCTCATTCAGCTCGATATTTCTTTTATCTCAAAGCGATCCAAGCATAAAAGGCAAGAATGCACCAAAGAGGTTTTCTAAAACAATTTTTGAAAGGAAACATGCATGAAAAAAAAACACCCTCATCCTTTTCCATCCTCTTCAATACAAGAACTTATAAAGCTCTATGAACAAGCGGCGGCAGAGGTCTCAGGCGCAGCCCCCTTTCCTAAAGAAATACCTTCAAAAAGCAAAAGACTGTCATCCATACCGGAAGAAGATGAGGAAAGACAATCTCTTTTAAGCGAAGAAACTGTACATGCATCAACAAACCCAACAGCTTCGTTAACAAGAGGCAGCTCTACCAAAAGGCAGCAAAAACCTGAAACGACACACTCAACAGTTACTTCACAAATTACCCAAAGAGCAACAAGAGTTCTCTCAGAGGAAGAAATCATTCTATTGCTTCCACACCATTCATTGGTTCGAACCTATCAAGAGGAAATCCAACATTTATCCGAAAAAGCCTATGGTAACCCAAACATTTTGCAAGAAAAAATGCAGGAAATTCAAAAAAATCCTGCTGCAGGAGAGGAGCTCTCATGGCGCATGGCAGCTCATCCTGAAAGCATCACTAAACTTTCCGGCACCAACATGTTGGGCTTTAAAAATCGAACGCGTAGACAAGCGGAAGAAAGTTTTTCTGCTCTCAGTGTCACCGTTGATTGTTATACAGAAGCCGTAAAACAGGCAAGAGAGAGCCTCTTACAATCTCCAGAGCAAGAACTCAAAAACTATGAACGCTTAATAGGGAAGGAAGCTGTCACTAAACTTCTACAAAAATCAGATCAACGCGAAAAAGAAACGCTTTCAGAGACAGAAATTTCTACCAAAATTCACCAACATTCAAAAGTCAGAAGACACCATGCCCAAATCCAATATTGGTGCGGAGTTGTTTTTGGCAACACAAACATTTTGCAATCACAGGTGGAAATGCTTTTCCAAAACCCTGAAACAATAGAACAGCTGGCACAGCAACTTGCCGGAAATCCTCAGTCTTTTAACAAATACACTGGTCGTAACTTTTGTGGCTTTAAAAATAAAGCACGCAGACATGCTGAAGCGGGTCTTTCTCACCTCATTGACGCCGCTGACAATTATGCAACAGCTGTAACACAAGTAAGAGAGAGCCTTTCAAAAACTCAGCAGACAAAACAAGGACACAATGAAGCATCTTCTGACAGAGCGCAAAACTTGCATCAACAACAAAGCGTCTCACAGTCTGCTCAACGCCCTGAGCCTTCAATAGTAACGCATGAAGGAGCAACAATCTCTACGCAACAAAGAGAAACAGATATTCGTCCTCGTAAAACTGCCGCCCCAAAAGCGATGGCTTTTGCCAGCTAAACAGACATAAGTTTTCACGTTGAAACCAACGTCTTGGCGCAACACAGGAAAGAGGTGTTTGCGCCAAGAAAGAGAGAAAATTGAAACAAAATTTATTTTTCCGTCCCTTAACCCAAACACTGGAGAAAACAATCTTTAGAGAATGAATATAATCTGAGCCAAGAGAGTCAAATCATACGAAACCATTCAGTTTCATATCCTCTCTCATAAAAGCAAATGAAAAAGCATAAAACAGAATAAAAACCAACGTACATTTTTAAATAGTATTTAAAAACAATATTGGAAGAGTTTGAAAGGAACATGCATGAAAAAAAGAAATCCCTCCCCTTTTATCACCGAAATGATGGAAAAATTTCAACAACAGGCTGAACAATCCCCCACCAGAACCCCTCCTTCCCAAGTTTCTCAAAGTTTGCCAAAAGCAACTGTAGAAAAACGCCCAGAAAATTTATCCCCCCACCCAAAGGTTGCGCCACCGCCACCCCCCCGCATGAGAGCAAACACTCAAACCAGCACAATGCTTCCTAACGCCAAAAACCAAGAGACGCCTCCCCCACAAAAAAAAGCAGCTCCACCAAAACCTCCGCGTGTAAAAGAGAGACAACAACATAAACAAACAGTTCAAGAGTCCCCCTCCCTACAGACAAAAGTGGCTCCGCCCCCTCCTCCACGCATGAGAGAAAAAACACAAACCAGCACAACAATCTCCAACTCAAAAAACCAAGAAAGCTCCTCCACGCACACAAAAGCAGCTCCACAAAGACCCCCGCGTGCAAAAGAGAGGCAACAACATAAACCAACAGTTCAAGAGTCCCCCTCCCTACAGACAAAAGTGGCTCCGCCCCCGCCCCCACGTATGAGAGAAAAAACACAAACCGGCACAAAAATCACCAGCTCACAAATCCAAAAACATTCCTCTCCGCACACAAAAGCAGCTCCACAAAGACCTCCACGCGCAAAAGATAAGCAACAAAACAAAACAACAGCTCAAGAGGGAGAACATCTCTATGCAACGCCTGCTCCGCAAACACCCCCACGCATGAGAGACAGAGTGCAAAACAGCACAAAAATTCAAAATCCTGAAACACACGAACCAAGTGTTAGACCCAAAATATCATCACATATGAAAGTCAGGCAGCAAAGCAGTTCATCATCACAAGACAGTGGAACATATGCCGTCCCGCCTTCAAGAAAACCGCACCGTATACAAAACAGAAAACAAAGCGATACTGTCGTCCCAAAAACTTCCTCTCCACACACAGCAATTGAACAACCAAAACCGTCTCACGAACAAAAACCATCTATTAATACAATGGAAAGAGAGCTATTGCTCGTAGCATATCAAGAAGAAATACGATTTTTGAGTGAAAAGGTTTATGGCGAACGGCTTATTTTAAGTGAAAGAATAGAAGCAATCAAAGAAAACCCCGATATGGGAGAACAGCTCTTATGGGATGTTACAGAACGGCCTAAGTCTATTTCTAAGCTTGCTGGTAGAAAAGTTCTTGGCATAAAAAATCATGCGCGCAAACAAGCTGAAGAAACTCTTCCCACCCTATGTGCTGCTATTAACGGTTATGTGTATACTTCAAAATATACAAAAAGTGAAAATATTTCTCAAGGTCCTCACACGGAACAACAACATCAGCGACAAGCACAGGAGGAAGAGCTAACAAATCAACATTTACAAAATCCGCTCAATTCAGAAAAGAAAATAAAGCCTCTCTCAAATGAGGAAATTGCCCGCAGAGTTCAACAAGATCCATCGGTTCAATATGGTCAAAGAGAGATCCAATATTGGTGCCAAATTGTTTATAAGGATCCATTTATTTTGCAATATAGACTAGAAGATATGCACAAAATTCCAGATATAGGAGAAGAAATTGTATTTCAAATTGAAAAGGATTGTACATCTTTTGCTCCTCTTGCTGGTAAGCAAGTCCTTGGCTTAAAAAACGGAGCACGAAAAGCTGCTGAAGAAAATCTTCCTACCCTTTGTACCGCCATTAAGGATTATGCTGATACGATAAAACAGTTAAGAGAAGCAATTGTGCAAAACCATCAGGCAGAACAACAAAAACGTCATCAACCGCTTAACGATCTCGATAAAAAATTGCAACAGCAGCAAAACTTATCGCAGTCCCCGAAGCTACCTGAACGCTCAACAGCAAAGCGGCATCAAGAAGTTGCAGCAACTTCTAGACAAGAAAATCAACCGCATGTTCGACCGCGCAGAGCCGAAACATCAAAAGCAATGGCTTTGTCGTGACAGTATAATCATCGTTGACTTTTCATACAAAGCTTTGGTGCAATCATCTTACCAAGATTGCACCAAAGACGGTGTATGAAATACAGAAATTTTTGAATAAGACACCCCATTATTTTACAGAATTCATTGATAAAATTTCACGATAATACTTCAAAATTATAAACTTTAACTTTGTTCCATGATTAACTTGGTTCCATGCGAATAAGATCAATTTTTTCAATCATTCAAATAGGCATTCTTCTTTGAAGAAAACGCTATGAAAATAATATAAGGCAAAAAATGTAAACAAAGAAGATTTCAAAAATAATGTTACCATTTGAAAGGAAATATGCATGAAAGAAAACACAGAACATTGTGCCTCCTCTACACAGGAAGAATTGCAAGAACAACACTCTGCAATTAATGCAGCCATTTCAAAGCAAATCAATGAAGAAGCGCAAAATTTTTTCTACCCCAATAGCAAAGTGCTTAAAAATAAATACCGCATCAAAGATAACGAAATATTAAAAGAATGCTGTTCTAATGATGTAAAAAAAGAAATGATAAAACTGCACCAAGAACCTCTACCAGAGCAGTTTAATGCCTCTTATCTAAAATACCTTCATCAACGCCTCTTTTCCCATGCATTTGAATGGGCCGGACAAACACGCGAAAAGCCTTTTACATTTGAAGATGGCACTGTTGCTTCTATGCCCATTTTGAAAAGAAAAGAGTTTACAAAAACTTTTGCGATTGGCAGAAAAATACAGGAGGGACTAGAAAAGTTAGATAAAACGCTTGCTGAAAAGAATAATTTACAAGGCTTAACGCGCGAAGAATTCGTTGAACAAGCAGCTGGTATAATGATAGATTTGCACCACTTGCATCCTTTCAGAGAGGGCAATAGGCGCACAAAGAGACTGTTTGTTGAAAAACTCTCTCAAGCAGCAGGACATGAGCTAGACTTTTCTCTTGTGAGCAAAAAACGTAAAGACTTTGTCCGCGCCGCTGCCATGGAACATGGCAACCCAGAGCCTATGAAGCATCTTCTTGAGGATATCTCAAATCCAGAAAAATTGCTCCTATTACGAGAATTCACCAACTCTATGAGAGAGCTTGGATTGGATGAAAAAAATTATCATCTCGCTGTCGTTGCAAAAGAAGGAGAAACCTATCATGGTACCTATAGAGGCAGTGGACCCAATGGCTTCATGCTTGATGCCAACGGCATTTTCATCTTGGGAAATAAAAAAGATCTCACCCCAGAGCAAATACAGACATTAAAAATCGGTGACGCCCTCTCCTTTACAGCACCAAAAGTTCAAAAACCAGAAAAAACCCAGAAAAAAACATTGCTTCCAGAAGAAAAAGAAGAAAAAAGAGCCACTCTTAAAAACGATGAAATAACTGAAAAGAGCAAAGACAAAACATCCATTCAAACAAAGAAAAAGGGAAAATCCTATTTTTCACCATGGATTGCCTCTCATGTTTTACATGACAGCGTTGAAGTTATGCCCAAAAGTTTGCAAGCACAAGAAAAAGAACAAATGGCACAACCAATTGTTCAATCGGCTTCCGCTATGAGGCAAATGCAAAAAGATTTTCAAAAAAACATTTTACAGAGCAGTAATACAGCGACAAATAATCCAATATCTGTCAAAATGACAAAGGAAACACGCTCTGATCATCAAGAAAGAACAAAACAGCCCCCAAAAAAAGCAATGGCATACTGGGATACTGGTACAAGAAAAACGGACACCGTCCCTCTCACCTTACAGGAGAAATTATCATCACCGCCTGAAACCGAAGAAAATAAGACAATACATCGTAATTTCTTTTATCCCAATAGTATCACCTTAAAGAATAAATATGGAATAAAAGACTATGGAAAATTAAAAGTGCAATGTGCCCATGATACAACAAAAGCAATCATTCATCTGCGCCAAGAAGCGCCACCACAAAAACTAACCTCCACATATCTCCAATATATTCATCACACCCTATTTAAAAATACTTTTGAATGGGCCGGACAAACACGCGAAAAACCATTTACATTTGAAGATGGTACCGTTGCTTATATGCCAATGATGAAAAAAGCTGGTATTTCTTTTGCCTCAGCAAAACAGATACAGGAGGGTCTAGAAAATTTAGATAAAACACTTGCTGAAACGAATAGTTTAAAAGGCTTAACCCGCGAAACATTTATTGAACATGTCACTGAAATGTTGATACAACTCAACTATACGCATCCTTTCAGAGAAGGTAATGGACGCACACAACGAATGTTTTTTGAAAAACTTGGGCAAGTTGCTGGCCACACACTCGACTTTTCTCTTGTAACAGAAAAACGCATGAATCTTGCCAGCATTGCATCGCTAAAACATAAAGATAAAGAAGAAATGAAACATCTGCTTGAGGATATCTCAAATCCAGAAAAAATACTTATTTTAAAAGAATTCATGGACAGTATGAAACATATCGGGCTTGAGAGTATTCATCATCATCTTATTATAACAGCAAAAGAAGGTCATACCTATAAAGGCTTTTACAGAGGCAGTGGACCCAATGGCTTTATGCTTGATGCTAACGGAACTTTCATCTTGGGAAATAAAAAAGATCTCACCCCAGAGCAAATACAGACATTAAAAATCGGTGACGCCCTCTCCTTTACAGCACCAAAAATTCAAAACCAGCAAGAAGTGCTTATCCCCGCACAAACAATAGCCCCCCTTACCAACAATGAAATTGCCACAAGGATAAAAAACAACGTTTCCATTCAAGCAAGAAGAAAAGAAATAGAAACTTTGTGCCAAATCATTTATGGCAATCGTCATATTTTGCGGGAAAGAATTGAGATGATCCATGAAAATCATACTGTGGGAGAACAGCTCACCTATCAAATTGCCACCTCTCCCCAATCGATTTCTAAGCTTTCTGGTAGCAATGTATTTGGCATAAAAAACAACGCACGCGCCCATGCTGAAGAAAATATTTTGCCCCTCTGTAGAGCCATTGATCGTTATATCAATATTTCTAAACAAACAGAAAGAGACATTCTCCATACCCATCATGTAAAACAAAGGCGGTGTGAACAGTCGGTAGAAATGCCTAAGGCTTGGATGAAAAATCTCCTTTCCTTGTCAAAAGCACAACAGCAAGAAATGTTATCAAACTCTCCTGAATTAAGGGGGGAGATAAGGACTTATATCAAAAAAATCAATGAGCGCTTATCTTCAAACGAGCATGAAGTTATAAAAGAAAATAATCCTGAAAACCTTGCGAAGAGTCTTGGCACATCAACCATTAAAGCAAAAGAGATTATGGAAATAATCAAGCAGATAAAAGAGATAGAACCGCATATACAACCCATGTATTTTTATAACCATAAATTCGATGAGCGCTTCGCACCAAACCAGTATCAATCTATAAAGAAAAACAATGAAAAAAAATGTTCCAACACGCCTGATAAAGAAGCAATTAAAGTGCAAAAAATGACAGAAAACGTCAATCAAAGTCCCAAAAGACAAGAAAATATTCAACCTCACAAAACGGCGCACGCAAAAGCAATGGCAATGAATGTCTAAAAGGTTCATAAACTTTAACTTTTTCGCCCCCTCTGGTAAAAATGATAGCCTTTATCCCCTTGCCTTCATCGGCAAATCAATCGCACCTCAACGAGAATGGAAACCATGAGAGAGCAACTTTATCTTATTTTCTCAGATTTTATCCTCATCAACTGTGAAAAGAAACCTGAACAAGAAAAATGCTGTTGAAAGATCATGTCTTCCTATCCTCTTGTTTATGTAATCTCTAAAATGGGAAGGCAGCCACATTTGGGGAGAACATAAAGCCGTAAAAGTGAAAAGTAATCACCAGTTTTACCATCACCTTTTAGCTTAGCCTTACGACTTTTTAAAACATCTAAAGCGCTGTTTTTTTTTAAATAATGAATAAATAATGGAAATTACGTATTGCTCCACGCTTTTATTTTATTTGCATTCTTTTAATAGGGTCACACCCCTCACATAAAACAGAACGGCATTGGGTTGCACTATTCACGACATCACACCATAAAGAGAAATTATCATTATATATCCCTACATGTCTCTTCAAACTGTTATGATATCACTCCCATATTTCAGTTTGAAAAAGAAATTTTAATTATTTTATGGCAACAATAAAAATTTTAATGCAACAGTAAACAAGGAACATAAAAAAAGTCTTCAAGCACCATTGTTGACAGAAAGATAAACACCGTCGTAAAACGCTTTCAAAAAGTATCCTTGATTAGGATAGAGATCAGATTTTTACGATTTAAAACGGTTTATTTCTCCTGTCATCGCTTCTCTTTTACAACAAAGTTGATATATCTTTATGACATTGATTAAAAAAATTGCAACAGTTGCTTCCGGAACCCTCGTGAGCCGTATTTTTGGCTTCGTACGCGAAATGCTTATGGCAGCAGCACTAGGAACTGGTCCTGTTTCTGATGCGTTTAATGCTGCTTTCCGTTTTCCCAACACATTCCGCCGTTTTTTTGCTGAAGGTGCCTTTAATGCTGCTTTCATTCCTCTTTTTGCCAAAAAAATCACTGAAGATGGTCACGAAACGGCATGCAAGTTTGCAGAAGAGGTGTTTGGCGTTCTCTTTTCACTGCTCTTACTGTTAACGATTGCGATGGAACTCAGTATGCCTTTTTTGGTACGAACCATTATTGCCCCAGGTTTTACCGAAGATGCAACAAAGCTTAACGCCACAATTCATTTTACGGCGATCATGTTTCCCTATTTAACCTGCATGTCGCTTGCTGCCATGATGGGGGGCATGCTTAATGCACTGCGACGCTATTTTATTGCCGCCATTGCCCCACTCTTTTTAAACATTATTCTGATTGGTGTGCTTGCCTATGCTTGGATCTATAAACTTGACGCTTGGCATATCGGTTTAAATCTCTCTTGGGGTGTATTGGCAGCAGGTCTTATTCAACTCACCTTAATTGCCCTTGCTTTGCGTCAAAGTGGCATGAAAATTTCCTTCCGCCAGCCCCATTTAAGTCCTAATGTTCGCAAGCTATTAACTTTAGCATTCCCCGCAGCCATTACGGGTGGCATCACGCAAATTAATTTGCTTATTAATACCAATATTGCTTCTAGTCAATCGGGTGCTGTCTCTTCTTTGATGTATGCTGATCGTCTTTATCAATTGCCTTTAGGCGTAATCGCCATTGCCGTTGCAACCGTTCTTTTACCAGAATTAACACGCGCTTTGCGAAGTAAAAAGCATGAAGAAACCCACCATTTACAAAACCGCTCTATTGAATTAACGCTATTTTTAACACTTCCAGCATCCATCGCTTTTTTGCTGCTCTCCACTCCCATAGTCAGTTTGCTCTTTGAGCGAGGACAATTTACCAGTCAATCAACACACCATGTTGCACAATTACTAGAGCTTTATGGACTAGGACTTCCAGCTTTTGTTCTTATTAAGGTCTTTATTCCTAATTTTTTTGCCCATGAAGATACCAAAACACCGATGATTTTTACAGGTATTTGCGTTTTTATCAATATCGGTCTCGCCTTAACATTATTTCCTATTCTATCTGCACGAGGCATTGTTATTGCTGAAATTACCTCTGGATGGGTCAACACACTGTTGCTTTGGGGGGTCCTTATCAAACGCGGTTATTGGAAATACGACTTCCAACTGATAAAGCGAACATTATGTCTCATGATGGCAACTCTTTTGAGTGCACTAGCCCTCTATTACGGATTGAATGTGCTTGGTTTTTTGTCTTTTCCTTTATCCTCACAAGCATCCTTTTTCTTGCGCGCGATCACCTTAGTAGGGATTATGCTCGGCATATTCTTGATCTATTTTAGTGCCTATTTTTTATTCAACACCCGTTCCTTTTTTCACACGCTTAAAAATTTGAAAAAACGCTCATAATATCTATACTTTGTCAAAAACAATAAAATGAATAACCTTAATTGAAGAAAGAGCACTCCTATGGATACCTTCACACCACTTGTCTTTTCCGGCGTACAACCGAGTGGTCACTTACATCTTGGCAATTATCTTGGAGCCATTCAGCATTGGGTTGAACTGCAAAACTCTCATCACTGCCTCTATTGTGTTGTGGATATGCATGCGCTCACAGTCAACCCAGATCCCTTTACTTTACGCGAATCCACCAGAACAGTGACAGCAGCTTTTTTAGCCGCCGGTATTGATCCTCAAAAACACATTATTTTTAACCAATCACGTGTTTTTCAACATGCTGAACTCGCCTGGATTTTTAATTGTGTTGCCCGCATTGGCTGGCTTCAACGCATGACACAATTTAAAGATAAAGCGGGAAAAGATCGTGAAAAAGCATCCCTCGGGCTTTTTGCTTATCCCACTTTGATGGCTGCTGATATTTTAGTCTATCGTGCAACGCATGTTCCAGTGGGTGAAGATCAAAAACAGCATGTTGAACTCACACGCGATATTGCACAAAAATTTAACAACGACTATGCACAGCGTATTGCCGAATTAAATTTTGGCATCTCTATGCAAACAGATGAAGAAAAAAGACAAGGCTTTTTTCCTCTTCCAGAAGCACTGATTGGAACAACAGCCACACGCGTTATGTCTTTGCGCGATGGGACGAAAAAAATGTCAAAATCAGATCCTTCAGATTTTTCACGCATTAATTTGACCGATGACGCTGATCTTATCGCAAAAAAAATACGCAAAGCCAAAACGGATTCAGCTCCACTTCCCGATACCCTTGCCGCTTTAAAAGAACGACCAGAAGTAGATAACCTGCTTGGTATTTATGCCGCCTTTGCCAAAGTTAGCAAAGAAAAGATTCTTTTAGAATTTTCTGGTCAACAATTTTCGCATTTTAAAACAGCTCTAGCCGACCTTGTTGTCCATAAGCTTGCCCCTATAACAGAAGAATTACGTCGCCTTCATCAAGAAAGCGGTTATATCGACTCTGTTTTGCATGATGGCGCTAAACGTGCTAGTATGCTCGCAGAAGAAAATATGAAAAAAATTCGTGAAATTATTGGATTTTTGCAAGATACATAAAAATAATAAAACTAAAAACTGTAGAGAGCAAAAAAATCGTTTGTACAAAATAGAGAAAGTGCATGATTTCCAAACCCCAAAATCCGAAAAAAGAACCAAAGAAAAAAAACTTAGTTATTATCGATGAAACACCAGAGTGTCGGCGTGCCGTTGCGTTTGCCGCACAGCATGCCCAAAATACCAGTAGAACATTGGTATTACTTTGTGTCGTTGATAGTGTAGAATTTCAACATTTTCTGGGTGTAAACAACGTTATGCGTACAGAATCAAAGCAAAGTGCTCATAAAATATTAGGAGACATTGCCAGTGAAGTCCGCACCACCCATGCGCTTGAAACAGAAATAGTAGTGCGTGAAGGAAAAAAAATTGATGAGATTTCTAAACTGATCGACGAAGATAAAAGGATTGCACTGATTGTTTTAGCAGCCAGTGGACATACAGAAGGACCAGGACCCCTTGTTCAATTAATCGGGAATAAAGGAACAGCTTTTTCAATCCCTGTCATTGTTATTCCTAGCAATCTTGCCGATGAAGATATTAGATCTATTGCCTAAAAAATATAATATTCTACAATGTAAGATCTTCCCAAGCCTTCATTATAAAAGGAGAATCTATGTTTATTCAAACTGAAACCACCCCAAACCCTGCAACACTTAAATTCCTGCCAGGACGCGTGGTTCTTTCTGAGGGCGTATTAGAATTTCGTGACCGTGAAGAAGCAGCTAAAAACTCACCTTTAGCGGCTAAACTGTTTAATATTCCCAATATCAATGGTGTCTTTTTAGGTTATGATTTTATCACCGTAAGCAAAAAAGAAGGGGAATGGCAACATCTTAAGCCCGTCATTTTAGGCACAATTATGGAACATTTTCTATCCAATGAGCCAGTGATCACCACCAACGCCACAACACAAGCACAAACCCATGCCCTTAACGAAGAATTTTATGACGAAAAAGATGCTGATATTGTCTTAACCATTAAAGAGCTCCTTGAAACACGTATCCGCCCCGCAGTTGCCAACGATGGTGGAGACATTACTTTTCGTGGATTTGAAAATGGTATTGTTTATCTCAATATGCGCGGCTCCTGCGCTGGATGTCCCTCTTCAACAGCAACACTCAAACATGGTATTGAAAATCTTTTACGCCATTTTATCCCTGAAGTTTTAGGCGTTGAAGCCATGCCACAATAAATGTTGAAGCCATGCCACAATAAATATTGACCTCAATAGGTAAAATAACCACACCGATTGCCCCTCTTCAACAGCGCTCAAACATGGAGTGCAAAAATCTTACGTCATTTTATTCCTGAAATTTTCGAAGTAAGCCATGCAGTCATAAAAATAGAGTACTGTTAAAAAAATCTGTCCAATAATGATACCTTCACTCACCTTTCACCTCCACATATGCCTTAAAAAGATTTCAAAGCCCCCTTTAAGAAGCATAAGTTATTTCAACAAACCAATCGTACACAGAAGTACAATGCATGGGTGTGCACTTTAAATTTATTTTGTTTTATAATCTTGTCATGCAATTTTAACGAGGAAAACACGACCTCGTTAAAAAAAAGAAAACCCAAAAAAGAAAACATTGTAAGATAGAGTGCTCATTTGCTCTATCTTTCTCAGTGCTTCCAACGACAAATCACGCAAAATACTTCTTGTAGCAAGCCGGCACCATCATCATATCTGCCAGCCCCTAATGATGCGACAGCTCTTTCATTAAGACGATTCATAAGAGTCATTTTTAATCCTTTCTTTCCTCATTTTTACCCACACGCCAGCCCCGCGTGTGGTGTGCAAGCAAGTGATTTTAATTGATTCAACATGGAACAGATTTGAAATGAGAGAATCCCACGTTATTCGGGGTTCTAATTCAATATGAATAACGCCAATTTATTATTATAAATCAATATGTTGTTTCAGACACTCGACAAAGATCACATTTTGCAACTTGCAATGAGAATTCTGACATTCTTCTTATTTCAATTATGTTTTTATTGCATCAATCAAAATCGTCCGCTTACACAGCACAAACTGGATAATAACAAAAACTATTTTTAATAGCTCTTATGTACACTTTTATAAGAGACTGTTGCAGTACTAAGAGCTGGAAAATGCATGGCAATAAGACCTTATCAAGATCATAGCGTCCTTTTTCCATTCTTAAAATCAAGAATTTCCTCTATCATTTTCAATCTCATTTCCATAAATATGACGCAAAAGGTGTAACTATCCATAAAAAATAAATACATTGAAGCCAGATCTATTATGGTTGTTTGAGAAATTATCTGATAAAAAAAAATGAGAATATTTTTTCAATTCAGCAGGAATAAGTTTGTCTACTTTACGGTATTGTTCTTCTCATAAAGCGCATACTTTTATTGTTGCTTATGAGTCAACATCCAGTCCCCTCATAACCGCATATTAAAAGAAAAGACAGAGTCGCTATTTCTCTGCTATACATGGCCTTACAATAAAGGAAAACATATTGCTCCTATCTGATTGGTGTAATCTATGAAACAAGAAAAGAAGCCATTGGAGAAAAATATGTCCAATTAGAGAAGAATGTAAAAATAGAAAACCAACGAAATGCAAAAACAATTGCAAGAGGACAAATGCTTAAACTTTTTTCACAAACTCCGACTTTAAACTCATCTGACCAATCCCTGGAATTTTGCAATCGATATTATGATCCCCATCCACCAAGCGAATATTCTTTACCTTCGTCCCCCCTTTTAAAACAGATGAAGCGCCTTTTACTTTCAGATCTTTTATCACCATAACGGTATCTCCGTTTGTTAAAATCTGACCATTGGCATCATAAACAGTATTGGCAAGAACCGTATCATCGTTTTTTTGTGGCCATTCATGCGCGCATTCAGGACACACAAAATTTTCACCATCTTCATAAGTATAAAGACAATCACAACGAGGACATTTGGGATATTGGGTCATAAATTCCCCTTTTTTAGAAAAAACATTCATTATGACTGGTCATAAAGCAAGAAGTGCTTATTGTCCATTATTTTAGAAAAATGTTTCCCTTTGTTTCAATCCTCATCTGCCAACTGTGTTCATGAATGCTATCATCACATACTATACACAAGTTTATAAAAATGATTGATCATTATACAACTCAAATAAGCCCCCCGCATATCATAAAATTTACGCACTTCATTCTCTCTAATAAATTAATCAAAATCATTTTCTTATACATCACCAATGCAATTAACGAATGGATAACAAAACAATTAGAAAAGGAACATCTCTGAATAAAACGTTCTCAGAGAGCTAAAAACTATTGCAGCATTGAGAAACAAGAAAATGATGTCCCCAACTTAACCTTTTATTTAAGTAAAGATAACAGTCATAATGTTAGAGAACAGACTGATTTATGATCATAGTTAATGGTTTTGTATATTGAATGAGAGCCGATAAATAAGCTGAGATTCTCTCAACCCCTTTTACATTGAAACAACCAAAGCCTTTTGTTTGCATGTTACAAGTAGGAAAATCCGTGTAAAACGATTATCCAAAATACTAAATACTCTCAAATATAAGAGCCAACATTGAAAGCGGGCAAAGTGAATAATGGTGCCGTCTTACTCTCTCATAAGCGTAAAAATGGTGCTGCTCAATGGATGGATGGCCGGTTATCCCTTTCAAAGCAACACGCATAAGATGCGTTTTTAGTGTCTTGAGAGAGAAGATTCTTTAAAACAAACATATGAAATGTGCAACAATGATCGTATTTTGTTTTGTATGAGAAACATTCCCCTATTAAACAAAAATTGCTATCAAGCCATTGAGCAAACCCATTGGACATAAATGATCCGATTATGCTCGATTATAATTTCCTACAGCATTTAGTTTTAAGAATCCCGCAGTTTTAGGAATCCGATTGATATGGAAAGGTGGAAAAAACAAGTCTCGCCTAAAAATAGAGTTAAGCTCTCCCTTATGCACATAAAATCACACCCCTAAAATCACACCCATGTAATCAATCATCATACCTTTACAAAAAAACATTCCAATGATCTTAGGTGATAATATCAGGGTGATCTCTCCCCAATGCTTGTTGTATGTTTAACAGTTTTAGTGCCACCTGTTGCAAAGGTTGGAGAACTTCTTGCGGATTAAAATTGTGTTTGCGCGGATCACTTTCATACTGTTCAAAATAAAGTCGTAAAGTAGCACCTAGCGTCCCTGTTCCCGACAAACGAACCACCAACCGTGCGCCATTCTCGAAAAAAATACGTATACCTTGCCGCGTGCTAACGCTCTGATCAACGGGATCATGATATGTAAAATCATCTGCTTTTTTGACGAAAAATCCAGCAATTTCAGTTCCTGCATGTGGTAAGTGCGCACGCAAATACTCTATAAGTGCCAAGGCTTTGTCTGCTTCGACTTCTTCATAATCATGCCGTAACGTGTAAAAACGCCCATAGGTGAACCAATGCTGTTGAACAATCTGTGCGACAGTTTTTTCTGTTACCGCTAAAAGATTTAACCAAAATAGGACAGCCCATAAACCATCTTTTTCGCGGATGTGATGAGAGCCAGTTCCAAAGCTTTCTTCACCACAAAAGGTTACTTTCCCCGCATCCAAAAGGGTTCCAAAAAACTTCCATCCCGTTGGCGTTTCAAAAAAGTTTAATCCGTGTTTTTCCGCAACTAAATCAGCAGCACGCCCCGTTGGCATAGAACGCGCTATCCCCACAACACCTTTTCGATATCCTTTAATGAGGTGTGCATGTTCAGCCATAATAGCCAAAGAATCCGAAGGCGAGACAAATTGCCCACGACCAATAATGAGGTTACGATCTCCATCACCATCAGAGGCTGCGCCAAGATCTGGTCCTTGCTCTGACATCAATAAATCATAAAGAGCCTTGGCATAAACCAAATTGGGATCTGGATGACCGCCTCCAAAATCTGGCAAAGGAATACCATTAACCACCGTCCCTTCAGAAAATCCTAAGCATTTTTCAAAAATTTCATGGGCATAAGGCCCTGTTACCGCATGCATGGCATCAAACCGTAAAGTAAGACCTCGAGCAACGGCCTTAGCAATACAGTCAAAATCAAAAAGCTCTTGCATCAAAGCAACATAATCAGCGACAGGATCGATAATATCAATCCGCATGGCTCCCATAAAGACCGTACCTTGCCTATCTAAATCAATATCTGGTGCTTCAAGAATTTTATAAAAGGAAAGACGTTGCGATGTTGCAAAAATAGCATCACATAAAGAATTAGGAGCCGGTCCACCATTGGAAACATTGTATTTGATACCACAATCTCCCTCTGGACCACCAGGATTATGGCTTGCAGAAAGAATAAGTCCACCATGGGCATGAGTTTTACGAATAAGATGCGAAACAGCAGGTGTAGAAAGAATACCGCCCCTTCCCATTTTAATACAAGAAACACCATGCGCCGCCGCCATCTTCAACACAATCTGAAGAAGAGTACGATTAAAAGTGCGCCCATCCCCCCCAAGAATCAACAGTTTTCCTTCAAGAGGCCCAATGTTATCAAAAAGAGACTGTATAAAGTTTTCTACATAATGGGGTTGTTGAAAAACAGACACTTTTTTGCGCAAACCAGACGTTCCCGGTTTTTGCCCCTCAAAAGCCGTGGTTAAAACTGTCTTTATGGTCATATCAATACCTTTATATTCTTTCCTATAATTTTAAGGTGAAGAGTATCCAAAGTCGACCATTAATTCTACTTGACGGAAGTGTGAAATATTTGCACACTCGTTAGAAGTAAGAATTTTTAAAGAAGCCCTTTTATTTAAAACGCTTTTTACCATATGTTTTTAAATACAAAGGCTGTTTTAAAACAAAATTTTCGTAAAAGAATACAGGAGCATCATGATGATGAAAAAAACAGTTCCCAATGTAACATTCCACACACGCGTACGCGATGAATCAGTGGCTGGAGACAATCCTTATCGGTGGCAAGAAGTTAACAGCGATGCTTACTTTAAAGGAAAGCGTGTTATTCTTTTTTCTCTTCCTGGAGCTTTTACCCCTACTTGCTCAACCTTTCAGCTGCCTGATTTTGAAAAACTCTATGATGAATTTAAACAAGCGGGTATTGATGAAATTTATTGTCTTTCCGTCAATGATGCTTTTGTCATGAATGCTTGGGGAAAAGCACAAAATATCAAAAATGTGAAATTAATTCCCGATGGCTCTGGTGAATTCACACGCAAAATGGGTATGCTGGTTGCAAAAGACAATGTTGGTTTTGGCATGCGATCATGGCGCTATGCAGCTGTTATTAATGATGGTGTGGTTGAACAATGGTTCGAAGAAGCAGGTTTTTCAGATAATTGTGCAACAGATCCTTATGAAGTTTCTTCACCACAACATGTTTTAAAAGCCTTGAAAAGCTAATTCCCCCAATCGTCTATTTAAACAAAATTTTACGACACAAATCTCCCTCCTCAGGGAATTTGTGTCGTTTACTTTTTGCAACCTCTATTCGTGAAAACAGACACGATAAGTTGATTGTGCGCCTTCTGTGAGAAAATATTCCAACAATAATTTTTCAATAAATCTTTCATGTTTTAATGGCTTTGCAAAAGCTTGGAAAATTGCCGATGAAAAATCCCGTTGTAGCGCTAAAAAATCAAAGAGTTAAAAGCTGTTGCACGCTATCAAAAAATGGGGATGCAATTGCCAAATGCGCAAATTCATGCAAAAACTCTCTCGGAAACATCAAGGACTAACGTATTGATGAAATATGCAAGATCAATGCTAAATTTCTCATACTGAGAAAAACTTTGTGTCGAATAATAATTTGATTTATAAAGATAATTTATAATTTTGCATATTGAATGAGAGGAGCCGAATATCATAAGATTGTTTTATTTTATCCCTTCTTATATTGAATCCCTTAAAACTATTTTCTTGCTCATTAGCAAGTGGGATTGGCATATGAATAAACGATTAAAAAGCGTAAAAATACCTCTCGTAAACGCGCCAAAATACAAGAGGTATGAACATCAAGACTGCAAAGTTCACAAAAGTATCAAGAAAGAAAATACAGATCAAACATTTGTTTGAAGAGGTGCACAGTTCAAATTGACTTATGTCTCATAAAAAGAAGAAAATATGGCATAAAAACTGCTCTGCATAAAGAACCATTCATGGAGAATATTAAATCAAAACAAATCCCGAAAACATTCCAATTCACATACCATAAACAGACTCATTGCTGTTCTCATAGCCATTTATTCTAAGCTTTTATTTTTCTCTAAGAGAAAAACGGTTAAAGGAGTTGTTTATTCGGGTATTCTACCGTAAAGTGTGCTTCTATCTCTTCCTCTTCATCGAACTCAAAATCTTCATCACATTCAGGAAGACCAAAAATATCTGGATTGATGAAATAACAATCTTTTTTTGTCCCCTTCGCTACAATTTTATTCTTTTCTAATTCTTTGATACCTTCTTTAAAACTTTCAAAATTAAGATATTCTGGTTCTTGAATTGAAAGATCGCAAGTCAAAAATTCTTCAAGAATATCATGATCCAATGTTATCTGATCAAACCATAAATCCACATCATCCCCCTCATCTAACATTTTCCCTACCTGCCACAACATCACAAAAAATGCTTTCATACCACTAAATGATAGCCCAAAAATCATACGCCGACACGACGAGGCGCCTGAAAAGGTAATTTGCGGAAGATCTTCAAATCCGAAATTTGAAGGAGGAAGTTTAAATGATTTTCCAATATTCTCAGGTCTTTCAAGAATAAAGGGATTTCGTTCATAGAGCAGAGTAAAATCATATTGGACCATTTTCATTTCTCCGTTAAAGAATTGACTTTATGAAAAATGCATATTATCAGTAAGTTACCATTATGGCAGCTTACAATTCATCCAAACATGCTCCTGTAAAAAATTGTTCGATTTAAGTCATTCCATTGTTTTTTGAAGCTTAAAAAGTCTTTTAGGATAAAACGCTCTAGTTCTCCCTCCTTTTGCAATAAGGCTAGATTTTGTAATGTCCAAGAAGAGAACATCAAAGGATTTGATACTCATAGATGAGAATTCAAAGATGAAGCCAATATGAACTTGTCAATATTTTTATAAACTTTTGGGAAAGCGTTGCGTGAAACCTTTTAATTTTCTCAGAGTTTTTGTTCGTTACAATTTTTTTGCTCATTTTAACGCATTATCATCGCATCCTCAGAAGGGCACGTTTTATAGCAAATAGCGCTTATTTATCTCTTAAAAAATCTCTCTTTTATGCCGCACACACTTCAAAACCGCGCTTTTGAACGCGTGCACCAACACGTATAAACGAGCAAAGCACAAATTTTAAAAATTGAATTTCAAATTTCCAAAATATTTCAAACAATCACTTCGATAAAGACTTTTACCATTATCATTTTTGGGCGGCTAAAATATCCTGTACTGTTTTGACCAATTGATCTTCATCAACCGTCACTTGTGCTGGTCGACTTTCACGCCATGTTTGATTATCCTTAATTTCATGAGACAAACGCGCCCCTTCAATCAAATCTTTAATCTGTATTTTTCCGCTCTCACGTTCTTGTGAGCCTTGGATAACCACACAAGGCGCTTGGCGTCGATCTGCATATTTCATCTGCGCTTTTATCCCCGATGCCCCCAAATAGAGCTCAGCACGAATTCCCGCACTACGCAACTGCATCACCATTTTTTGATAACCAGCAACCGCCTCTGGCTCTTTATCCATCATCAGCACCACAACCGGCCCTGTTGTCTCCTTCATAGGCAACTTTTCAAGATTTTGCAAAGCAGCGATCAAGCGCGAGACCCCGATTGAAAAACCTGTTGCTGGAATGTTTTCACCACGAAAGCGTGCCACCAATCCATCATAGCGCCCACCACCACCAACGGAGCCAAAAACAACTTTCTGCCCATCATCATTGAAAACATCAAACAGCAACGTAGCCTCAAAAACAGGACCTGTATAATAATCCAGTCCACGCACCACCGATGGATCAATCTTGATACGATTCTGAAAGCCATTTGCGGCAAAAATTGCTTGCATTTCCTCAAGCTCACGAATTCCCTCACGCCCTTGAACATGATCACCAACCACTTCTTTAAGAGCCTCAAGCGTTTCTTCTGCTGTTTCAGCTCCAACAGCAGTTAAGGTAAGAATACACTCAATCTCTTTATCCTTAAGCTCCGCCCCTTTTGTAAAGTCACCACTTTCATCCAAACGCCCTTTTCCCAAAAGCAAACACACCCCTTCAGAACCAAATTTATCCAGTTTATCAATTGCTCTTAAGACAGTTAAGCGCTTTTCAACCTGCTCATTTCCCCCCAAACCAATTTTCTCTAAAACGCAATCGAGAATTTTTCTGTTGTTCAGACGAATGGCATATTCATGATGCTGAAACCCTAGTTTTTCCAAACTATCAGCTGCCATCATACAAATTTCGGCATCAGCTGCTACCATTGGTGTTCCAACAATATCCGCATCAAACTGCATAAATTGCCGAAACCGCCCTGGACCTGGTTTTTCATTGCGAAAAACAAAGCCAAGACGATAACTGCGATAAGGCTTTGGCAAAATTTCAAAATTCTCGGCAAAATAACGAGCAAGAGGCGCGGTAAGATCATAGCGCAAAGACATCCATTGCTCATCATCATCTTGTAGCGAAAAAACGCCCGCATTTGGACGATCTGAATCCGGTAAAAACTTACCCAGCACATCTGTATATTCAAAAATTGGAGTTTCTAGCGCTTCAAAACCGTAAAGTTCATAAACTTCACGAATTTGCGCAATCATTGTTTCAGTTGCATACAACTGTGCACTTGTACGATCAACAAACCCACGGGGTAAACGGGCTTTGGTTTTTTCTTGTTTTGATGACATGTTTTTCTCTAACAACAATATATATTCACCGATAACGTGTGTCTATCTTATAGAAACAAACGCTGCAATAACTTTATCAACTGGAAACTGGTAACAATATGCATAAGCTTTTGCTTTTAAAAGATGCAAACCTTTACCCTTAAGGCAATCTACTGAAAATATTTGCATTTTCAATAAGAACATAGCCCCCGCTCAACATGAAATGCCCGCTTAACATTCAATGAAAAGACATCTGTGCTTGTTGAAAGAAACCTCAAAGCGACAGTTGATTCTTGATAAATCGAAAGCATCCCCCTCAAAACCCCTCCCTCTCAGAATTCTTCAGATTTATTACAGATGCAAAAATCTTCAAGACATCAGTGTGCTTTGCGCTTGTTCTGCAAAATGATTGATAACATTTTTTAAATCAACAATATTTCGTCCAGCATCTGTAATAGAGCGTGATACAGAGGGAATAACATTCTGCAAAAGTCTTTGTGGAAATTGATTTGCTAGTTGTGTCATTGTTCCACCTTGAGCGCCAATACCCGGAACGAGAAACAGACTATTTTTTAACTGCTCGATTGTGTCTTTTGATTCAGATCCTAATGTCGCTCCTATAACCGCACCTATGGGGCCAATATTATGATGAATAACCGAAGACTGACTATTATAATCACAAATACACTGTGCAAGATGAAGAGAGAGTGTCTGATCACCAATAAGGGCATTTCGTATTTGTTTCCCCTCTGGATTAGAAGACTGAACAACCACAAAAACCCCTGCTCCTGTTTCTTCTGCAACCTTTATCAGAGGAATAAGAGCATCAAAACCCAAAAAAGGATTAACTGTCATGGCATCCACCTTGAACGCACTACTTGGACCAAGCCAAGCCTTACCATAGGCTTCAGCAGTAGAGCCAATATCCCCCCTTTTTGCATCCGCCAGAACCAATATGCCTTGTTCGTGTGCATTTTCAATCAGTTCTTTGAGAGCTTGAAGACCTTCCACACCATATAATTCAAAAAATGCGACTTGCGGCTTTATAATACCTACTTTACCAACAACTGCTGTTAAGAGAATATCACAAAAATCTTTTAGACCTTTATAATCAAAGCTTAGTTTCCACGATTGCAAAACTTTATGGCTCGGATCAAAGCCAATACAAAGAGGTCCATAGATTTCACGATTTTTAAAAAAAGTTGAACGAAACATTTTATATCCTAACAAGGTCTCTCTTTAAACTTTTTGATACAATCAAAAAGAAAAGCATTTGTCAAAAGAATACAATAGCGCAAACACAAAGAAAGAGCTCTCTATACAAAATGTGCTTTTATTTATGAAACATAAATATATTCCCATTCGTAACGCTTATCATATGTTTATCGACCAAGACGTTGTCATGAGATAAAAATTCAAATTTATGAAAGAATATAAACAAAACAGCATCTATATTATAATGACCTCATAAAGCCCTATAGGCATGCCTTGTCGTTTTCACCCCCCTTTTTTATGATCAACAAAAACTCTCTATGAACGCGCTTTAAACAAAAGTTTCAAAAGAAAATGCCCCACCATGATGATCTCGATCTTAGCTTTAGATTTTTCCTATTCCTTTTTGGCGCATATCTATTCACTTTTGGAACATAATTTGCAAAAAGGCATTGTATCTCCAGCATATTCAAGGAGATAAAACATGGAAACTCGCATTCCTGAAAACACACCATTTG
>NZ_JBHIRI010000012.1:0-78379 GCF_042197005.1 Bartonella sp. AA78NXGY
TGCTGAAGATCTCTCCCCCACATTTCTATGGAAAAACCTCTAAACAAAACTGTTTAGCCCGTCAATGGTTAATACATTAATATCCCCATAAATATAAAGGATAAATTTGCTCAACCATATCCCCTTGCATTCATAGAGTGAACCTTCAAAAGACGCCTCATCTATGAGTTTTGAGGGGTTTGAGAAACCTTCAAAACCTATAAGCAAAATTCGCAATAAAATTCTTCAAAATACTCATTCTGATATTTTAAAGCACATAGTGCATTTGTCTTTTTTTCATAAAACGAATAGCAGATTTCACTATTTTGCTGATCTTATCCCATGTCATGGGCTGTGGATAAGCAGCATTTAAAAAACCTTTTGAAAAAAATTTATCCGCTTTTGAATGACTTTACCTCTTCTGATACTCGCTATTTATTCTAAATGGATTTAATTGAATTCATTATTAAAGCATTAAAAGATTTTGCTGATATCAAAACAGGTACCTTAGGCGGCTTTATTGAAAAGGAAGATAACTTCTCTCATGAGGGCAATTGCTGGGACTATGATGAGGCTCTTGTGTTTTAAAATGGTCACGTTTATGAAAATGCTAGGGTTTATGGCAATGCTAGGGTTTATGAAAATGCCAATATTCATGGCATTGCTGTTATTCGTGAAAATGTCGGCAGGTCTACTAAAATAAAAACCTATACTGAACGTCTCTCTCCTTATGGTGAATTAGAGATTGTCTGGGTCTAATCAATAAAGCGGTGTAAATGAAAGTACAGGCGTGGCGGGGGCGCTCCTCTTCCAAATTTTAGCAAACGTTTATCATATTAGATTGTGAGGGTATCTTTATGTGCAAAAAATACCAATTAACAAATGAAATCAAACAAATTAAAGATAGAATTACTAAGAAAGTTACAAACCTTTATCGCATTAAAGCTTTAAAAGACTTTGATGATGTCAAAGTAGGTGATCTGGGAGGCTATATCGAAAAGGAAAGTAACTTATCCCATGATGGCAATTTCTGGGTGTATGATAATGCGTGGGTTTATGGCAATGCCAAGGTTTCCTATCATGCCAAGGTCTGGGGTAAAGCCTATGGCAATGCAAAATTAAACAGTCAAAGTAAAGTAAGTGTCGTTCCAAAAAAATGTAAGGTTTATGAAAACGATAATGTTGTCAATATAACTGATAAAACAGAATAAAAATAGATATGGGGGGCGTGCCTTTTTTATGGTGTATAAACGCATATAAAACGCATTGCTATAAACATATCATAAAAGAGAGAGTAAAATAAAAAAAAGCCGCGCCAAGTGATATGACGCGGCTTTCAAATAGCGATTCTTATTGATTAAAATGAATCATCCACAATGGAGTAATCAGTGCATATATACAAAACGTATCATATTGCAAGTGCTTTATGAGAGATATAAAACTTATCAAAAGGAATGTAAATGTTGCGTATGATCTTTAATCACTCATTTGAATTACAGAGCCTATAAACGCTTTTATGGCTATCAAACAAATTACTCAACATGGCAAAATTGTATGGTATGTACGTATTGGTCACGGTAAACGCATTAGAATACGCGGTACCTATGGAACGCAAGAGTTTGTTGATAACAACAAAAGCGCACTTGTCGAGTTACAAGGGCTTATACTTCCTAAATCAAAAACCGGTAAACTTGTTGAAGGTTCATTTGCATGGCTGCTTAAACAATACTTTAACAGCTCTAATTGGCATAGCTACACTAAAGCTACAAAAAAACAAAAAGAATACATTCTTATGAGGATATGCGACTCCATAGGAAATATTCCATACCAAGCAATTGAAAAGAAACATATTATAGCCGGTGTTGAACGGCGTAAAGATACACCAGCAATGGCTAGAAACTTTCTGAAGTCCCTTAATGGTCTTTTTAATTGGGCAATTGATCAAGGTCTTTTGGAAAATAATCCAACTTTAGGCGTCAAAAAACCTCCTCTTAAAAATAAAAGCGGCTTTCCTGTTTGGACAAAAGAAGATGTTGAGAAATATTATCAAAGATGGTCCCATGGTACCCATGAACGCGTTTGGATTGATATTCTTCTGTATACGGGCTTACGTCGTGGTGATGCGGTTCGCATTGGCTGGAAAGATGTCAAAGACAATATTATTCATCTCAAAACAGAGAAAAGTAAATTCCAAACAGATGTCTTTCTACCTATTTTACCGGAATTAGCCAAAACGCTTGAAACTGATCCTATTGGAGAAGAAACATTCATTTGTGGTAAAGAAGGTAAAAAACTAGTTAAAGAAAGTTTTGGCAACCTTTTTCGAGAGGCTTGTAACGTAGCAGAAATAAAAAAATCAGCACATGGCTTAAAAAAATTAGCAGCAACACGCGCAGCTAACTCTGGTGCAATAGTACCACAACTCAAAGCAATTTTTGGCTGGACAAATGATGCTATGGCATCTCTTTACACAAAGAGTGCAGATCGCAAAAGGTTAGCTATAGAGGCGATAAAAAAGCTTCAAAAAGATGAGGGATAGAGGCAAAAAACTCAATAGAATCAAGATTCACCTATTCCCTTATATTAGACATAACTATTTTATTTTACTTGCTTTTTATTTGCCTAATGAATATATTAACAACTTCATGATATTGGTAAAATTATCCGGCGGGCTATTATTAAAAGAATCAGAAAGTTTTTTGTAAAATTCTTTCCACGAACATTTTTTTCAATAAAGCCACCTAATTCATCAGCCTTAACTTTAGCAAAGATATAAGGCATGTGTTTTATTTATTAAAGCAAATTCTTTTCTTTAAAAAGGTTATAGCCTTCTATCTAACAGCGTTTTTGCTGTAAAATTCAAATTATCTATCTGCTCAACTAAAAAACTTTTATTGTTTAGCTTTTGTGCTTTTTTCAAAGAGATGTGGGCTTTCAAGAATAAGCTTTTCTCGTGCTTTTTGTAACTGTTTAATGACTTCATCAATCTTTGACGGAGAACAAAAAGATTCTTGGCTATTTAACAAATGCAGCCTCTCCTTTCCCTCATATAAACATTGCATCTGAGATTGAAGTATTCTAACTTCTTGAAAAAAAAGACGTCCTGTTTCCTTAAAACCATTATTAAGTGCAAAAAGTTGATCAGAAATGGATAGCAGAATTTGTTTTAAAAAACGCTCATTTTCTTGGCGTTTACGATATTCTAAAATAAGAGCATGGCTTATCTCATCTAACTGTTTTTTTGTAGAATCAATTTGACGCAATAAATTTGGTTTTTCCCCCATATCACCTTTTCTCACCTTCACAAGCATAGCATGAATGTCTAATAACTTAATTGCGGAATGAGACAAATAATCAACAACTGTAGGCGTATTAACATAGCGTTTACGTGCAATCATCACAAACTCACCTAATGACTGTTTTTTACATTCATCCCGCTATTTATTTTTCATTTTACAAGACCATTCTAAAGAAAGTGCTAAAAAATATTACCTCCAATACATTATTCGATGGAGCCCCTTCTCTCTTTTCACGATCAACGTGGAATCCGTGGAGAGAGAAAACGTACAGGTGTATAAAGGATAAGATGTGTTGTTTTTTCCAATACACTACTACCATCAGCAAGAAGGGCTTGACTAGGTGACAATTCTGTACCTTGCATAATTGTGGAAGCCAAAGAACCTTCTCGAGAAAGAGCCATCAACGTTGGCGAAGATGCAAAGACATTGTGTGCTCCCCCATCCACATGAGAGAAATCAAGAACAGCTATTCCATTTTTACGCAACATTTCAATATCTGAGCCATCGCCCACACGATGATGTCCACCCGTAAGACGTCCTGAAACCGCAAGAGCTTTATCCGCTCTGGATACTAAAATAGCGGTTGGCTGCGGGAGTTTTTTTATATCATTAAGTTGTCGCTCAAATACATCAACATCAATATCTGGTGCAGCCATTAATAAACTTGTAATACGACGAATAGGCCTATATTTTCCCTGTAACGCTAACGTTCTAAATGCTTCCATTATAACAAAATTGCCCATAGAATGTGCAATAACCGAAATTTGATCAGCATTGGTTTCACTAATAAGTGTTAAAAGCTCTATCAATCCGTCACGGGCAAAATTAGCACTGTCACGATCATAAATATAAAGAGGAACTGATCCGGCCGAAGGCCAAGAATAATGCACAGCGACAACATTTAAAGAATAATCGTGTGTAAACTGTGCTGTACGAAATGTACCATCTGCAAAATTATTATTATACCCATGGATAAAAAGAAAAATTTCTCTTTTTCCTTTTGGCTTTTTTGCTAAAGCAGCATTTAATTGCTGTTTAAACTGTTCTTTATTATCGTATTTTTGCAATGCTACTGCTGCAAAATACTTATCATGCGTAGGTTTATAGGCATTTATTTCAACAACTCCCTTTACATGTTGCTGAGGAATTCCTACGTCAACACGATTATAATGAACTTTATTTGATCGCTCTGCACCATAAGGTTGAGCGTAATTATTTTGCATCATACGACTCGTTGCAACATACACTGGAACGATGGCTTTTGGAGAAACTGGTTTCCCTTCAACTTCCCTTTCTACGGCAGTCATAGAAGGTGTTGCATGCACCCCATGCCAAAGTACAGCACGTGAATCACTACACGCTGATAATAAAGAAATACAAATAAGAAGTGTTAAATATCTCAGAATCATTATACTTCTCACTGCAACTTCACCCCACCTTATAAAAATATAACATTTCAAATGCATAGATAAAGTAATAAAAAACGAAACATTATTGGCAACACACTAACAAATAACATACAAAAAGATTTTTCTATAATGCCTATAAATCCCCTCTCTCTAACATAACTTCATCTCACTATGGAGAGACTTACTGCGAACTGGTGCGGTCGAGAAGACTCGAACTTCCACGGGTTGCCCCACAGCGACCTCAACGCTGCGCGTCTACCAATTCCGCCACGACCGCACGTGGAAAGAAAAAACCTTGGTTTTTAGCCTTTAACAAATCATAAAGAAAGGTACAAGCCAATTTTCTTTTTCTCATAATTTATTTTATCCGGATGTTTTATAACTTAATAGAGATTACGAGAAATATGGGCTTTACTATGACCTTTGAACCATCATCATAAAATGTTCTTGTGCCGCTTGATCTTTTTCATAATAACCATGAAAGTTTTTTGTAATTGTTGTAGAGCCCTGTTTTTGGATTCCTCTCATAGCCATACACATGTGCTCAGCCTCAATCAATACTGCTATACCATGAGGCTTCAGATACGTTTTTAACGCGTGAGCCACTTGCGCTGTCATAGCTTCTTGAGTTTGTAAACGACGAGAAAAAATATCTACAACACGTACAATTTTTGAAAGACCAACAATTTTTGCATTAGGAAGATATGCTATGTGTGCTTTCCCAATAATTGGGATCATGTGATGCTCACAGTGTGAATAAAAAGGTATATTCTTTACGATTACGGCTTCATTGTATCCTGAAACCTCTTCAAAAACTGTACCTAAGGTTTCTTTAACCGATTGACTATAACCATTAAAAAGCTCGCGATATGCCTTGGCTATACGTTTTGGAGTATCTAAAAGCCCTTCTCTATTTGGATTTTCCCCTATCCATAAGAGTAATGTACGAATCGCTTCTTCCACCTTTTCAATACTCGGACGCTTTTCTTCAGATAAATTTGTGTCTTCTTTAACAACATTACGCATTCAAAAACTCCAAGCTTACTCTATACAAAGCATTTGCTCCATACCTATCTCATTTTGTATAATCTCTATATAAGCGAATTAAAAGTTTAAACAATCACGACTTTCAAAATTTCAGGCAATAGCGCATGATTGATACTATCTATAATGATAAAATACTTAAATATGCTGCACATATAGGCAAAATTGGGCGTCTTAATAATCCTGATGCAACATCAAGAAAACATGCACACCTTTGTGGTTCGACAATCACTGTAGATTTAAAAGTGGAAAATGGTATTATTACCGATTTTGCTCACGAAATACATGCATGTGTGCTAGGGCAAGCTTCAGCTTCACTTTTAGCATCTCATATCATCGGACAAACAACTCAAGATCTTAAAATATTGCGTGAAGTTATCTACCAAATGCTAACGCAAAATGGTCCTTCTCCTCAAGCTCCATTTGAGGATTTTTCTTGCTTACAGCCCATTAAAGACTATAAAGTGCGCCATGCAGCAACACTATTACCCTTTGATGCAATGATAGACTGCATTCAAAAAATTGAAGAAAAATAAATGTTCAAATCACAATCTAGACAAAAAAAGTTGACTCGGAATTACACAGGCACTTGGCAAAAAACACCCGGACGATTATTGGGTATTTTCTTAATACGTTTCTATCAAATAACACTTTCGAGCCTTATAGGTAATCAGTGCCGCCATGCTCCGACTTGTTCAGAATATACATATGAAGCGATTGCACGCCATGGGCTTTGGGCTGGTGCATGGATGGGACTCTTTCGTATCATGCGTTGTGGGCCCTTTGGAACAGATGGCTTTGATCCAGTCCCTCCATCGCTTGGAAATTCTTGCTGTTTTTATAAACCTTGGCGTTACTGGAAAATTTCTGACAAACACAACAAATAATCCTTTTCTTTTTTCACATGTATTGATAAAAAATTAGTCTATAAGCTTTTTACTCAATTTTCACGAAACCATCCGCAATCGTTAGCGGAATTGGATTAAAAGGGTGTTTTTATGTCTTGCTCTATTTCTCTTTTTTTTCCCGATGGTTCAAAACGTAATTACCCCGCCGAAATGACAGGCTTGGAATTAGCAGAATCTATTTCTAAATCACTTGCAAAAAAAGCAGTCGCCTATAGTCTTGATAGTATCACGCGAGACTTATCGGATCCATTGGGACAATCTGGTCAAGTAGAGATTATTACCCGAGAAGATTCACGCGCTCTTGAGCTCATAAGGCATGATTGCGCCCATGTCCTTGCTGAAGCAGTGCAAGAGCTCTTTCCTGAAACGCAAGTAACAATAGGTCCTGTCATTGAAAATGGATTCTATTATGATTTTGCACGCCAACAACCTTTCACATTAGATGATCTCACCGTCATTGAAAAGAAAATGCGTGAAATTATCCAACGCAATAAACCTTTTAGAAAAGAAATTTGGTCTCGTGAAAAAGCAAGAAAAGTTTTTTCTGAGAAAAAGGAATTTTATAAAGTTGAACTTATTGATAGCATTCCTGAAAATCAAGATTTAAAAATCTATTATCAAGGGGAGTGGTTTGATCTTTGTCGCGGACCGCACATGCAATCTACAGGGCAAATTGGGAATGCTTTCAAATTAATGAAAGTTGCAGGAGCTTATTGGCGTGGCGATGCCAATAATCCAATGCTCACGAGAATTTATGGAACAGCATTTGCAAATGAAAATGACTTAAAAGCCTACCTCCATATGCTAGAAGAAGCTGAAAAACGTGATCATCGCCGCTTGGGACGTGAAATGGACTTATTTCACTTTCAAGAAGAAGGGCCAGGAATGATTTTTTGGCACAAAAAAGGTTGGAAAATGTTCCAAAATTTGATCAGCTATATGCGTAGACGCCTTGATGATCATCAATATGCTGAAGTTAATGCACCACAAGTTCTCGATAGGTCACTCTGGGAAATATCTGGCCATTGGGGTTGGTATAAGGAGAATATGTTCAAAGTAATTTCAGCAGAAGAAGATTCAGATCATGGGAATGTTTATGCCCTTAAACCAATGAACTGCCCTGGTCATGTGCAAATTTTTAAACATGGTTTAAAATCTTATCGTGATTTGCCTATTAGACTTGCTGAATTTGGACTTGTTCATCGTTATGAGCCTTCAGGCTCTTTACATGGTCTTATGCGTGTGCGTGGTTTTACACAAGATGATGCGCATATTTTTTGTACTGATGAACAATTAGCCGATGAATGTCTCAGTATTAATGATCTTATTTTATCAACTTATGCCGATTTTGGTTTTAAAGAAATTAGTCTTAAGCTTTCAACCCGTCCAGAAAAACGAGTTGGATCTGATGCATTATGGGATCATGCAGAAAGTATCATGGAATCTGTCCTTAAAACGATTGAAACAAAATTTGCAGGACAAATCAAAACAAGCATCCTTCCAGGTGAAGGAGCATTTTATGGTCCAAAATTTGAATATACATTAAAGGATGCTATCGGTCGTGAATGGCAATGTGGAACAACACAAATAGACTTTAATCTCCCTGAACGTTTTGGTGCATTCTATATTGATAAAGATTCAGAAAAACGTCAACCTGTTATGATCCACCGTGCTATTTTTGGATCAATGGAGCGTTTTCTTGGTATATTAATTGAAAATTTTGCTGGACATATGCCACTTTGGCTTGCTCCTGAACAAATTGTTGTTGCAACAATTACATCCGAAGCAAATGAATATGCCCAAAAAATAACAGCAAAACTTAAAGCTGTTGGGCTTTCCGCAACAATAGATCTCCGCAATGAAAAAATTAACTATAAAATACGAGAACATTCTTTACAAAAAGTCCCCGTAATTTTGGTATGTGGCAAACGTGAAGCTGAAACAAACAGCGTAAATATGCGCCGCTTAGGAAGTACAAATCAAACCCTTTTATCTGTAGAAGATGTGATTAAACAACTCTCAAATGAAGCAACACCTCCAGATTTGCAACGTGTAATAAATGCATAATATCACGGAAGATGGTAATACGTTAATTTTTTACTATAAATTTTCAGTTTTTGTACAAAATGAAATAATTTGATATTGTAGTGTGTTTTTGTTTCATGCACAATGACCTGTCACCAGAAAGAATAACGTGCTCTTTCTCTACAAGGTGGATTGGTGAAAAAGTTGAATATAAGCTATGAGCTGTTTAAATGCAAAAATCATAGACAATTGAATATTAATAATAACATTAATCTTTTACCTTTATAATGAAAAAATTCTGCTATTATCATGGATAGATCATTACAATAATTATAGAAACATCAAGCAAGAAAACTGAAAACAAGATTATATTTATTAATAAAAAATATGTAAAATTAGCTGAACAATGATATTTCTTATTCGTAAGATAAGCCCTTATAAAAAGGACAAGATATTGATTTATAATGATAATATATCGTTATTCATATTAAATAAGGTTTCGAATATCATAGGCTTCTCTTATTTTTAATATGTTTATGTTGAATCTATCAAAATCATTTGCTTGCACGAAACAAGCGGAATGAGTGCGTGGATAAAAATTATTGAGAAAGGACTTTTAAAATGCCTACAATGAATCGCCTAAAGTGCTAAGAATTGTTGCAGTCATTGAGAACAGGCTATAATTATAATGATGATGCCGACTTGAACCTTCATAAGTATAAAAATAGCGGTACTCAACGAGTTTACCATTAATCATTCACGAGGCATTATGGTAAAATAAGATTAAGAAGCCTTAAGAAACATCTCTTTAAAACAAGCACATGAATTGGTAAGCTAATGGCATCCTACATCCCGCAATCTACACTGATGAGATATTGCCTTAATTTTTATAAAGCCAAATCAAAAAAAATGGCAAAACTCAGCGTTTATTCTTTCTCTTCTTCATGTTTTACCAAATGAAAAACTCTTATAAAAAACTCGTTAAATATACACATACGATATATGACTACTCGCTGAACGTATAAAATTCTGGGCACATCCATAAAACATCTAAATATCTACGAAACACATATAAAATAAAAAAATATTATTATCGTGCTCTATCAAGAACACGCTTACATTCAATGAGTTCAAACAGAATTTCTTGTAACAATGCTTTATCAGTTTTATCTTTGTAAAGATTCACAGAACCGACAGATGTTTCTCCCTCATTCCTCATGAAACTCAAAAGCCCAAAAGAAGATTTCTTAGGCTTATTGCTAGCATTTTCAGAAGTTTGTCCTGCATGTTTCTTCTCTATGACCACATTCATAGCATCAAGATCACCATTACCCAATGCAGTCACAAAAGCAACACCATTTTCTTTCAAAAGGCGTTGCACACCTTTTATCGTATAACCCTGATCATATAGTAACTGCTTAATACCATTGAGCAAATCAACATCGACCGGACGATAATAGCGCCTTCCTCCCCCACGTTTCATTGGTTTAATCTGCCTAAAACGTGTTTCCCAAAATCTTAAGACATGCTGCGGAAGCTCCAATAACTCCGCTACTTCGCTAATTGTGCGAAAAGCATCAGAGCTTTTATCCATTTTGTAACACCTTATTTAAAACAAAATAAATTACTTCACAATGACTCATTCTGTCTCAATTTCTCAACAAGATTAGTCAAAAATAAGACCATCATTGATACCTTACTCACCAGTCTTTTTCTAAAAAATAAAGACCCTTATTTTATACATTTCTTTAACAAATACCAAACATACCATGGCATTTATTTATGAGATATCATTTTTTCTGTTTTGCACGATGCGAATCTAAAATTCTCTGTTTAAGGACATTGGCAGCCTTAAACGTCACAACACGTCGCGGCGGAATCGGTGCTTCAACACCTGTTTTTGGATTGCGTCCAACACGTTCATTTTTACTGCGAACCTGAAAAGTTGCAAAAGAAGATAATTTAACCGCTTCACCTCTTACAAGTGAGTTGCAAATCTCATCCAAAACCAATTCGACTAAAGCTGCTGATTCAGTATGTGACAAGCCCACTCTTTTACAAACTACGCTCGCTAAATCTGCACGCGTTACTGTCTTACTTGTCATTATAACCACCTATTAAAATATTAAAAATTACAAAATGACTTATACGTTTTCTTGAAATATGGTCAAGTAGCCATAATTTACCAACGAATAAGAATTGCTCCCCATGTAAATCCACCTCCCATGGCTTCTAACATGATAAGATCTCCTTCTTTTATTTTTCCATCGCAAACAGCTGTTGTTAAAGCCAACGGAACTGATGCAGCAGACGTATTACCATGTTGATCAACGGTAATCACAACTTTATCTAGTGAAATTCCCAGCTTTTTAGCAGATGCTTCAATAATGCGCTTATTAGCCTGATGAGGTACAAACCAATCTAGTTGTGAAGAATCCATACCTGCAGCTGCAAAACAATCATCAACCACATCCGTTATCATACCAACAGCATATTTAAAAACTTCTCGTCCTTCCATACGCAAATAGCCTGTCGTTTGTGTTGTTGAAGGTCCACCATCAACATATAGCTTATCTATATAAGCACCATTAGAACGCAATTTCGCAGACAATATACCACGCTCAAAAGCAATACCCCCCTCAGTTTCTAGTGCTTCCAAAATAACAGCACCAGCACCATCACCAAACAATACACATGTCGTACGATCTTCCCAATCTAAAATTCGAGAAAATGTATCGGATCCAATAACTAAAATTCTTTTAGCTCCCCCACACCGTAAATAAGAATCTCCTGTTGTTAAAGCAAAAATAAAACCAGAGCAAACAGCTTGAATATCAAAAGCAAATCCATGGCTCATTCCCAAAGCATGCTGAATTTCAACAGCAGAAGCAGGAAAAGTACGATTCGGGGTGGACGTTGCTAAAATAATACAATCGATGTCTTTTATTGTTAAACCAGCATTTGTAAGTGCTGCTTGCGCAGCCTCAACTCCTAAAGAAACAGTTGTTTCATTTTCACTGGCAATATAACGTTGGCGTATTCCTGTACGCTGAACAATCCATGAATCTGACGTTTCAACAAACTTTGCAATCTCTTCATTTGATAAACTTCTTTTCGGCAAAGCACTTCCTACACCACGTATAATTGACCGAATCATTCAGCTCTTACCTTTTCTTCAAATTTTTCATTTCTATTATAAGAGCTTATCATAAGGACTCTCCATTCATCACTGCTTCATCTTCTTGGTCAAAAAGTGTTTCTTTATTTTCATGAAATCGCCGTAAATCAGCCGTTATTTTTTGTAAAAGTCCGTTGTTAACCATCTCATAACCAACGCGGATAGCAGAAGCAAAGCCATTAGCATTAGCACTGCCATGACTTTTTATAACAACACCATTCAAACCTAAAAGCACTCCTCCATTCACCCTATCAGGATCCATTTTATGTTTCAGTATACGAAAAGCACCCCGCGATAAAAAATAACCAAGAGATGTTAAAAAAGAACTGCGCATTGCAGAGTTTAAAATCTCTCCTATCTGTCGCGCGGTTCCTTCTGCGGTTTTTAAAGCAATATTACCAGAAAACCCCTCTGTTACAACAACATCGACTGTTCCTTTTCCAATGTCATTGCCCTCAACAAATCCTTTATATTCCAATCCTTCTAATTGCACTTCACGCAATATCATTCCTGCTTTTTTTATTTCATAAAGTCCTTTAACCTCTTCCACCCCCACATTTAAAAGCCCAACACTTGGTCTTTCAGTGTGATATAAAGCGCGAAACATACCTGCTCCCATAACCGCCAAATCAACCAACTGACTAGCAGAGGCACCAATTGTTGCTCCAATATCTAAAACAATACTCTCACTGCGCAGTGTTGGCCAGATACCCGCAATACCAGGACGTTCAGCCTCTGCAAGCATTTTCAAACAAAAATAAGACATGGCCATGAGTGCACCCGTATTACCAGCAGAAATGCAAGCATCAGCTTCACCATTTTTTACCGCTTCAATGGCGTACCACATTGATGATTTACCACGTCCATTACGAAGTGCTTGGCTTGGCTTTTCATCCATGCGTGTATAACTTTCTGTAGGGCAAAAGCGCGATACAGAATCCAAACAGGGATATTTTTTTAAAACCGGACGAACAGCCTCCTCTACTCCATAAAATAGAAAATAAATATTTGATAAATATTTTTGTACAATTGCTGCTCCTGCAATAGCTGCTTCTGGACCGTAATCACCGCCCATGACATCCACAGAAATTCTAATCACGCTTGCATATCCCACATCTTTTCATTTACATCTTTAAATACATATTATGATTTTTGGCTCCTGAATACTCACACAGCACATCTTGCGAAAATCGCTCCGCAGAAAATACCGTTTAGCATACAATAGATATTTTTTGTATGTTTCTACAATCACTTCCAATTTTTCAAAACAGAAAATGGAGAGAATTTTCGCTCTGCTTCTTCTAAATTTTCATCCATATTCATCTTTATCCCTTCTTTACGTGGATAATGATTAATAGACAACTCAAAAAACTCTTCCATGATTGCGCCAATATCAATTTTATCATCATAAAACACTTCAGGAGTATCAAGCCCCCCCACATCTAAAAACAATTCCCCTGTATCCTCTGATATTTGGGGCTTCATCAAATTTGAATCTTCAGGAACAAAAACAACCTCAATATTTTCACAAAGGATATTTTCTAATGGTTCCAATGTAACAACACATAACTGTAGTATACGCGCTTGCAACAGACCTTTTATACGCACTCCGCGTTTTTTCCACGGGAAAATATGGAATTTTCCCTCACAAGATTTTACTTCAATTAAATCATGGTTCTGGGCTAAATGTGTACATTCTTTTTTGTTTGCACAAAAATGAACCCTTATACCTTTAGCAGGTAGAGAACGTACAGATATTGGATAAGCCAAAGCAAATGTCATTTGAGGAACATTTTGAACATTCATTGACAACTCCCAAACATAAAAACGCGTAAAGCAATATGTTTTTATTTATCTCAAGTATTTATGCATTTTTTTCTTTTCTAAAGAAATTCTATATGGCATAATTTGCTTTATAACAGGGAAACTCAGTGTAAGCTACGGTAGATTAAGTTAAAATTAGAAAAAACTTGAGGTTGCCTTCTTGTCCTACATCTCAGTATAAAAAGGAGATACCATTGTTTCAAATGCCTCACATAATAGCCTTAATCAAACGTAAATTATTGATTGGTCTATCAACAGCAAGCATAGGAATGCTTGCTGGGTGTAGCCTTCTTGATTCTTCAGGTTCGAGCCAAATTTATAGAGAGGGCTATGTTCTTGATAAAAATGCTCTAAGTTCTATCTCTATTGGCTCAAGTCAAGAGCAAGTTCTTTTAACTTTAGGAACCCCTTCATTAAAAACAAAATATGATAATGAAGTTTTTTATTACATCTCACAGACACGTTATCGTGGGATGCAGTTTATGAAAACAAAGATTATTGATCGCAAAGTTTTAGCCATTTACTTCAGTAAAAATAATCAGGTTGCAAAAGTTGCAAATTACGGATTACAAGACGGTCAAGTGTTTGATTTTATTACACAAACAACGCCAACTGTAACGAAAGAACATCCTTTCTTAATTCAAATTATAAAAGGCCCTGTGAATTTGCCACCCCATAACTAAATTATATAGTCTGCATACCGTTTCAATATTATAGGTCTGATAATATCAGATCTATAATAGGGATTTGTACCTCTTAGAGGCGGACTTTTTTTGCCATACTGTCGAGAACTGCATTAACAAGTTTTGGCTCATCACCTTCAAAAAACGCCTTTGCTATGTCAACATATTCATTCATGACAACTGCAACGGGAACATCTTTACGGTTGATCAACTCCCATAAACCTGCTCGTAAAATTGCTCGCAATATAGAATCAAGACGTGAAAGAGACCACTCTGCAGAAAGCTGTTGATGAAGCAGCGGATCAAGCTGCTTTTGATCTTTTACAACACCCGTTATAATAGCCAAAAACCATTGAAAATCAGCTTCAAGATATTGGTCTCCATCAATATCTTTTCCCAAACGATAAGCCTCATACTCAGCTGCCGTTTCCATCACCCCCGAACCCACGATATCCATTTGATAGAGTGCTTGAACTGCAGCGAGTCTTGCTGCTCCACGTTTATTGGCTGAACGCGGAAAATGTCTGCTTTTTATATCAGCCATATTTAACGATTATCTCCAAATCTCTTTTTTAGAGCGATCATACATAAAGCAGCTTCAGCCGCAAAACCACCTTTATTTTTGTCATCTAGTTTTGCACGCACCCATGCTTGTTCTTCGTTTTCAACAGTCAAAATACCATTTCCAATAGCCAAGTGCTGATGAACAGTTAAATCCATCAATGCACGACAAGAATCATTAGCAACAATTTCAAAGTGATATGTTTCACCCCGAATAACACAACCAAGAGCAACATAACCATCATACGATATCTTGTTTTGTTCAGCAAAAGCTATTGCACTTGGTATTTCTAATGCTCCAGGAACCGTTACAACATCATAACTTGCTTCAGCTTTTTGCAAAGTATTCACTGCACCTCTCAAAAGTGCATCAGAAATCCCCTCATAAAAACGTGCCTCAACAATCAATACGTGAGGCTTTTTACCTATCTCTTTCATCATAATGGAATTCCACAAAAAACGAATCAAAAAAATCAAAGTTATAAAGCATAAAATTCTGAAAACGATCAATAGAGTGTTGGCTTATTCATCTTCTCTTTTTAAAGTAAAAAGTTTTGCAGCATAACGAGCAAGTTGATCAATTTCCAAATTGACCCGATCTCCAATTTTAGCTTGTCCCCACGTTGTCATTTCAAGTGTATGGCGAATAATAAGAACATCAAAAACACAATCCTCAACACCATTAACAGTCAAAGATGTCCCATTAAGTGCAATAGATCCCTTATTAACAATGAAAGGCATAAATTGTCTTGAAACTTTTAAATAAAAGCGAATTGCATCCCCTTCATTTTTTTGATCAATGATTTCAGCCAAACCATCAATATGACCAGAAACTAAATGTCCTCCCATTTCATCACCCAATCGAAGCGAACGTTCCAAATTAACAAAAGTTCCTTTTATCCATTGTGCAAGATTCGTTAAACGTAATGTTTCTTCCCACGCCTCGACAACAAACCAATTGGAATCTTCTTGCTTTAATCCTCGCTCTACAATTGTCAGACAAATTCCTGAACAAGCAATTGACGCCCCAATTGCTAAGCTTTCTATAGCATAGCGGGTAGAAATCTTTAAACGCATCCCCTGCTTTAAAGGTTGAACATCTTCAACACAACCAATATCCGTTATAATTCCTGTGAACATAATGTCTTACGTCTCCACTTATAAAAACGGTCATTTCCAAACATTCTTGTCTCAATCTCATGAAACTGCGAGAGATAATTTCCAAAATGAGGGGCTTCAATACGATTTTTGCCTAAAACAATGGGGGTATGAAAACATATCAAATGATCAACACAACCAGCATTCAAAAATTTTTCCCCTGTCTTGACACCCCCTTCCAATAAAACACTATTAATCCCATGTTTATAAAGCATCTGTAAAAGAGCAAAGGGTTCTACACAACCATTGTTCATCTCGACCGAATAAACAGACACACCATATTGCTCCAATGCATTTTTTTTGCTTTTCTTTGAAATATCCACATCACAAATAACCCATGTAGGAATTTTTATGGCTGTTTGGACAACTTTTGCATCAAGGGGGATAGATAAATCTGCATCCAAAATAATACGAATTGGTGAGCGCATCTCCATCCCTGGCAAGCGGCAATTGAGTTGTGGATCATCTGCTAATATAGTACCAATACCAACGAGGATAGCATTATTTTGAGCACGTAGAATATGCGTATGGGCATGAGAAAGTGTTCCACTAATTTTTACGCTGCCCTTCTCTCTTTTTCCAACACCATTATCGGCAGAAATTGCCATTTTAAAAGTGACCGCACAGCGTTGTATCTTCCTTATGCACCAATGCGTCCATAAGGATTCAAAAGCCTCTTCAGCTAAAATGCCCTCAACCACTTCAATACCCGCCGCTCGCAAAAGAGCAATACCATGACCATCAACACGCTTGTCACAATCAGTCAGCGCAATAACAACTCGAGAAACACCTGAATCAATAAGCGCATTCACACACGGCGAAGTTTTTCCATAATGCGCACAAGGTTCTAAAGTAACATAAGCAGTCGCTCCTTGAGCCAAAGAACCTGCCATGTGTAAAGCTTGCACTTCCGCATGAGGACTCCCATGAATAGCTGTTACGCCATAGCCAACAATAAAAGCCCCCACAGCACCATTATCGTTTCGCACAATTAACGTACCAACGGAAGGATTCTCACCTGTAAGACCGACATGACGTTCTGCTAAACGAATAGCTGCAGCCATAAACCGTTCATCTTGCACTTTTTTATTCATCAAAACGAGATTCTGTATCCGCGATACCCTTTGACAATTCATCTATAACATCGTGAAAATCGCTTGCATTACGAAAATCTCGATACACAGAAGCAAAACGAATATAAGCAATATCATCAATTCTTTTCAATGCTTCCATCACAAGATGCCCAATTTTTTCTGAAGAAATCTCTGGTTCTCCCAAACTTTCAAGCTGGCGTACAATGCCAGAAATTGCTCGTTCAATATGATCAGGATCAATATTGCGCTTACGTACAGCCACATCAACTGATCGCATTAACTTATCACGATCGAAGGGTTCACATCGTCCACTTTTTTTAGCAACCAAGAGCTCACGCAACTGAACACGTTCAAAAGTTGTAAAACGACCACCACAAACGGAACACACACGGCGGCGGCGAATCACTGCCCCCTCTTCTGCTGGACGAGAGTCTTTGACCTGTGTATCCTCATATTGGCAGTAAGGACAGCGCATCCTTTGTATCCTTAACGAGTGGTAAGATAAGAGTAAAGAGGAAATTGATTCGTTATATCTTTTACCTTTTTCTCAACAGCCATTTCAACGGCATGATTATCTTCATCACTTTTTGCACTCCGAAGACCATCAAGAACTTCTGAAATCAGATGACCAACTTGAATAAACTCTTTTTCTAAAAAACCACGCGTCGTGGCAGCAGGTGATCCCAAACGAATTCCCGATGTTATAGATGGCGTTTCAGAATCAAAAGGAATGCCATTTTTATTGCAGGTAATATGAGCGCGTCCCAAAGCCAATTCAGCACGTTTACCTGTTAGATTTTTAGAACGTAAATCAACCAACAACAAATGATTATCTGTACCACCAGAAACAATATTAAAACCATTACCCTGTAATGTTTTTGCTAAAGTTTTCGCATTAGCGACAACATTGGCACTGTAACTCTTGAAAGAGGGACGCAAAGCCTCCTCAAACGCAACAGCCTTTGCGGCAATCACATGCATTAAAGGACCACCTTGAAGACCAGGAAAAATTGCAGAATTAATTTTTCTGGATAAAGCCTCATCATTTGTCAATATTAAACCACCCCGGGGACCTCGAAGCGATTTATGTGTTGTTGTTGTTACAATATGCGCATGTGGAACAGGTGAAGGATGCACGCCACCAGCAACAAGACCAGCAATATGAGACATATCAACGAGTAAATGAGCACCGATTTCATCTGCAATTTCACGGAATCTTTCCCAATCCCATAGCCGTGGATAAGATGAGCCCCCTGCTATAATAAGTTTTGGCTTACGTTCTTTTGCAAGCTGCTCAACCTCATCCATATCAATAATCTGATCTTCTTGACGCACACCATAGGAAACAACATCAAACCATTTTCCTGACATATTAACAGGTGAACCATGCGTAAGGTGACCTCCAGCATTTAAATCCAACCCCATAAATGTGTCACCAGGCTGAAGTAAAGCTAAAAAGACAGCTTGATTCATTTGGCTACCAGAATTAGGCTGTACATTCGCAAACGCAGCACCGAAAAGCTGTTTTGCCCTTTCAATAGCTAAATCTTCAACGACATCAACAAATTGACACCCACCATAGTAGCGCTTTCTTGGATAACCTTCTGCATACTTATTGGTTAAAACAGACCCTTGCGCTTCAAGGACCGCTCTTGAAACAATATTCTCTGAAGCAATCAGCTCAATTTCATGTTGTTGACGCTCAAACTCCCCTCTAATTGCGTCAAAAATTGCACCATCAACAGTTTGTAAATTATCATTAAAAAAGCGCTTTTGTGCGTCATTTTCTTGCTGAGTCATAAAACACATTCCTAACATAAAAAAATAAAGTCAAAGAACGATAACACAGCAAACCATGCAAACCAAACATTTTAAACTACTTACACTCAAAAATAATGAGGCAAATATTTATCTTATTCTTTGTTATAAAAACAGCGAAAAACTTTCCTCTCGAGAATAGTAAAAAATGAGATTACATTTCTTTTTTTACACTCTTATTTGTTTACACCTTTTACAAAAAATATCTATAATCTAAAGAAATTCAATAATTTAATGATTTAAAATAATTTATAATGTGAAAAGCTGAATATAATAGGCAAAGTTAATACGAAGGCAAATAAAAATGCTAACCAAAGTTTTTATTGATGGTGAACATGGTACAACCGGACTACAAATACAAAAACGCTTAGAAAGGCGTACAGATTTAAAACTACTCTCTCTTGCTCATAAAGATCGCCATAATGTTCATCTGCGACAAGACTATCTTAATCAAGCCGATATTGCTATTTTGTGTCTTCCAGATGATGCTGCACGCGAAACGGTTCATTGGCTTCAAAAAAATAAAAACATTAGGATTATTGATAGCTCGACAGCCCACCGTGTTGCACCAGACTGGGTTTACGGTTTTCCTGAAATGACAGCAGGACAAAGAAAGCGCATCCAAGCAGCACATTATATAACCAATCCCGGATGCTATCCTACCGGTGCCATTAGTTTGATTCGCCCACTCCGTGAAGCAGGACTGCTAGACGCCGATTATCCCATCTCGATTAATGCAATCTCCGGCTATACCGGTGGTGGAAAACAGTTGATTTTACAAATGGAAAATCAATCTCAACAAAATATTCAGGGCAATTATTTTATCTATGGTCTTAATCTTGAACACAAACATGTGCCAGAAATCAAGATCTATGGACAAATCAATCAAACCCCAGTTTTTATACCAAGTGTGGGTCGTTTTCCCCAAGGAATGATTGTGAATCTTCCTCTGCATCGCCATTTATTCACAAAATCAGCAAACTGTTCTGATTTGCGCGAAATTCTTGCAAACCATTACGATGGACAAAATACCATTTTAGTTGCATCACAAGAAGAAACTGCTTCACTTCAAAGACTTAATCCAGAGTGTTTAGCCAATAAAGATGGTATGAAACTGTTCGTATTTGGAAATGATCGTGAAGGTATTTTTAATCTCAGCGCCATATTCGATAATTTAGGAAAAGGCGCATCAGCTGCAGCTATCCAAAACCTCGATTTAATGCTTTCAAGCGACTAAACCTCCCTACCCACAAACTTTTATTCAACAACGCGATAAGCCCCTTTTGTTGCTCGCCAATGTGCAACAACAAAACACAACACGACTAATGCCATACTTTGATGAATGAGCCCTAAACTTATCGGAACCTCATGTAACACTGTTAAGATACCCAAGACTGCTTGGATAATAATCATAACACAAATAAGAAATGCACGACGAGAATGAGTTGAATGTGGAACATTTTTTTGTACATAGAAAGCATGAATAGCCGAGGCAATCAATAAAAAATAAGCAAAAAACCGATGAATAAATTGAACCATTAAGGAATTTTCGAATAAATTGAGCCAAACAGGACGATGCTGCAACAATCCATCAGGAATAATCTGCCCATCCATAAGCGGCCATGTATTATAGACTTTTCCAGCATGAAGCCCTGCAACCAAAGCTCCGAAATAAATCTCTATCAAGACGAGAATAACAAGCCATGCCGCAAAATATTGCACCTTTTTATTTGCTGGCTTTTCTGAATATTCTGCAAGCCCTCGAGATAAATAAGTAACAAAAACAATAACAAAGCATGCCGTTATAAGATGAAATGCCAAACGATATTGGCTCACACTTGTTAAATTACTTTGCCCAATCCCTGAAGCAACCATCCACCAACCAATAAAGCCTTGAAAGGCGATAAGAATAGGTACAACAATAAGCGGGAGTAAGATATTTTTTTCAACACGCTTAGTCGCCCAAAACCAAATGAGCCCCAATAAAGCGACAAGACCAACAAGACGCCCAAGAACACGATGCGCCCATTCCCACCAAAAAATGACCTTAAAAGCACTTAAGGTCATATCAGGATTAAGCAGCTTATATTGTGCTATTTGTTGATATTTTAAAAATTCCTCTTGCCATTGATCCTCACCAATCGGTGGAATAACGCCGTGTATTGGCTTCCATTCCGTTATAGATAATCCTGATCCCGTCAAACGAGTAGCGCCACCTACTAAGACAATTGCCAAACAAAGCAATAAAATAGAGTAAAGCCACACCTGTATATGTTTTCTATTTTCCTTTTGCACAGGCGTTAAAATGCCATTGTTTAATCTCTTTACGGCCATCTCTGATTGCCCCACGCTTCTCTCCAACTAAAATGCATTTTAAAATTTAAACATTAACTCTTTGTCTATTTTAGTATGTACTACAACTTTAGCAAAAAACAAGCGTACCACTATAACATGCGATACATATTTCTTTTTTACGAAGCTTATGATGCAACAACACGATAAACAGTCTTTGGAAAGCTGTCTACCATACGCATCATCCATTCTTGTTCATTAAGAACAGTATTACAAATATAATAGTCTGTTAGCTCTGCAAATTGCTCAACCCCATATTTGGGTTCGCTTGCCATCTCTAGGATGATAAAATCATATTCTTTTTTAAATTCTTGTAATATATGAAAAATATCATTTGAAAAATCTTGTGCTGAAATAGCACTTGTTAACCCCTGAGGAAGAATATCAACCCCCGTATCATAATCACGGTAAATAACATCATGCAACTTGGCATTGCCCGTTAAAATATCACTCAGTCCGCGATGTGGGCCAATGACTTTCTCTATTTGTTGACCAGAAATATCGACCAACAAAATTGTTTTGTTCTCTTTTGTGAGATGAAGTGAAAGCTTTGCCGCTGTCCGTGCAGCTTCTGGTCCAATGATTGAAATAATGGTTGAAGCACGCCATTTCAAAACATCAGATAATCCCTCTATCGTAATAAAAGCTTCAAAATTTTTCATTTCTTGAGAGACTAAAATACTCTCATTCTTCTTAAGATCATTTTCTTTTGATCTCAAATCCTCTTCTGAGATTTGGTCTTTTTTCCTTTTAAAGCACGGATAGAATAACAATATTCCTAGCAAAAGAGTAAGGAAGCTGACCAATGCACTCACAAGAATATTTTTTCCATAAAGAGCCATAAAAGAAATTGGTGCTAACGTTGTTGGCGTGACCACGTGGATATTTGTATTTTGTAAGAGAAGAGGATCATCACTCAATCTCCGATATGAATCAATAATTTTTTCTCTTCGTTGAGCAGACTTGCTCATCGCTTCATTTTGGGCATCGACTGCTGCTTTTATTTTATTTTCAAACTCGTTAAATATTTCATTCAAAGATTGGGATTGATCTTTTACAAAAAAGTTCATTCTTTTTTTGAGCTGTTTTTCTAATTCCGTTGCAATAACCTCATCTGAATGAACTTGATAAACGATTTGTAAAATTTTATTTTTTAATTGATGAGAAACTGTCTCTAATTCTGCAGTCATCGCTTTAATTTGAGGATGTGTCCACCCTAATTGTGCAGCCATATGTGCTCTTTGTGTTTCCAAGAGATCACGTTTAGATTCCAGAGCAGCAATTGCTGAATTGCCTGCAATAAACGATAAAGACAGTAAAGACTGCCCATTTTCACGCATCATGTTAATCGTTGAATTCAAACTTGTTAAATGAATACGCTTTAAAGTTGCTTGCGTTAATTGCATCGAAAGATCATAAAGCTCTGTTTGTTTTACACCACGCTGAATAAAAGAATCAATAGATTTACGAAATTCCTGCACGATATTAAGGATTGCAATATTATCATATTGTTTGTCTTCTAATTTATCATTTAACAAGAATTGTTTCTGTTTTATGATTGCTTGTGAAAATGCGGAAAACCAAGTTTCCAACCCACGTTGAGCTGCTTCAAGTGTCTCGGCTTCAAAAGTAAGATCGATAAAATCACCATGACGCGATAAACGGATATTTTCATGATTTTTTTTCTTATAAGAAGCACTTAAAGAAAAATTCGAATCATTGAAGAACATAGGCTGTGAAAACAAAAAGGCGATAACATTGTCTTGCTTTTTAATTGGTAATGGCTTTCCTACAGAATCAGATAATGAAAATGTTAAAGTTGCTTGGTAACCACGGGGCTGGACAAAATAATACAACCAAATCAAAGATACACATAGCATTTGTAATAGCAAAACAATCAAAATGCTTCGCCATACGGTACGTACGAATAGTCTTTTATTACATGTAAGACTCATCTTTATTTTAACCAGCAAAATACTTCTTCATATTGTTTTATTAAGAGAAAGTAGTAACTATCCTCTTAACTTGCTGTCATATTATTTTGAGATAATAAAAATATAAAATTTAAGCACAAATGTTCAACAATAGCTTTAAAGAACTTAATTCATATTTTTTTTGAGGCTCTCTAGTTGTTTTTTTGCTTCAGAAGTAACAACCGCTCTAATGGTAATAGACCCATCATCATGCCCTTCTTGCACTATTTCCGCAGAGTTTTCATAAAACCAATCAATAAGCGACATTTCATGAGGTTGTAAAAGATATTCAATGCTTTGCACCTCTCCAAAAATTCGCTTTTCAATGGCTCTTAATAATTGATCGAGTCCATCCCCCTTAAGTGCTGATACCATGAGAGCAGGATTTAATCGCGTCTTTGCGCTTGTTTGTAAAACATTCAATGCTTGCTCATCTAACATATCAATCTTATTCCAAACTTCTATGATATGCTCCATATCATCAATATCGATATCAAGACTTGAAAGCACTTCTAAAACATCTTGGGCATGTGCTCGATGATCAAGATCTGACATATCTCTTACATGAAGAATGAGATCTGCTTCAACCACTTCTTCAAGGGTTGCTCTAAAAGCTGCAATCAAATTCGTTGGCAAGTTAGAAATAAACCCTACAGTATCAGACAAAAGAACAGTTTTTCCATGGGGAAGCACAACTTTGCGCAAAGTCGGATCAAGCGTTGCAAATAACATATTCTTTGCTAAAACATCTGCACCACTTAAACGGTTAAAAAGAGTTGACTTTCCTGTATTCGTATATCCTACCATTGCTACAACAGGATAAGATGTTTTTTTCCTTTTTGCTCTATGAAGTGCACGTGTTTTAATAACCGTTTGCAATTCGCGGCGAATACGAATAATTTTCTCTTGTAAAAGACGCCTATCTGCTTCAATTTGCGTCTCACCAGGTCCACCTAGGAAGCCACGCCCCCCCCGTTGCCTTTCCAAGTGCGTCCAACTCCGCACAAGCCTCCCTTTTTGATAGGACAAACGCGCTAACTCTACTTGCAAAACTCCTTCTTTTGTTCGTGCACGATCCCCAAAAATTTCAAGAATCAAAGCCGTTCTATCGATAACTTTGCAATTCCATAATTTTTCTAAATTACGCTGCTGTACTGGCGTTAAAAAGTGATCTACAATCGCAAGCTCAATAGAATATTCATCTATATAACAGGTTAACGCATCTACTTTACCTTTTCCAAAGAGAGTCGCAGAGCGAGGCGTTGCAATATTAATCGTTTCATAATTAACAACTTCTAACCTTATAGCACGCGCTAACCCCAATGATTCTTTAACACGAGAAGATATAGAACACTCTCTCAAAGAGCTTTCACTTCTATTTTCTTGAAAAATCGGTATCAGAACAAGTGCGCGCACCTGTTCTGTATTCTGCGAAAATACCCCTCCTAATCTCTCATTTTCATTTATCATAGCAATCTAAGTACTTTTAAATGGGATAAGAGGTCTATCTTAAAATGATATGTTTACTCAGGACTTTCACCCTCAAACATCTGTACAGGCTGTCCAGGCATAATCGTAGAAATAGCATGCTTATAAACCAATTGCGCGTGTCCATCTCGGCGCAAAAGAACACAAAAATTATCAAATGAAGTTACAATACCCGTGAGTTTAACGCCATTGACAAGAAAAATTGTAAGGGAAATTTTTTGCTTACGCACCGTATTTAAAAACACATCTTGCAGGTGTTGTGATCGCTCTGCCATTATTCTTACACCTTTATCTAGATTGCATAAAAATATTCGTGCATGCATATCGACTGAAAAATATCCAATTGTCAACGTAGAAGCTTAAAAATTCAGCAACAAACAACTGAAATTAGAGAAAAAACGGCTCTTTAAGACAATAATAAAGTACAACTTACGAAAAGCTATATTAAATTAAAAATTTTTCCACGTTTACTTTTTTATGAGCTTACAATTCAAAGGCATACTTTTATACATCCTAAGTATTACGGACTATATGTGATGATGAATCTGCTTCGTTTAGAATCAATAAAAGTAAGCGGACAACAACATTTATTAACGATTATCGATATTAAAGAAAGGCATTCGCACCTTACTGTATATATAACCGCTATTAAATTGTCCTTATTTCAAAGACTGCCGGCTTATAAAGCTTTCTATAAACACAAGTTGTAAACAGTATTTTTGTTTTAGTTAGATTTAAATAATAAATTGTTTTTACTATATTTTATAACATTTTTAAACAGGGTACAAGAAACCGCGTTAACTTTATCTTGATAAGTTTTTAAAATTTTTCCCTAAGCATATTCCTTTCTAAATAATTAACAGCTAGTATGTAGAAATTATGTGGAAGAGGACGTATCCCTTTTCCGGCTGTAAGAGTACGAGGCGAGTATGGCACGCAGAACAAAATTGCAAACATTTGAAGTCGAAGTTGAAGAAGCCCTCACAAAAGCTATGAACTTTGATTTCGATGACACAGGATTTGAAACGATATCATCCAATAATTCTGAAAATGTTGTTAATGTCGATGATCTGATTCAAAAAATTGCAATGGCAGAAGAAGAATTTTTTGCTGAAAACGGTACGTCAACTTTTGTTTCTAATATTCATGATGAAGCTGTTATTGATAAATCCGTTGTTGAACAGCTTTTTGCTCCAAAACCTTCACCTGATATTTCAGGTGGAACTGTTCATAATACATTATTGCCTACAAAACTTCTTCCCGCAAATGATGATATAACAACCCCTGTAAATTTTGGACCATTCAAGCAGCGTTCTTCCTCTCGAGTCTACTGGTACACAACAGCGCTTAGTGCTTTATGGGCAACGGGAGGAGCTTTTATTGCGCATAAGCTCGCACCTACCGGACTCAGCTCCTTATCCAATATCAGCACTTTTGTTACCTCCCCAACAGGACTTGCTGTAGCAGCCGGAACAGCAATTCCTATCCTTATATCTTGGGGCGTTGCTCAATTAACAAAACGTTCAAACGACTTGCATAATATTGCGCTTCTTATGACCAATGCTGCACAGCGCCTTAGTGAACCACAACATCTATCTGAAAAACAAGCTATTGCTATAGGGCAAACCATTCGTGAAGAAGTAGCGGCAATGAACGAAGGTATTGAACGTACTCTCGGACGTGCTGTTGAACTTGAAGCAATCATACAAGGTGAAGTTCACAATCTAGAACAAGCCTATGCTGAGAATGAATCACGCATTCACACATTAATCAAAGAATTAAGTAACGAACGTATAGCCATTTTGAATCATGCAGATCGCGTACAATCAACAATTAAAGGAACCCAAGAACAACTGAGTGATGAATTTGGTTTGGTTACCTCTAACATTGTAACCAATGTTGAAAAGCTTGCACAAACCCTTTCTCAAACTTTACAAAAACAAGGCGAAGACCTCGTTGAAAAACTTTCCTATGCTGGTGATGGCGTAACAAATCAGCTTGTTGAAAAATTTAACAAAACAACAACACAAATTCAGCAGAAAAACACGGAATTTTTTCATGAATTAGGAAAAAACTTCGATGGCTTTGCAAAACGATTTGATCATAATGAAAAACAAATAGAAAAAACTTTTAATGAAACAGCTGAAAAAGCAGAAGTACATGTTGCTAAAATTGCAACACATATACAAGCAGTAACAGATCAAACTTTGCACGCTGTTGATGAAAAGTTTAAAGCCTTAGATAAAGCTCTTATTGATCGTAATAATCAATCTCTACAGAATTTTGATGAGAAGATCTTAAAGCTCGACGACCAAGCACATAAACTCTCTTCTAAATTTGATAACGTAACCTCGCAAGCAATTGGAGCCTTTGAACAACGTTTAGCAACTGTTGATCTTTCTCTTAAAGAACATAGTGATTCCATCATTGATTCCTTTATAGAACGCAGTCAGGCTTTAGAGGATAATGCTGAAAAACTTGGTAACTTCTTGGAAGCTCATGTCTTGAAAATAAATGAGAACCTCCAAGAAAAAACAGCAGACATTACCCATGCATTTACAAATGGACGTGAAGCTATTCTTTCTGCAATTGATAAAAGTAAAGAAAGTCTGAGAGAAGAAATTCAATATGTCGACAATGCCATTGTTGATATCATACAAGAACGTTCACAAGATTTTAAAGTACAACTTTCTGATCAACGAGCTCTTATGGCAGACATGCTCGATAACGAGAAAAATAAAATTGCGGATACATTAAGAAATCAAATTGATGTTTTGTCCCAAAATACTTCTCATATTGAAAAAGTTTTGGCTGATAATGTTCAAGTCGTTGATAAACAAGCTGAAAATCATATTACAAACATCATTCAATGCACTGAAAAGTTACAAGATGTCATTGTACAAAGTTGTAATACAACCCAAGATGCTTTAGAAGCACAAGCGAGAAATATTGATATCCGTGCCGATGCTCTGCGCGATTCTTTAGCGATTAATAGTTTTTCTCTCAATGAAGTTCTTGCCGATCAAGCACGCACACTTGAACAACGCATGGAAACAATCCATAATCTCATTGCAAAAAGTGATATACGTGTCGATGTTGCATTGAAACAACAAATAGATTTAGTTGAGAGTGCAATTGTCGCCAATAATAAAAACATTACTGAAACGGTTCAAGATCATATCAAAAACCTTGAAAGCCATGCCGAAATTTTAAAGAATACTCTCTCTCAATCGAGTGGTGTTTTCTTTGAAACCCTTGAAACACGTATGGAATCATTCGATACAGATCTAGAAGATCGTGCACACAAAATTTTTGAACGGACAACAACGCTAGAGGAAACATTATCTGAAAAATTTAGCCAAATCTGTGAAGCCATTGATATGCAAACATCTGTTATTGAGGAACGTTCTGACACATTAAAAACGTCTCTCATGATTAATAATGAGCAAAGTCAGATAATTCAACAAGCGCTGGAAAGCAGTGTTGACAATATGCGTGTAACCTTAGAAGACTCTGTTAATACAGTGACAGATAACCTGCATAATAAGATTATAAAAGCTTCTGATATTCTTTCTTCTACGAGTGAACAAATTCTTTCATCTGTTACAAATGTTACTGCACAAGCAGAAAATATTCTCTCAGAATCAGGCAATCGCATTGTATCAAATGTCAAAAAAACTGTTTATGATACCAGTGAAAAAGTTCTGTCAGTTCTGTCTGAACAAACAGCGCATACTGTCGAAGCTTTCGCAACAGCCAGCCATAATGCACAAGCATTATTGAATGAAACTATTCACACATCAACAACAGCAATAGAACAAGTTCTTAATGAACGCTGTGATGTTCTTCATCACTCTATGCAAAATCTTAAAAATAATTTAGGATATCAGCTCTCTGATGTAACGAGCCGTCTGGAAGATGCTGGAAATCAAACAACAACACAAATTTCACAACATGTTGGAAAAATAACAGAGCTTACAAATCACTTAAATCAAGCAGCGCAAAATACGACAGAATCAATTGATTCTTTAACACAGCATATCGGTGAACAACTCTCTCTTTCCACACAAGATGCTGAACAAAGAATTTATGCACATAATGAATCTTTAGTGAATAGCTTAACCAAAGCTAACTCTGAAACACTTCAAACAATAACGATTATGAAGGAAGAGCTTGTTAATAATGTCTCATCCATCTTAACACAGTTGAATCAATCAATTTACAATTTTCACGAAAATAGTAATGTTTTATTATCGGTTGTTCAAAATATTGATGGGCAGTTTAATGAGAGTACGAATAATTTTTTCCGCAACACGGACCAAGTAGCAGAGCGTTTGTCAGCTTCAAATCAAGCGCTCAATACTAATGTTGAAATTCTGCAAGGACTTTCAAAGAGTACCTTTGAACAAATTAATCATATAACGAGCAGTTTTGGTGAACATGCAAAGACACTTTCCCAAACTATTCATGTTCTTGAACAGTCTGAAAATTCACTTAGTGCAACACTTGAAGAAAAACATAATACGCTTTCTGTATTAAGCGATGCTCTTGTTTCAAAGTCTCATGAAATTAATCAAATGATTGGGCATTATGAAAAAATCTTCAACTTAGCACTTGAACGCTCTGATAAGAATGCGCGTAACTCCACAAATTCATTCCAACAATCACTTAATAAGCTTGTTAGTGAAGCATCAACGCGTTTTTCAGAAGCAGCAGAAGATATACGTCGCTCCGCTGATGAAGTTCGTTTAGAGCTTTCAAAGATTAATAATGATATCAATGAAAATGTAAAAAAACTTCCAGAAAAAACAAAAGAAACAACGCAAACAATTCGCACAGCTTTGAATGAACAGATTACAGCGTTACAAGATTTAGTCAGTGTTATACAAAATGATCAAAAGAGCGCACAAAAACAGCTAATGTCAGCATTTCCTACATCATCAATGTTTAATCAAAAAAGTGACAGTTCCACTGAGTCTGTTAAAAAGATTGTGCCACCTAAGCCTATTTTGCAACAAGATCAAAGCAAAAAAAGACCAAATAAATGGGTATCAAATCTCTTAGAAAGAGCTTCACGTGAAGAAACATTTTATGATGCTCCCCCTAGTGATGATGTTTTAACATCAGTGCAAACAAAACCATCTCCTGCAAACTGCTCTCTTAATTCATTAGCTTCTGGTATAGTGCAAGCTATTAATCACAATGCCATTGTTGAGCTATGGGATCATTATCAACGTGGACAAAAAAACATCGTAACAGAACGCCTTTATACCTTAAATGGACAAAAAATATTTGAAATGATTAAGAAAAAATATATGAGCGATTTTGGGTTTAAACGTTCAGTGAATCAATATGTTACAGATTTCGAAAAGCTCTTACGTGATATATCGCGCAGTTCTGGCTCTTCCAACTCAGTTCGCAAGTACTTGATATCAGATACCGGAAAAGTTTATACTATGCTTGCTCATGCAAGTGGTCGAATCCAATAACAAATAAGAAAGTGGAAAAAGATATTTTTTCCACTTTCTCTCTCCAGTTGTTTTAATGGCTCATCATAGAATGCTTTTTTTTCAACTGTAGCTTTGTACTTCAAAGGTTGGGATAATTGGCATGCGGTTTTCTTTGATATCCTAAGCAATAACCCTAAAGAAGCGTAATGGCTTATCAAACAACGTATCATTCTAAGAATGATAAAGCATGTTTTCTATTTCCTTATCTTTTTCTTAACTCCTTTATTTTTCATAGTTTCATAAAGGTACAAAATCGGTAATAATTATTTTTATTAATTGTGAAAAAAATTCATGCTTTTGTATTAAAATAGCTCATAGAAACACTTCTATTTATTTTTTTTAATGTTTTTTATCCACATATTACTCTCGTTTGAATTATGTAAGTAAATATTTTTTATTATATTAGATGAGTTTGAGCTAAAAGAATCTTATTGTATTCAAATTTCTCATTCAACATACGAGATGATTCATTATAAATTATAAAGTTTGCATTATTAAGAGTTCAATTGAATAATAAACAAAACAACTCCTATTTTTAAAGTTCCAATTTCCTTTTAAATAGCTGCAAAAATAATTTATAAATTGCAAATTGTTATTTAAAATTTCTTCTACCTCCCTATAGAAATTTAAATAAAGAAGATGAAGTTAATAGAAAACACTCTTCTTTTCTTTCCTTAAGTTGTAAGCATTGCAAAAAAAATAATGGCTTGGTAATGTAATTATTAGTAATATTTTATTCGTTTGTAGACTAATCAATTTTTACGCGTTTTATTAAGGAAAGAAAAAACTAATCGTGCTGCTATCAATGAAATTATTCATGCACACAAACAAAAAGAATCATCAAACTGGTTTTACGATCCAGAAGAATTTTCTCATACTCATGCATTTTGATATTCAGAGAAATGAGGATTTATTAGTGGACAAAACCTTATCGTAGATGGAACATCTCATATACACATACGCTAACTTGGATATCATAAAAATGTCTAGAGAACGAAATAGTGATTTCAGTTCACCAAAAGCTGAACTTGACAGTGCCGCACTTTTTTATCACCAGTACCCTAAACCTGGAAAATTGGAAATACAAGCAACAAAACCTCTTGATAATCAACGTGATTTAGCTCTTGCTTATTCTCCAGGTGTTGCTGCACCATGTCTTGCAATTCATGAAGATCCTAATCTTGCTGCTCAATATACCTCCCGTTCTAATTTAGTCGCTGTTATATCCAATGGAACTGCTGTTCTTGGTTTAGGAAATATTGGTCCTCTTGCTTCAAAGCCAGTTATGGAAGGTAAAGCCGTTTTATTCAAAAAATTTGCGAATATTGATGTCTTTGATATTGAAATTGATGCATCCGATATAGAACAAATGGTACAAACGGTATCGACTTTAGAACCTACATTTGGTGGTATTAATCTTGAAGACATTAAGGCTCCTGAATGTTTTGACATCGAAGAAAAGCTTCGTGCTAAAATGAAAATTCCAGTTTTTCATGATGACCAACATGGAACTGCCATTATTGTTTCTGCGGCTGTATTAAATGCCTTAAATCTTTCAGGAAAAAAAATTGAAAATGCAAAAATAGTTACCTCAGGTGCAGGTGCTGCTGCCCTCGCTTGCCTTAATCTTTTGGTTCGTCTTGGGGCAAAAGTTGAAAATATTTGGCTTAGTGACTTAGAGGGAGTTGTTTATGAAGGTCGCAAGACCCTTATGGATCGTTGGAAAATCAATTACGCACAAAAAACGGACGCACGAACTTTATCTGATATTATTGATGATGCGGATATTTTTCTAGGCCTATCTGCAGGTGGTGTTTTAAAGCCTGAATATCTTAAAAGAATGGCTCAAAATCCACTCATTTTAGCACTGGCTAATCCAGTACCAGAAATTATGCCTGAAGAAGCACGCTCTATACGACCAGATGCAATGATCTGCACAGGACGCTCTGATTATCCCAATCAAGTTAATAATGTCCTTTGTTTTCCCTATATCTTCCGTGGTGCATTAGACGTAGGTGCTAGTGCAATTAATGAAGAAATGAAAATGGCCGCTGTTCATGCGATTGCTGCCCTTGCACGTGAAGAAACTTCAGATGTTGTAGCACGTGCATACTCAAAAGAACCACCCAATTTTGGACCAGACTATCTAATCCCCTCTCCTTTTGATCCGCGTTTAATACTGCGTATTGCCCCCGCTGTTGCTAAAGCAGCAATGACAACTGGTGTCGCCATTCGTCCCATTGAAGATATGGAGGCCTACTATGATATCCTCAATCGATTTGTCTTTCTTTCTGGTTTAACAATGAAACCTGTTTTTGCTGCAGCAAAAACAGCAAAACGTAAACGCGTCATCTATGCCAATGGTGAAGATGAACGCGTCCTTCGTGCGGCACAAGTTGTCATTGAAGAACAAACAGCAACGCCCCTCCTTATCGGCCGTCCACATGTCGTAGAAGCAAGATTGAAACGCTTTGGTTTAAGAATTCGTCCTGGTATAGATTTTGAATTAACAAACCCTGAAGATGATCCACGTTTTCGTGATTATGTTAATTTATTTTTTCATTATACAGGAAGGCGTGGTGTTACGCCTGAAATGGCAAAAACAGTAGTGAGAACATCAACAACGGCTATTGCTGCCCTTGCCGTTATGCGTGAAGAAGCAGATGCAATGATTTGCGGCTTAGAAGGACGCTTTGAACGTCAACTTGAATTGATTGAACAAATTATCGGTCTTGATCCTCATGTTCACCGTTTTTCTGCTATGAGTTTGCTTATCTCTCAACAACGTACTCTTTTCCTCACAGATACTTACGTCAATGAAAATCCTTCTGCAGAAGAAATCGCTGAAATGACTGTGTTGGCAGCTCAAGAAGTTGAAGCATTTGGAATAACACCAAAAGCAGCCTTATTATCACACTCAAACTTTGGTTCTAAAAACACAGAAAGTGCGCGTAAAATGCGACGTGCAACAGAAATTCTTGCCAAATTACACCCTGATTTAGAAGCAGATGGTGAAATGCATGCTGATGCTGCCCTTTCCAAAGTTTTTCGTGATCGTGTTTTTCCTAATTCTCGTCTTAAAAGTGAAGCTAATTTGCTTGTCTTTCCAACACTTGATTCAGCCAATATCACGCTCAACACTGTTAAAAGCCTCACAAATGCACTCCATGTTGGTCCTATTCTAATCGGGGCAGCACGTCCCGCCCATATCTTAACGCCTTCAGTAACTTCTCGGGGAGTTGTTAATATAACAGCCCTTGCTGTCCTTGCTGCCAATAGAAAAAATAGTCTTGTAAAATAAATGCGCAATAAAATTTCAAAGTTTTTTAAATATTGAGATATAGTATTTCATGTACTGTAAACCTCTTTTCTCTATAGATAAAGACAGCTATATTCTGGATTAAGTCTTTTTTTTAAAGAGAAAAAAGGCTAGAAGAACAATATTAAATGTATTTTGAATTTACTAACTCTATAATAAGGAATCCGTACATTGCCTTCCACGTTTGATAAAGTTGCTGATATCATTGCAGAAATCAGTGAAATTGATCGCAATACAATTACACCTGAGAGTCATACAATTGACGATTTAGGAATCGACAGTCTTGATTTTCTTGATATTGTTTTCGCTATTGATAAAGCTTTCGGAATAAAAGTCCCTCTAGAACAATGGACACAAGAAGTCAACGAAGGTACCGTTGCAACAGAAGAATACTTTGTTCTTAAAAACCTTTGTGCAAAAATTGATGATCTCGTTGCCTTAAAACAAGCAGAGTAGTTTTTTCGCCATGCATGATCAATCTGTATTCATCACTGGTATAGGTCTCATAAGCTCTCTGGGGGCAGGAACTGATCAACATTGGAATCTCTTAAATGATCCAATCCGTACACCAAACCTAGATTATACAACTTTTTCACCTTACACGGTTCATAAATTGCCCGAAATTGATTGGAGTTTACAAATTCCTAAAAAAAGTGATCAACGGCAAATGGGAACATGGCAGCGTCTTGGTACCTATGCGGCTGGTCTTGCTCTTGATGATGCCGGCATGAAAAATAATGAACAACTCACTTCAACAATGGATATGATCGTAGCGGCAAGTGGGGGAGAACGTGATATTACTGTTGATACACAGATTCTTTCTAAAGCTCGCGCAGTTGCCGATCATACTTCTATGTTAAATGTTGCTCTTTCAACTGAACTTCGTCCAACATTATTTTTGGCACAACTTTCAAACCTTTTGGCAGGAAACATTTCAATTGTTCATAAAGTCACTGGATCATCTCGTACATTTATGGGAGAAGAAGGCAGTGGTCTTTCTGCACTTCAAATTGCTGTAGCTCGTATTAAATCAGGTCAAAGCACCCATGCTCTTGTAGGAAGTTCCTATAATGCACAAAGTTATGATATGTTGTTGGCGCATGAGCTTGGTGGTCTTTTAACCCATAATGGATGGAGCCCAGTGTGGGATCGTGGAATCTATCCAGGCGGCGGTGTCATAGCAGGTTCTGGTGGGATCTTCCTAGTTATTGAAAGTGGAGAACATGCCAAAAAACGCAATGCACGTGCTTATGCTGAAATTAGCCAAATTATTACAGACCAAACAGATAGAACCAAAATTCCACTTAGAGATTCAATTGCAACAATGTTAAAAACTGCGGGCGCTAAATCTGCCTTAGCCATTTCAGCAGCCTCAGGAGCTCACGAAGCAACAAAAGCAGAACAAAATGCTCTTGATAATGCTGATCTATCTTACCGTGGCATTACAACATTATTTGGTTATATGCGGGAAGCACAATTTCCTCTAGCTCTAGCTCTTGCAGCACTTTCAATTGAAAAAAAACATTGTTTTCCAGCGTTAAGTCCTCATGAAAAACCTTTTTCTAAAGAAGTACGTGAAATATTTGTTACAACTATTGGTATAAAAAGAGCTGAAGGTATTGTGCGTCTTACAGCTGTTTGAAGGGGAATTTCTATAGTGAAATATCATGATCATTTTGGGCGTCCACTTGTAGCAATAACTGGTGCAGGCATTGTCACATCACTGGGACAAGGGAAACATGAAAATTGGCAAAAATTAACAAGTGGTGTAAGTGGTATCCACAAAATAACACGTTTTCCCGTTGAGGGATTAAATACATATATTGCTGGAACAATTGATTTTCTTAAAGAAAGTACACTTGGTGCTTCAGCTCTCTCTGAGAAGCTTGCATATCTTTCTGCTGAAGAAGCTTTAGAACAAGCTGCTATTGATAAAAAAAAATTTAATGGACCACTCTTTCTAGCTGCTCCTCCTGTTGAACTTGAATGGAAAGCACGTTTTAGTCTTGATCAAGAGGAGGAATTCAATAATGAGCCTTCTTATGCACATCTTCTTAAAGTCTGTAAGGATAAACTCCATGAGACGCTTTTTGAAGCCACACAATTTGGTGCAATTGCAGAAAAACTTCAAAAAACATTTGGCACAAAAGGACTTCCTGTTACACTTTCCACTGCCTGTGCATCTGGTGCAACAGCAATTCAATTAGGTGTTGAGTCTATTAGACGGGGAGAAACAAATCGAGCTCTCATAATTGCGACAGATGGATCAGTTTCAGCAGAATCTCTCATCCGTTTTTCGTTACTATCTGCTCTTTCAACTCAGAATGAGCCTCCAGAAAAAGCAGCAAAACCCTTTAGCCGTGATCGAGATGGTTTTGTTATGGCAGAAGGCTCAGGCGCTCTTGTTCTTGAATCTCTTCAAAGCGCATTAAACCGTAATGCTACAGTTTTAGGAATTTTAGCTGGCTGTGGAGAAACCGCCGATGACTTTCACCGTACACGTTCAAAACCCGATGCATCACCAGCAATTGAATCCGTTCGCAAAGCTTTAAACGATGCAAAAATAACCATCAATGAAATTGACTATATTAATGCCCACGGAACTTCAACACCTGAAAATGAGAAAATGGAATATCTTGCATTATCAACAGTATTCGGTGATCTTTTAGAGCATATTCCTGTCTCTTCTAATAAATCAATGATTGGGCATACATTAACTGCTGCTGGTGCAATAGAAGCGGTTTTTTCGCTTTTAACCATTCAATCGGGAATACTCCCACCAACAATAAATTATGATAATCCTGACCCTACTATCCCCTTAGATGTTGTTCCTCATCATAGCCGTAAGTCCTGTGTCAATGCGGTTTTGTCAAACTCATTTGGATTTGGTGGTCAAAATATGAGTCTTGTTATCACTGCATATAAAGGATAATCCTGTAATAATAAAATTTTATAACGCTAACCAATAATATATTTAAGGGGGATGATAATGCGTGCACTGCAACTCTTCGATGATCGTCGGCTTGAAATCACCAATATTTCCCCGCCATCTTCACCTAGTATAGGTGAAGTAACTGTGCGGATAAAAGCCGTTGCTCTTAATCATATTGATGTATGGGGATGGCGCGGCATGGCTTTTGCGAAAAGAAAAATGCCACTCATCATTGGTGCAGAAGCCTCTGGTGAGGTTATACAAATAGGAGATGGCGTTGAACATCTCCAACTTGGACAGATTGTCTCAATTTATGGTGCACAAACCTGCGGAGTATGCCAAGCTTGTCATGAAGGACGGGATAATCTTTGCAGTAATGTAAAGGGAGTCTATGGTTTTCACCTTGATGGATTTGCGTGTGAGCTTGTCAATTTGCCAGCACGTTTATTAGTTCCATCACCTCCCCAATGTGATGAATTGCAAGCAGCAGTTGCTCCAATTACTTTTGGTACCGTAGAACATATGCTTTTCGATAACGCAAAACTACAAGCAGGAGAAACAATCCTAGTACAGGCTGGTGGCTCAGGTATTGGTTCTGCAGCCATTCAACTTGCAAAACACATGGGCTGTACAGTTATCACAACTGTAGGTTCAGATGAAAAAATTGCAAAAGCGCACTCTCTTGGGGCAGATCATGTGATTAATTATCGTAAAGATCGTTTTGAAGGTGTAGTGCGTAAATTAACCCAAAAAAAAGGTGTTGACGTTGTTTTTGAGCATGTTGGTGTCGATACATGGAACGGTTCTCTGTTATGTATGAAAAAAGGAGCACGCTTAGTGATTTGCGGTTCTACCTCTGGTGTTTCAGCACCAATAAATCTCATGCAATTATTCCAGCAACAGCTTAAGATATTCGGTTCATTTGGCTGCCGTATGGAAAATATGAAAAATGCCATGCAAAAAATGGCACAAAAAGCCGTACACCCTGTCATTGATACAATTGTTGGGCTGGATGAAATTGATACAGCTCTAAAACGAATGGAGAGCCGAGATGTTTTTGGTAAAATTATCCTTAAAATCGATTAAATCATGATGAAGCTTTCTCTTAAAAATCTCATATATCGTATTAAAATTATAGCTAAAAAAATATCCTACTTGTTATGGGCATATCTACTCTTTGGTTCTTTATTTATTCTAAAATGTTTTCCAGCCAAAATGGGAATTTCTTTTTTTGCTTGGTTAGCAAAAAAAATTGGTCCCCTTGTACATCGTCATCAAATCACACTCGCAAACCTTAGGAGTGCATATCCAGAAAAAACAGAGCAAGAACTCCGTGCGATTGCAATAGAAATGTGGGAAAATATAGGACGTTTCCTAGCCGAATATATTTTTCTTGATAAAATTTTTGATTTTGATCCTCATGCAGACGAGCCAGGTTTCATTGAGGTTAAAGGCACTGAAATATTTGAGCGATTAAAAAATGAAAAAAAACCACATATTTTTTTCACCGCACATACTGGAAATTTTGAACTTCTGCCTATTTGTGCACAAAGTTTTGATCTTAATGTTACGGTATTATTTAGACCACCCAATAATCCCTATGTTGCCAAACGAATCCTTAAAGCACGACAAACTTCTATGGGACACCTTGTTCCCTCCAAGGCCGGAGCAGCATGGGCATTAGCAGCCAAATTAGAAGAAGGTGAAAATGTTGGTATGCTCGTTGATCAAAAATTTCGCCGCGGTATCATGGGAACATTTTTTAACAGACCTCTTAAAACAAACCCCTTAATTATAAAACTTGCTCGACAATATGACTGTGATATTTATCCAGCACGTTGTATTCGTTTGCCTAGTGGACGTCATCGTTTAGAGTTATATGAACATGTAGAACTTCCACGTGATGAAAAAAATGATATCGATATAGCTGCTTCTACGCAAAAATTAAATGATATTGTTGAATCTTGGGTCCGTGAATATCCTGGACAATGGATGTGGTTACATAGACGTTGGGACATCTAACATAAGCTCTATTGCTTACAAAGGAAGTGCAAAATGTTAGCCTCAAAAGATATCAAAGATCTCACTGCAATTATCACTGCATTACGAAACTCTGATAATGGTTGTATCTGGCATAAAAAACAAACTTTTGAATCCCTCATACCCTATATGCTCGAAGAAGTTTACGAAGTCATCGATGCCATTGAACGAAAGAATCGAAAGGATCTCTGTGAAGAACTTGGGGATCTTCTTTTACAAGTTGTCTATCATGCTACCATAGCACAAGAAGAAGGCAGCTTTACTTTTGAAGATGTTGTTTATGCAATCACAGAAAAAATGATTCGACGCCATCCTCATGTTTTTGGAAATACCGAGCAAAAAAAACGAGGATTTATAAAAGAGGAGTGGGAATATATAAAAAAAAGAGAACAGGTTGAACAAAAAAGAATGTGCGAAGAAAAAAACAACAATTCCTCCACAAGCATACTCGCAAAAGTAAAACAAATCCAGCCAGCAAACCAAGAGGCACTTGCTTTACAAGAAGCAGCAGCTAAAGTAGGTTTTGATTGGCAAAAAAGTGATAAAGTTTTTGAAAAAATAGAAGAAGAACTCGAAGAGCTCAAAGAAGCCATCAAAAATAAACAAAACTCAGAGATAGAAGCAGAGTTTGGAGATCTCTACTTTATACTCCTTAACCTCGCGCGCCACTTAGCGATTGATTCACAAAAAGCATTAAAAAAAACGAATATAAAATTTCGAAATCGTTTCGCCTATATTGAAGAAAAGCTATCCACTCAATCTAAAACACTCACTGACGCATCCTTGAATGAAATGGAAGCACTTTGGAAGCAAGCTAAAAATGAACAATAAAAAATAGTAGATTTCTTCTACCTAAAAGAATAAGCCCCTCTAAAATTACTAAATTATAATTTAGCTTAGCTCAATTTGTTTTATATTGATCCTGCGTAGCAGGACGAAGTTCCACCGATTCTCCACACCCGCATGCTGAAACTTGATTAGGATTTTTAAAGATAAAACCAGACCGCAGCGTTGTCACTTCATAATCCATCTGCGTCCCTAATAAAAATAATACCGCATCATGTGCTACAAAAACACGGGCACCATTCACTTCAACAACATCCGCATCTATCCCCTTTTCTTTGACAAGAGTAATTGTATACTCCATCCCTGCACAACCACCTTTTTTGATACCAACAAGAATACCCTGTGCATCTTTTGCATCCATAATCGCTTTAACACGATCCACTGCTGCTTGCGTCAAATTTATTACCGAAAAACGGCTCATAGTTTACTCTTTTCTTAGTTCAATAGACACTTTGAAAGTTTTTCCTCTATAATATTTTATCTGATATTTTAGAAAAAAAACAACAAAACATAAATTAAAGCATTCTGATCTTGTTTATTTGGATAAAAATACATACCCGTAAAATGAGATTTGTGATTATACAATCCAGAACTTACAATTTTTTATCCATATAAAATGAAAATACCTCGTCTATAAAACTCTAAAAAACGAAAACTTTTCAAAACCATATATTCACTCCTCTTCTTTTGAAAATCTTTATCTTTTTAGAAAAGTAACGATTAGGTAAGAAAAAAATATACCTTCAGCACTCATTTGCTCCAATTCATACCTTCTACACCAATCTTACCCCCCTCCTCACAATCTCAAAAGTAATTAAATGCATACATCTATTAACTATAGAGCTAAAAATTTAATGATCACAAAGAATTTTACAAATTCGTTATTTATCTTGAATTAACAACAAAATATTGATGTCCAAAATTTTTACTTTCAAAAGCTCTAAGTGCAAGAGCATTTTAGATTTTATTCTGTTTATTTTTTCTCTTGCCTTTAAAGAAACAGTCATTTAATCGTTTTACACGAACTCGGAGCGTAGCGCAGCTTGGTAGCGCACTTGACTGGGGGTCAAGGGGTCGTGGGTTCAAATCCCGCCGCTCCGACCATTTTTAAAATGCTATAAATAAGCTTACTTAAAAAGTGAATCATTATGCATTTCAATTGCACACACATGAACTTTTTCTTCAACGTAGAATAATGTGCAATGATATTTTATCATAAATTCGAGATAAGCTTTTTTATTAAAATGCGCTTCGTTCTTAGGAAAACACATACGAAACGCGAGACCTTTTGCCTCGCGTTTTTTATTTTTCAGAAAAATTTATAATTATCCGATCTCATATTTTCTAAATTTTCTTTACACGATAACGTCGCTGTTATCATTTTTTGTAATGGATGGTGACATCTGTACGGTTATCTTTTTGGGTTTTAATTCAGCTGGCATTTCCCTTTTAAGCTGAATATGAAGAAGCCCATCTCCAAGTTCTGCCCCAATAACCTTAACATGATCAGCCAAATGAAACCGCCGTTCAAAAGCACGCGAAGCAATACCTCGATAAAGGAATTCTCGCTCTTCATCATCATTTTTAGACTTTCTGTCTCCCTTAACGATCAGCTGGTTACAATGCGTTTCAATATCAATTTCATCTTGAGCAAAACCAGCAACAGCCATAGAAATTCTATAAGAATCTTCAGTTAAACGCTCGATATTATAAGGGGGATAAGAAGAAACTTCCTCTGGTTGTGTTCTAGAATCAAACCAGTTAAAAAGATGATCAAAACCTACTGTGGAACGATAAAATGGTGAAAAATCTACTTGACGCATAATATTGCCCTCCTCTAGAGCGACTATAATTTATAACTAATTCACAAAGTTCCCATATGGCAAACTTACTTGTGAACCTGCGGCCCCATTATGGCAACCGCACTATATTATCTAGTAATCGTTTTTCTTTATTTCAACTCTTTGGGACCTAAATTGATAAAAACTATCTAAAAAGCAATATACCCCTTTTTTAATCCTCTTTCTTCATTACATAAATGTCAAAGTACTAAGTGGCAAATACACTGTAAAGGATTTCAATTGAAAACACCTCTTTATCCCATAGATTGGGGTTCCACTTCTCTTAATATCCATCATGATACTCTTAAAATAGCAATAGATCACGAAATTCGTTTTGCTATAACATATCCTGAGGTGGAAAAATCTAAGGGAACAATTGTTATTCTCAAAAGCTACGCAAATACTTTAGAAAAATATTTTTTATTAATAAATGAAATTTCTAAACGCGGTTTTCATACAGCAATATTTGACTGCTTTGATCAAGAAAAAACATCTTTCAAGATAAGAAAACAAAGCCGACATCATTGTTTTGATATAAATAATGATATTAATGACTTATATAAATTTCTTAAAAATATTGTTTATCCTAATTGTCCGCCACCTTACTCTATGCTCGCCTATGGCATAGGTGGATTGATAGCACTTAGCGGATTAGATCTCATTAATCATCAGTTTAATAGATTGCTCTGTGTTTCTCCCCTTTTTGCTCCATTCGGCAATAAAACGAATAGTTTTCAACATAAATTAACACAATTTCTTTCTGATATGGGTCTTGGCTTTATACCAGCGAAAGATAGTAAAAAATTAAACAAGACAAAACAAAAAAATATACAATTGGGACACATACATAAAGTGCCGCTCCCTTCCATTAAGCCCCCAACATCCCAATGGATGGCTTCAGTATTTAATGCGATTGATTCTATGAAGAGAAATGTACTTCATGGAGATTTACGAATCCCAACACTCTTTATTCTTGCCAATCAAAACAATATTGCAAACAACATTGAAGTGCGGCAATTATGCCAACACACACGTCTAACAGAAAGTATTACTATTACAGGCGCTGAACTGGATACAATTATGATTAACGAAGATTATAAAAAACAATTTTGGGCTGCATTTGATGCCTTTATTCCCGATAATGTATCTGTAAAATAACATTAAACCTTAATTTTCGCTCCGCCCCATCAAAAAAGAAAGTTTCTACGAGCATTGGATCTACAAACACTTTTAAATATAATAGATTTTTCTTTCCAACCACTCATATGATTTGTTTTCTAGCCTTTACAGGCAAGCCATAACCTAAATATTCACCACGCATTCTACTAAAAAACTAATATACAAAGTATATCATTACATTAAACAATATTATTTTACATCATAAAAAATAAATTAATAAAAAAACTATTTATATAAATAAAAATAATAAATCTATCTTAATATAACATGATACATATTTACAAATAAAGCATCAAAATACTATTTTTGATCTGTTATTAAGTGATAATTTAATATTATTCTAGGAAAATAATAGTTTTCATCTATTTAAGGAAAAAACTGGAAATAAAGCGCATTTATAATATTTATTACAAATCTCTATAAAAACAAATAACTATAAAATTTCTATTTCTTAGGAGAACTTTTTAAAAACAATAAATTAACATAATATTCTTCTAATTTCTCGATATATGAAAACCCTACAATAACGGTTTTCATAAGTTTTTTAATGGAATTCTGATAATAATCAGTAACTTTAAAAGAAAAGATAGTAAAGAATCATCTTAGTAGTTTTAGAGAACCCCTTCTTTTTTCAAAATCACATATATTTCGAATTTAACCAACTCACAACGAATATGCTGTATTTTGAATCAGAATATAAGAATTAACCATTTTGCCATTCATTTCAATTATGAGCATTTTACCATCTTTTTTATAAATACTCTATATTGTATAATTGATGCGGCAAAACTCTGACAAATGGAGCCATTGGAATATAATCATGAAACGAATCCTGCTCGCAGAAGATGATAACGATATGCGTCGCTTTCTCGTAAAAGCCCTAGAACGTGCAGGCTACGAAGTCGCCGACTTCGATAATGGTATTAGCGCATATGAACGTTTACAAGAAGAACCATTTTCCCTTCTCCTGACTGATATTGTGATGCCAGAGATGGACGGAATCGAACTCGCACGACGTGCTACTGAGATTGACCCTGATTTACGAGTAATGTTCATTACAGGTTTTGCAGCGGTAGCACTCAATTCAAATAGTGATGCCCCTCCTGATGCAAAGGTTCTCTCTAAACCATTTCACTTACGTGAACTCGTCAATGAAGTTGAAAAGATCCTTATCGCTGCTTAAAAAGTATTTTTTAAAGTTATTTGCATCTGTTGAAAGAGAAAATTAAATTAGGCATTGACGTTTGGCATTCTATATGGTGTATGCAACATCAATGAATGGGCGTGTAGCTCAGCGGGAGAGCACTACGTTGACATCGTAGGGGTCACAGGTTCAATCCCTGTCACGCCCACCATTCAACTTTATAGTATAAATAAATTATCGAATTATCGTATTCTTCCAAGGTACGGGATGCGTAAATAAAGATTCGGAAATAAGATTTTGCAATATGCCTCTACAAAGGGCATACTTTACGGAGTGTTTCTAATATTTTTTACGTTCTGATAGTGCCTCTTAGGGGAAGCCATCTAAAAGTATCACAAACGTAATAACAGCCTCATTTTGCAACAGATTAGAAGTTTGATTTTAAAATTCTTTCCACAAGCATAGGCTTCCGTTCTAAAAAATATTGTTTGTTTCCTGATCTATCCCCTGTTTTTCTTAATTCTTTCATGTCTATTGGTATACAACTTGTTGTCCAAACAGTTAGATATAACCACAGTCACTTCGATAGATATAAAACACTTAACCTTAGAGCTGTATTTTGAGTTTACCAATTACAGATTATAATAAAATATTAAAAAGAGTAAAAAACACGATAAAAGCAATTTTTTTCATTCTAAAAATACATTTGATTTATAATCATGTTTTATTGTTTGCCATGTTGAATGAGAAATCCGAATATCGTAATGTTTTCTCATTTCAAACCTATTTATATTGAATTAAACAAAACCGTCTCTCTTACACGTCATAAGAGGAATTAATATTAAGTAAAAATTGTATAAAAAAGCACAAAAATGCCGATAAATGCCTCAAGTGCTGAGATCTATTGCAACATCGGAGGCTGACAAATAGGCAAAGTGTATGATAATGTCAGCTTATTTCTTCATAAGTGTAAAGATGATGGAGCTCAATGGATTTATCATTGTACCATTCACGAGCGCCAGCGCGAAGTGAGCTTTAAGAGATATCTCTTAAAACAAAGCCTGTAAAATGGCATTCTCTTCACACTGTATTCCTATTGATATAATGATCACCTTGAACCGTGTGAGTTTAGATCTTCAGAGCTCATCTGCATAACATTTTAATGTGATTGTTATCCAAAATATTAAAATACTTCTCACATGATGTACAAGCTATAAAGAAATAAGAAAAAACATTTGAAAATGTAAATATGAAATCTAAAAATTTAACTCTAAGATACAACCTATCTTCATTCATATAAATATACAGTGTATATTCTTAAACCTATAAGACTAAGAAAACCTAAACATTGATGAAACCTACAACCCTACCTGAGAAACAGTGACAATCATGTTAAATCAAATTGTCCGCAAGTGTCTCTCACTGAAAAAAAACAATATCTTATCTGGACGGCAGATATAACATCTTTTTATACGAAAAAACTATAAAGAAGTAATTTGTTATGAATCACAGCTTCCAAGACAAGAAGATATTTTCCACCTCTTGTGCCATCTATAAATTCTCATCATAAACAGATATCGTTTTTATTCTTCAATGTTTCATAAACTGTTCTAAATCGAATCCATCATGCCTTGTATCTAATCAAAATCAATCTTACCAAAGATCATGCTAAAAAACGTAATAATATTATTCATAAAAAATAAAAAAAATCACAATAGATGTTTTTTGGCAATTTCACCAGCATTAGCAGCAATGCTTAAATCTAATCTAAGAAATAAAATATTCATTTTCAGAAAGATGAAAAGAAGCTCTTAAAAAATAATTTTTACAATCTGTTTCCTAAAGCATGTAATGTAGTAGCAACACGCGGCACGAAAATGCAATGTGCTATAAGTTTCAATAATCAAAAACAATTATTACTGAAAAAAGATAAAACAGCATTATTTTATACTAAAACAGTCAACAGAAAACGTGTAGCAACAAAATAAACCAAAAAACATCAAAAAGATTCAGGATTATACAGAAAAATAAGCTAATAGAATAAAAGGAAAACCCTCTAACTTTTTATAGCCTATAAATATCATTTAAACATGGTGATCCCGACAGGATTCGAACCTGTGACCCACGGCTTAGAAGGCCGTTGCTCTATCCAGCTGAGCTACGGGACCCAACTGATTATTTTCTCAATTCAAAATAGCATCTTTAATTCAATGTGTCCAAGAATGCTGCCGATCACTGCGAAAATTATCAGAATAAGAAATAGCACGTCGAATCGACGTATGTTTCTTTTCTACACGGTAAGAGATAGCATTCTTACGCGCAAAAGCAATCGCTTCTTCCTTCCTATTAAATCGGATTCTTACCTGATTATTCATATCAGACGTTGCCGTGTACCCCATAAGAGGTTCAAGCATTTTCGCTTTCACCGGCTCATACTCTAGAATCCAAAAACCTGTATTCGCCTTACCTGACTGCATAGCTGTCTTAGCAGGACTATAAATACGTGCGATCATGCCTTTTTCCTTCAGATTACACAACGCTTGAATGATAGTTTCTCACCACACGTACCCAATTGGGTCATTCTCACATACTCAATCAAATATGGTCGGAGCGATAGGATTCGAACCTACGACCCCCTGATCCCAAATCAGGTGCGCTACCAGGCTGCGCTACGCTCCGCCATTTACATTTACTTGATGCACATTTCCTAAAATTTTCACAACAGAAGTGCAAGAGAAAAACACACTTTTTTTTAATTTTGTTGCATTTCTTTACAAAAAAGCACATTTTTAAATTTTTTTCCCTACTCAATAACAGATTTATTAACAAGTAGTAGAAAATAACCTCCGTAGAAAATCCAATCTATATTAAAAAAGAATGAATTTCTCTATAAGGACTTCATAATTTTTGTCCTTTTTTAAGCAAGCTCTCACTGTATCAAAATGCATTCCACAGATACAATTTTAGAAAAAAACGACTTAAATATCATAGAAAAACTTTTCCAAAGAGCACATAAGCCAAAAAATTCAGCTGTATTAAGCTTTTTCCTCTCTTTTTCTATCTTCCCAAGGACTCTTTTATTAAAAATTCTAGAATCTTCTACAATCCAAATCCATAAACAACAAACATTTTTTCAAAGCACAAAGATTTCATTATAAATAAAATAAAGCGCTCTTTTTAGAAAAATTTTCAAATGCGAAGATGGAAAGAATTCAACATCATACAATAAAATCTCAAAGCTATTTAAAATAAACACATGACAAAAGTAAAAAATATTATTTTTTACTCTTATATAGATATCCAAAAAGGAGAAAATTTAAATGACTTGTCTTTCCACGTATTGAAACGATAGTAGAAGGACAGAATAAGTAAGCCATGATAAGGAGTATTTACGAATTTCTTCTATTCAAAACTTCAGCAATAACAGAACGTGTTATTTTTCTTTTTCTTTGTAATGCCAACTGATCAACAGAATCAATAACACGCTTCAATGAAAATAAAGAACGTTCACAACGACTTACAAGATAATAAACCGTATCTGGATGTACAATAAGTTGCCTATCTGAAAAAAGCTTAAATGCAACAGCTGTTAACAATGCATCATCAGGCTGATTAATTTCAACGAACATTACCGAATTAAGACGACTTTTTAGATCATTTAACATTAAATTCCAAGCGGAAGGAAGTGTTCGTGCCGTCATCAATAAAGTAGCTTGTCGTGCATCAAGATTTGCTTGCTTAATACTGTTAATTAAATGAAAAAGTTCTGTCTCATTGATTTCACCTGCATCAATATCCTCTATTAAAAATGATCTGCCTAAAGAAGCCATAGTAATAGCCTGATCAATTTCATTGTGCTGAATCCTGAAAGCATCTGCTTTTTGGAGCCATATATTAGAAAAGTGCGTTTTTCCAGAGCCTTCTTTACCAACCAAAACTGCAATAGGTAAGCTCCAATTGGGCCAGTGATCAATAAGCTGAAAAGCCATACGATTGCTTTCCGTTACCACTAAATCCTCAAATTGAAAAATCGGATCATAAGGAAAATTTAAAGATAATTGCGTTTCACGCCCATTCATTTTAGCGGCTCCGAATTTCCGCTTCTCGAATACATCTGAGAACTCAGATAAGTATGAAGAGCAAAACGAACTAAAACGCCAACAGCCGCTGCCGCAGGAATAGCAACAAGCATACCAGTAAAACCAAAGAGTGAAGAAAAAGCAAAAAGTGAAAACATCAACCATACGGGATGTAATCCCACTGATGAACCTACAAGCTTGGGTTGAAGGATATAACCTTCAATAAACTGACCAATTAAAAAAAGTGCCATCACAACGATGATTCCCCCCCAATTATTGGGATAAAACTGGACCCATGCAATACCAACAGAAAGGACCAAGCCACTCATTGTGCCGATATAAGGAACAAAGCTAATAAGACCAATAAACATACCAATCAAAAGACTAAAATTGAGTCCTGCAATCGTTAAACCAATAGCATAATAGCCTCCCAATATGAGACAAACTGTTCCTTGTCCACGAACAAAGCCTGCAATAGCTCTATCCATTTCATGAAAAATACTACGAACAGTTTCAAGATGATCACGCGGTATTAACGAATCGATTGCTGTTACCATACGTGGCCAATCTAATAACATATAAAATGCCACCACAGGTGCCACAACAAATAGGCTAACGATATTAACGATTGATTTTCCTGACTTTAAAAGTGAATTCAAAAGAGACGTAATAAAATCCGAACCTTCTCCCAAAAATCCTTTAATATTATTCCGTAATTCATTTGGATCACTTCCAAAATAGCGCCTTAACCAATCAAAATCATGCTCAACAAAAAAGGTTTGAATACGATTAATGTAAACAGGTAAACCATCACTCATAAATTGCTGTATTTGCCAACTAATAACAGGAATCAAAATAATTAAAGCAGCAACAAAGGTAATAACAATAAATAGGGTGATAAGGACAGTCCCAAACACACGACGAATACCAAATTTTTCAAGTAATTGAACAATGGGATTGAGAAAATAAGCCAACACAATCCCTGCCACAAAAGGAAGCAAAATTGATCCAAAAACAAACATAAAAAGAATGAAAAAAATCAGCGTACCAAGCCAAAAAAAGATTTGTCTTTTCATATTATTCGGCAAAGGTAATTGAGTATACGCTGGCACATAAGTCTTATAACGATCACGAGATGTATTCTCACTCACTTTCTTTCTCATAAGCTGCCAAGAGGACTGTCCGTGATTATCTGATATCTTGCTCATAAAATATCCTAAAAAATTCTTCACAAAAAATTATAAACAACTTCAAAATAAGGTACAAGAAAAGTTGCTTATTTTCTTATCAATATCTCTTGCAGAGAGAACTCTATCATGGCATTGCATAATATCAAAACCTGATTTTCCATTAAAGGAAGGCTCCAATGAGCAATCAAGATCTTACAAATAATAAATCCAAGGCTGGGGATAAATCCAAAGCTGGTCTTACCTACGCAAAAGCCGGTGTAAACATCGATATGGGTAATGCCATGGTAGAAAAAATTAAACCCTTTATACGCGCAACAAAACGAGCCGGAACAGATGCAGAAATTGGTGGTTTTGGTGGACTTTTTGATTTAAAAGCAGCAGGCTTTACGGATCCTATCCTAGTAGCAGCCAATGATGGTGTGGGAACAAAATTAAAAATTGCCATTGAAGTAGGTCACCATAACACTGTAGGTATTGATCTTGTAGCTATGTGTGTCAATGATTTACTCGTACAAGGGGCTGAACCTCTCTTTTTTCTGGATTATTTTGCAACTGGAAAGCTTGACCCTGAACAAGGAACTGCGATTGTTTCCGGTATTGCAGAAGGATGTAAACAAGCCGGTGCTGCCCTTATTGGAGGAGAAACTGCAGAAATGCCAGGAATGTATGCAGAGGGAGATTATGATCTAGCTGGTTTTGCTGTTGGAGCATGCGAACGTAGCAAGCTACTCCCTTCAAAAGATTTGACAGAAGGTGATATTATATTAGGTCTAAGCGCCTCTGGAATTCATTCCAATGGCTTTTCGCTTGTTCGACGAATCATCCAGCAAAATTATCTCAAATGGAATGACCCTGCCCCTTTTTCCCCCGAAAGCAGCCTTGGTATAGCACTTCTTACACCAACACGCATTTATGTAAAATCGCTTCTTCCCATCATGCGAAAATATGAAGGGATTAAAGCTCTTGCTCATATTACGGGTGGAGGTTTTCCTGAAAATATTCCACGTGTCCTTCCATCCTCTCTCTGCGCTGAAATTAATCTTTCTACCATCAATGTTCCAGCAGTATTTTCATGGATTGCCAAACAAGGTAAAATAGAAGAAACAGAAATGTTAAGAACATTTAATTGTGGTATTGGCATGATCATTATCGTAGCACAGCATGCAGCTGAAACAATTACACAAGCTCTTGAAAGAAAAGGAGAGACTGTAACTCCCCTTGGCATTTTAACAAAATGCCAAGATCAAAATAAAGGAATACTTTATAAAGGGGTACTGCATTTATGAAAAAACAAATCGTCGTTTTCATTTCTGGTAATGGATCCAATATGGTCGCCCTTGCTCAAGCTAGCCAACAAACGGCATATCCTGCTGAAATCGTCGCGGTTATTTGCGATAATCCGCGTGCCAACGGTATTGAAAAAGCGCAAAACCATAACTTACCTATTCATATTGTTGATCGTAAAATTTACAAAACAAAAGAAGAGCATGAAGAAAATATTTTTACAATTTTAAATCAATATAAACCGGATTTTCTCTGCTTTGCAGGGTATATGCGCCTTATCTCACCACGTTTTGTAAAACTTTATGAAGGACGAATTCTAAATATTCATCCTTCTCTTTTGCCTTCATTTAAAGGCTTAAACACACATGAAAAAGCTTTACAAGCAGGTGTAAAAATCACGGGTTGCACTGTTCACCTTGTTACAGAAGACATGGATGCAGGAAAAATCCTTGCCCAAGCAGCCGTTCCAGTCTATCCCCATGATACTGCTGAGTGCTTAGCACAAAGAGTTCTTAAAGCAGAGCATAAACTCTATCCCGAAGCCTTAAAAGCATTTATTGAAGGGAAGAGCAAAATGGTCGATACGCAACAACAGCTTTTATCTTTTTGAGTGTATCAACAATCTATTAATCAGCATATTTCAATGCTTTACACATAGTTTTTGCTCAGTATCTACAATTGAAAATCTCTATGAAATATTGACATAATAGAGTCCATCTCTTCATAAATTTTTGCACAAAATATGTAATTTTTTGAATTTTAGTTCATTTTTAAAATTTTTCTTCTTTATTCAATTCTATGACATTATCATAAGCTCTATTTATCAAAATACTCTCGTATTTCGCCTAAAAAATCTTAAAATACGCAATTTTCTATTGCATAAATTTTTGTTTATGACGAAAGTGTTTCTTTAACTGTTACAGCTAACTGTTTGAGTGTAAAAGGCTTAGATAAAAAACCAAAAACAGCATCTTTTGGAAGATTTTTAGCAAAGGCATCTTTTGCATATCCAGAAACGAAAAGAAATTTGATATCAGGATAGTTTTTACGGACTTCCTTCAATAAAGTTGGCCCATCCATTTCTGGCATCACCACATCGGAAACAATAATATCAACTTCTCCTTTTTGTTCCTCAAGAATAGAGAGTGCTTCCACCCCACTTGCTGCCTCTAAAACCGTATATCCTCTCATTTGAAGAGCTCTTACCCCCCCCATTCTGACCGCATCTTCATCTTCAACTAATAAAACAGTCGCAGATCCTGTTAAGTCTATATTTTTATCTTTCTCTTCATCTTTTTCAATCTTTTGAGAAATTTCTCCTTTTATATTGGGGATATAACGGGGAAGAAAAATATGAAATGTTGCTCCTTCACCTTCTTTACTTTCACAATAAATATACCCACCGCTCTGCTTGATAATTCCATAAACCATTGATAAACCAAGTCCTGTTCCTTTTCCAACTTCTTTTGTTGTAAAAAATGGCTCAAACATTTTTTCTTGTATAGCAGCAGATATACCAGCCCCTGTATCTGAAATAGTCAATTGCACATACTCGCCAATTGCTAATCCAAGATGATTAAATTCAGCACTTTGTTGCTTTGTAATATTATTTGTCGCAATCGTAACAATACCTCCATCTAACATGGCATCACGCGCATTAATAACCAAATTCATAATAACACGCTGAAAAGATGCTTGATCAACTTCAACGCTCCACAAATCTCTTCCATGGATAATTTTTAACTGAATATTATTCCCCAAAAGTGGTAAAATAAGATTGCGGATATCTGATAAAAATTCAGTAAAATCAACTTCTTCAGGTCGAAGTGTTTGCTTTCTAGAAAAAGCTAATAATTGCTGGACAAGAGCAGCTGCACGATTAGCATTATTTTTAATATTGATCAGATCAGCATGAGCAGGATCAGAACTACGATGCGTATTTAAAAGAAGATCACATGACATTAAAATTGCTGTTAAAACATTATTAAAATCATGAGCAATGCCGCCAGCCAATTGTCCTACAGCTTGCATCTTCTGACTTTGCATCATTTTATCTTCAAGCGTTTTTTGTTCTGTTGTTTCAATGACAGAGAGAATGACCAAATCTTGCAATGCATCACCATGATATGGTGGTACAGACATAACATGGAGACGTAAATGGCGTTCTTCATTTTTTTCTAAAACAGTTTCTAGAGAAACAAAATAATTTTTATTTGTCGCAATTTTCTGAAAGGCATGCTCTAACTGCACACAATCACGACGAGAAATAACATCATAAAAATTGATCGTTTTATCCATGCATCCCGTGAGTGATGAAAAAGCATTATTCATATGAACCAATTGCCCTGCATGATCCACCACGGCTATTGCAAAAGGACTTGCATCAAAATATTCTCCTAATATGCTGGGTAATTTTAATTGATCATCCTCTTCTTTTTGTATTTGTTGTGGAATGATCACAACACGATAAATGGCTTCCTCTTCTAAGAGAGAAGAAACAGATATAAGACAATGGAATATTTTCTCACAAGTCGTGTGTGAATTTAAACATAACGAAAACCTATAAGGTAAAAAGTAACCTGAACTTTGATATCTGTTGGTTTGTAAACAGATATCACTCCATGAGCTCTTAGCGCCAACGCTATCAAATAACGAATCAAAATTATATTGACCAATTGAGAAATTCGCTAAATCAATTGAAAACCATTCGGCAAAAGTCGCATTGGCATAAAGAATAGTTCCTTGTCTATTAACGGATACAAAACCAATAGAAGCTTGATCCAAGTGATTGATAGCCTCTTGAAGGTTCGAGAAAAAAACTTCTCGCGTTTGTTGTAAGTGCGAAATATCAGTAATACGCCAAAATAAAAGCTTTTTTTTCTGTTTTGTGATAGGTTGAACGGAAATATTATACCAAACAGATTTTTTTGGTGTAGAATCGGTAAAAATTGGTTGTTCTACTCTCAATTCCTCTTGCGCTGCAAGATTATTACAGGCTGCAACCTTTAAGCGGTACGAGAGTGCACCAGCTCCTGGCAGATCTGCAATAACCCTATAACAAGACACTTCAGGCTTATAGGTCAGAATTTTTCGATAGTTTTGATTAGAATAATAAACAAAACCAGAAAGATCAGAGATTACAATTGCATCATCGCTCCTATTAAAGATGCTAAAATCAAAATCTTCATGCGACCACACATGATATCTTAAAATTCCCATTCCACACAAAACGAGTGTTGCAACACCGATCATTGCTAGAATCAAAAAAGATATTGATATCGCCTGTTGCAAATAGTTTTGTGGATAAAAAAAACCTAAAATACCCACAATGAAAAGAAAACCTAATACAAAAACAACACCAAAAATCACAACTCTCCGATGAAACGAAGACGCTGATCTTTCATTATTCTCAAAATCTTTATCCATCTCTCTTTGCCTTAGCTTATAGCTATTTCTTATGTCACAAAACTTCCTTTATATTCGTTGTTATGTTGTTATAAAGTATATACTATGATATTATCTAAGATAAGCTCGCTTAATATTCAAAAGTTTATTTCTTACATTATAAGTGAACCTTTTGAGGGTATGTTTATAAATTTATCTCAATAAAAAATAATATTTCCATCCAAAATGGGAGAAAATCTATGTATATCTGGTTATCAGAGCAGATAGGTGTATCTGCTGCAAACATAACGATAAGCTTTTTGCTTTTTATAATAACAATCGCAGCTATTACCGTAATTATCGTGTTTTTACGTCGCTTAAGTACAGGAAGATACAGCATTAATAGAAAAAAAAGTCTATCACGATTAGCATTATGTGAAGTAATTTCTATAGATCGAGCACGCCGCCTTGTTTTAGTCCGTTGCGATAATAAAGAACATTTGCTCCTTATTGGCGGATTAACAGATGTGGTTGTAGAATCCGATATTACTGGTACATCAAAAATACAAAAAAGAGAAACACACACACATCTAAATTCCGCCCCTCCAGAAAGAAACGATGTATCGGATAAAAGTCCCTCTCCTTTTACGAATCAAGCGGTAAAAGATTCAGCCATCACCGCCGAAATTGAGGGGCGGCAAGAACCATCTTTATTCATTCCTACCCCTCAAAAATAAAAATATACAATTTCATCACCACGAATTTCGTTTGTTTATCATCTCAATAACCTTAATCATCGCGATAAACTCTTTCACGTCGTTCGTGACGTTCTTGCGCTTCCAATGACAAAACGGCTATCGGCCGAGCCTCAAGACGCTTGATACTAATGGGTTCGCCGGTTTCTTCACAAAAACCGTATGTCCCATTATCAATGCGCTCTAAAGCAGCATCTATTTTTGAAATAAGTTTCCTCTGACGATCACGAGCACGTAATTCGATTGTACGATCAGTTTCACAAGAAGCCCGATCAGTCAAATCGGGCTGACCAACATTCTCTTCCTGCAAATTTTCCAAAGTCTCACGAGCTTCTTTTAATATATCATTCTTCCAAGAAACCAATTTAGCACGAAAATACGCCTTTTGCCGCTCATTCATAAAAGGCTCATCTTCACTAGGGCGATATTGACCATCAATCTCTTCGCTCATGCAATAAAAAACCTCCACATATGCTATGTGCGGTCTATATATTGTGCAATACCCATCAACACAAGAGTAAAATGTTTTTTCATAACAATCGACGAATATATCTAAATGCACTGTTTAGGTTTGATCGCTTTTTTATGTAGATTGAATTCTTGATCAAATCTCATCCAGAATCATTTTTTTCGCTTATTGAAAAACTTTAAAAAGAAGGAAATCTAATATCAGATATCAGAGCCATCCCTCCCCTACTCTCTACATTGTTTAAAATCTAAATGAAGCAACAATAAATCATTTCATCAATGCAAAAAAATAAAATCTTTATAAAGGCAAAGTGTGATATTCACGTTTCAAATACATCAAAGCATCTTTTTCTTTATTACAGTTGATTGCAACAACCTCACCAATCAAAACACAATGGGTTGCGTGTTCGTGCCAACAAATCAAACGACAATCAAACGACGCTAGAGCGTCTGAAAGACTAGGCGCCCCCGTTTGCAAAGCTCCCCATTGAGCAACATCAAAACGCTCATTTTGTGTAGAATTGCAACGCCTCGAAAAAACATCCGCTAATGAGCGATGTTTTCCTGCCAAGCTATTAACACAAAAATTTCCATTCTCCATAAACACCTGATTCTTTAAATTATGGCGCATGAGACAAACAAGAAGGGTTGGAGGATCATCAGATAAAGAACAACACGCCGAAACAGTCACCCCACGTCTTCCCTTAATACCATTTGTTGTCACAATATGCACAGCTCCTGCAAAAAGACTCATGGCATCTCGATATTCTTGAGAAGAAACCGCAATAGTATGTTTATGTTGAAGTTCAGGCATCAAATATGTTTTATGATTCGACATATCTTTCACTTATAAAGCTTTAAAATTTCAAGCAATCTTTCCATAAAAAGACCTATAATACATATTTTTTCTTTTCCGTCATAACACAAAAAATATTTGTGTATACACAGCGATATGATAAAAACTGCCAATCTAAGGAGATTTTAATGCCCCATTCTCATCTCATTTCGCCTTCTCTCTTGGCTTCTGATTTTTCTAAACTTGGACAAGAAATGTTAGATGTTGTTGATGCTGGTGCAGATTGGCTTCATCTTGATATTATGGATGGGCACTTTGTTCCTAACATCACCTTTGGTCCTGAAATCGTCAAAGCTCTGCGCCCATTAACAAAAGCAATATTTGATGTCCACCTGATGATCGCACCAGTAGACCCTTATTTAGAAGCTTTTGCAAAAGCAGGTTCAGATATTATAACTATTCATGCTGAAGCAGGTCCACATCTTCATCGTTCATTACAAACAATCAAAAAAATGGGGAAAAAAGCAGGAATCGCACTCAATCCAAGCACCCCTGAACATGTACTGGAATATTTGCTTGATCAATTAGATCTCATTCTCATCATGACGGTCAATCCCGGTTTTGGTGGACAAAGTTTTATTCCAGAAATAAAAAATAAAATTAAGCGCGTTAAAAGCATGATTGCAAACCGCCCTATTGATCTTGAAGTTGATGGTGGTATCACCGTTGATACAATTGGGATAGCTGCAAAAGCTGGTGCAAATGTATTTGTCGCAGGCTCTGCAATTTATAAAGATGGCAATAAAGAGCTTTACAAAACACGTATTAGTGCATTGCGCCAAGCCGCAATCCTCTCACAACAAGGAAAAAAATGATGATCGCACGTTATTCCCGCCCTGCAATGGTAACAATTTGGTCTCCCGAAACAAAATATCGTATTTGGTTTGAAATTGAAGCCCATGCCTGTGATGCCCTTGCTCACTTAGGGATTATTCCGAAAGAAGCCACCAAAGTCATTTGGGAAAAAGGGGCAGCAGCTAAATTTGATGTCAATCGCATTGATGAAATTGAAGCAATTACCAAACATGATGTTATCGCATTTCTAACCCACCTAGCTGAATTCATTGGACCAGAGGCACGTTTTATCCACCAAGGCATGACATCATCTGATGTTCTCGATACAACGCTGAACATTCAATTGATGCGTGCGAGTGATATTTTGCTAGAGGATATAGATCAACTTCTTGAAGCATTAAAAAGACGTGCTTTTGAGCATAAAGAGACAATCACCATTGGGCGGAGTCATGGCATTCATGCTGAACCGACAACATTTGGAATCAAGTTTGCTCTTGCATACGCTGAATTTTCCCGTTGTCGCAAACGTCTTCTTGCTGCACGAGAAGAAGTTTCTACTTGCGCGATTTCAGGAGCTGTAGGAACTTTTGCTAATATCGATCCACGCGTTGAAGAACATGTAGCAAAAGCCTTGAAGATGCGTACTGAACCGGTTTCCACCCAAGTAATACCAAGAGATCGTCATGCTATGTTTTTTGCAACACTTGGTGTTATTGCTTCCTCTATTGAAAGGCTAGCAATAGAAATACGCCACTTACAACGAACAGAAGTTCTTGAAGCAGAGGAACATTTCTCACCTGGGCAAAAAGGTTCATCGGCAATGCCTCACAAACGTAATCCAGTTTTAACAGAAAATTTAACTGGATTAGCCCGTATGGTACGTGCATTTGCACTCCCAGCCATGGAAAATGTAGCTCTTTGGCATGAACGTGATATTTCCCATTCATCTGTTGAGCGTTATATTGCTCCAGATGCGACTATTACACTTGATTTTGCTCTTTCTCGCCTCACATCTGTCATTGAAAATCTCATTGTCTATCCAGAAAATATGCAAAAAAATCTCAATAAATTCCGCGGTCTTGTTCACTCACAACGGGTTCTTTTAGCACTCACACAAGCAGGGATTAGTCGTGAAGATTCTTATCGGATTGTACAACGAAATGCGATGAAAGTTTGGGAACAAGGAAAAGATTTTTTAGAAGAACTCCTCAACGACAAAGATGTTACCAAAGCTTTAAGTGAAGAAGAACTTCGCGAAAAATTTGATCTTTCTTACCACACCAAACATATCAATACGATTTTTAAACGTGTTTTTGAAGAACAATAAAGCGACATAGAAAACCAAAATCCATTCAACCTATGATCAAAAATCTGTTGTAACAAAGAAAACAATTCATGAAAGCAAATCAACTGGATATTCTTATTGTTCCTGGCTACAAAGGATCTGGTCCAGATCATTGGCAAACACGCTGGGAAAAAAAATTGTCGACAGCCAGCCGCATTGAACAACTCCATTGGTCAAAGCCTGTTTGTGAAGAGTGGGTTAACAAAGTTAAAACCGCCATCGCAAAAGCTCAAAGGCCTGTTATGCTTATTGCTCATTCATTAGGAGTTCCCAGTGTTATTCATGCAACTGTACAAAATACAGAAAAAATTTGTGGCGCTTTCTTTGTTGCACCTCCAGATGTCGCCAATGAAAAAATACGTCCCAAACATTTAATGACATTTGGCCCCTATCATCGCCAAAAGCTTCCTTTTCCTTCTATTGTCATAGCCAGTCGCAACGATGAGTTTTGTCAATTTTCAGTAGCAGAAAAAATTGCCAATGATTGGGGATCACTCTTTGTTGATGCTGGGTATTCTGGCCATATTAACGCAGAATCCGGACACGGACCTTGGCCTGAAGGGCTTATGGTCCTCTCTCACTTTCTTGCAAAAATTTGATCCAAAAGAGGTGATCTTCTTTCTCATCGCTTATGTATCTTCACCTTTGGGTAAACGTGTAATGATAAAAATTATAAAAGTATCATAGCAATATCATTGAGAAATTCTATCAATTAGGATAGTATCATTTATTAATGTTATTAAAAACCTCTCAAGATAAATAGAGAATCATGATGAATCGTCGCCACCGTATTTATGAAGGCAAGGCTAAAATTTTATATGAAGGACCTGAACCAGGAACTTATATTCAATTTTTTAAAGATGATGCAACTGCCTTTAATGCAAAAAAACATGAAATTATCGACGGAAAGGGCGTTTTAAACAACCGAATTTCGGAACATATTTTTAGCCATCTTGGACGTTTGGGCATCCCAACACATTTTATCAAACGTATAAACATGCGCGAACAGCTTATTAAAGCAGTGGAAATCATTCCGTTGGAAGTTGTTGTTCGCAATGTTGCTGCCGGCTCTCTTGCTAAGCGTTTAGGACTGGAAGAAGGAACCCCGCTTTCGCAATCCATCATTGAATTCTACTATAAAAATGATTCTCTCGATGATCCTATGGTAACGGAAGAACATATCACAGCTTTTGGGTGGGCTGTCCCACAAGAGATAGAAGATATCATGCAACTTTCAATTCGTATTAATGATTTTCTTTCTGGGCTTTTTGCCGGTGTTAACATCCAATTAATTGATTTTAAAATGGAATTTGGTCGCCTGTGGGAAGATGAAACAATGCGCATTGTTCTTGCTGATGAAATCTCTCCTGATTCTGCACGACTATGGGATATGCACACACAAGAAAAAATGGATAAAGACCGTTTTCGTCGTGATATGGGAGGGCTTATTAATGCCTATCAAGAAGTTGCTAAACGTCTTGGTATTATGAATGAAAACGAACCAACACGACCAAGTGGTCCCGTTCTCGTAAAGTAAAAACAAGGTAAAAAACATCACCTTATACAAACACCCCTCTTCAAAGGAGAGGTTCTTTTAAAAAGCAGGAAGCAAAAAATGAAAGCACGCATTACAGTTACTTTAAGAGAAAGCGTTCTTGATCCACAAGGAGAAGCAATTGTCGGTGCTTTAAAAAGTTTGGCTTTCGAAGGCATTCAATCTATTCGTCAAGGAAAGGTTTTTGATATTGTTCTTGATGATTTACCTTCTGAAACTGCAAAGAAAAAACTTGAACAAATGTGTGAAGAGTTACTCGCAAATACTGTCATTGAAAATTATACAATCGAACTTCTGTAAGTGAAACGCTCATGAAAACTGCCATCATTCAACTTCCTGGATTAAATCGTGATCGAGATATGGTTGCAGCATTACATCATATAACGGGAGTTGAGCCACTAAAAATTTGGCAAACAGAAACAACAATTCCAGATGTAGATGTTATTATTATTCCTGGTGGTTTTTCTTATGGCGACTACTTAAGATGTGGTGCGATTGGAGCGCGAACTCCCATCTTAAAAGCCATTCGTGAAAAAGCACAAGAAGGTACGACAATTATAGGTATCTGTAATGGATTTCAAATTTTGTTGGAAGCAGGATTATTACCCGGTACTTTAATGCGTAACGCTTCTTTAAAATTTGTTTGTCGTGAAATCAAGCTTGAAGTCGTCAACGCCAAGACAAAATTTTCTCGATATTATTCTAAAGGACAAATTATTCGTTGTCCTGTTGCCCATCATGACGGAAATTATTTTGTTGATAGTGAAACATTGAAACAAATGGAAGACAATGAACAAATTGTTTTTCGCTATGCAGAAAATACAAACCCGAACGGCTCAATGAAAGATATTGCTGGTATTGTTAATAAAGCTGGTAATATTCTTGGTATGATGCCCCATCCTGAAAACTTTATTGAACCCGCCCACGGAGGTACTGACGGTCGTTTACTTTTTCAAAGTGCTTTAGAGTTAGTAAATGGATAATGCTGCAAAAATACTCGCGCTCCATAATTTAAAAAAATAAGGATTTATACCATTTCTTGCTTCATAAAGCTATAAACAAAGCTCTTCACAAACAACAATGGATATTATTTTCTAAACACATAATTATTTAAGACCATTTTTAGTCTTAAATCCCACCAAACAAACGGACAAAATCTTCAGCTTACTGTCTATAAATATTTTTATTATTAAACAACATTATTGTTTATAATATAAGCTGCTAGGTTTAAAAAATAAAAATACTAAATTTCGATTAATTTGACGGATAAATACTCATGAAGCCTTGCAATAACATCACTATTACATCAGAACTCATTGCACAACACGGGCTAAAAGAAGATGAATATCAACGTATCCTAACGTTAATTGGTAGAGAACCAACATTTACTGAACTAGGAATTTTTTCTGCAATGTGGAACGAACATTGTTCCTATAAATCATCTAAAAAATGGCTAAAAACTCTTCCGACAGAAGGAAAATGTGTCATCCAAGGACCTGGTGAAAATGCTGGTGTTGTCGATATTGGCGAAGGACAATGTGTTGTTTTCAAAATGGAAAGCCATAACCACCCTTCTTATATTGAACCTTATCAAGGTGCAGCGACAGGTGTTGGTGGTATTTTACGTGATGTCTTTACAATGGGAGCCCGTCCTGTTGCTGCTATGAATGCATTGCGATTTGGTGCTCCTGACCACCCACGAACACGCCATCTTGTTTCTGGTGTTGTTTCTGGAATAGGTGGTTACAGCAATTCTTTTGGTGTTCCAACGGTTGGTGGAGAAGTCAATTTTGATGAGCGTTATAATGGCAATATCCTTGTTAACGCTTTTGTCGCCGGTATTGCAAAGACAGACGCCCTTTTTTATTCTAAAGCACAAGGTATTGGACTCCCTGTTGTTTATCTGGGTGCAAAAACAGGACGTGATGGTGTCGGTGGAGCAACAATGGCTTCTGCTGAATTTGATTCTTCAATCAGTGAAAAACGCCCAACTGTTCAAGTCGGTGATCCTTTTACAGAAAAATGTCTCCTTGAAGCATGTTTAGAGCTCATGGAACTTGGAGCCGTGGTTGCTATTCAAGATATGGGGGCAGCAGGACTCACCTCTTCTGCCGTTGAAATGGGAGCAAAAGGAAATCTGGGGATACAGCTTAATCTTGATACAGTTCCTGTTCGAGAAGAAAACATGACAGCCTATGAAATGATGCTTTCTGAAAGTCAAGAGCGTATGCTCATGGTCCTTAAACCAGAACTAGAAAAGCAAGCAGAAGCAATTTTTCATAAGTGGGGACTACATTTTTCTATCATTGGAAAAACAACCGATGATTTACGTTTTCGTGTATTTCATCAAGGGGAAGAAGTTGTCAATCTTCCCATCAAAGAGCTTGGTGATGAAGCGCCTGTTTATGATCGTCCTTGGAGTGAGCCGGCAAAAAAAACACCCTTGAAAGCAGAAGACGTCAAAAAAGTTGAAAATCTTGGTGATGCGCTTCTGAGCTTATTGAATTCTGCTGATCAAAGTTCTCGGCGATGGGTTTATGAACAATATGATACCCTTATCCAAGGAAATAGCCTTGTTTGTCCAGGAGGTGATGCAGGCGTTATCCGTGTAGGAAACAACAGCAAACGTGCTCTTGCTTTTTCTTCTGATGTAACACCTCGCTATTGTGAAGCAGACCCTTATGAAGGGGGGAAACAAGCTGTCGCAGAATGCTGGCGAAACATTAGTACGACAGGTGCAACACCACTGGCTGCTACAGATAATCTCAATTTTGGTAACCCTGAAAAACCTGAAATTATGGGACAGCTGGTTTTTGCTATTAAAGGTATAGGAGAAGCTTGTAGAATCCTTGATTTTCCTATCGTTTCAGGCAATGTTTCTCTTTACAACGAAACAAATGGGGAAGCCATTCTTCCAACCCCCACAATTGCTGGGGTAGGCCTTCTTAATGATTGGTCTAAAATGGTAACAATAAGTGGTATGCAAAATGGAGATATTCTTGTTTTAGTAGGAAATTGCGGCTCCCATTTAGGACAATCAATCTATGCACGTAACATTTTAAATATTGATGCAGGCCCCCCCCCCCCTGTAGATTTACAACTTGAAAAAAAGCATGGTCAATTTGTTCGAGATGTCATACATCGTGGTTTTATTCACGCCGCCCATGACCTTTCTGACGGAGGATTAGCGATAGCACTTGCTGAAATGGTCATTAAAGCAGGTAAAGGAATCAAAGTAAAATTAAGCAATAAATCACCCCATCATGCAGAACTTTTTGGAGAAGACCAAGGACGTTATCTTTTAGCCGTCAAACCTCACTCTCTTAATAGTCTTAAAGAGCGTGCACAAATCAATACAGTTTCTTTAACAGAGCTAGGTCAAGTCGAGGGTACTTCTCTTAATATAGATGGGATATTAACACTTTCAGTAGACAAACTCACAAAAGCCTATGAAAACTGGTTTCCACAATTTATGGGTGAAGAATAAAAATTGTTTTTTCTCTTAAACAGCCTTTATAAAAAATGAACAACATAGGAGAATAATGATGGCAATGAGTGCCCATGCAATTGAAACGCTTATTCGTGAAGGCATTCCTGATGCTACTGTAAGAATTCGTGATCTTGCTGGAGATGGGGAACATTATGCTGCAGAAGTTATTTCTGAAAGTTTTCGTGGTAAAACCCGTGTTCAACAACATAAAATGGTCTATGATGCCCTTAAAGGCAATATGGGAAATGACCTTCACGCCTTAATATTGCAAACAAATGTCCCAAAATAATCTAAAATTTCTTCTTGCATTCACACATTTAATACGATTAAAAGCAGTATGAATATAAATTACACACTGATAAAAATCTGAAATATCGAGGGATAAAAATGACCACTGTTCATGATTTTATTGACAACGAAATTAAAACAAACGACGTCATTTTATTCATGAAAGGAACACCTGACGCTCCGCAATGCGGGTTTTCAGGACAAGTTGTTCAAATTCTTGATTATTTAGGATTGAATTATAAAGGGATTAATATCTTAACTTCTAACGAATTGCGTCAAGGGATTAAAGATTACTCAAATTGGCCAACAATTCCACAGCTTTATATCAAAGGTGAATTTATCGGAGGCTGTGATATTGTTAAAGAGATGTTTCAAAACAATGAGTTACAGGAACTTTTGAAAGAAAAAAATATTCCATGTAATCAATCATAGGTATCTTTCATTTTATTCAGACTCTTAAAAAGAGCTGTTTTCAGACGAAATTTTTATTTCAAGGATGCCATATGTCATATTCAGTCGATGAACAAACGCATAGAGATGCGATTAGAAACAAAATTGGCTATAAAGAATTTGTTATTCTTATTGCTTCGCTCATGGCTATTAACGCTATAGCTGTTGATATTATGCTGCCAGCTATGCCCGATATTTTAGACGGCTTAAATGTTCTCAATGAAAATGATCAACATTATATCATTTCGAGTTATCTTATTAGCTATGGTATTGCTCAAATATTTTTCGGTCCAATAAGCGATCGGTATGGACGACGTAAACTTATTCTTCTCGGGCTTGCTTTTTATTCATTTACGGCGATTGGCTGTGCCTTTGTAACTGATTTTTCTCTCTTACTTATTTTACGTATCTTGCAAGGAATTGGAGGGGCTGCTATGCGAGTTCTTACAGTTTCCGTCGTACGTGATCTTTACAGTGGTCGAAAAATGGCAGAAGTTATGTCTATTGTTATGATGGTTTTTCTTGTTGCACCAATGGTTGGTCCCGCAACAGGACAGATCATTTTACTTCTTGGACATTGGCAATATATTTTTATTTTCATGGCAATGATTGGTTTAGGACTGATGATTTGGATTCAACTGCGCTTGCCTGAAACTCTTTATGCGCAACGCTCTCTTTCCTTTTCTTCAGTTAAACACAACTTATGGATTGTAATAACCAATCGCACAACACTTTGCTATACACTTGCAACTTCCATTATTTTAGGCTGTATCTTTACCGCCGTTAATACATCACAACAAACATATGAAGGGATCTATAATCTAGGACTTTGGTTCCCTATTGCTTTTGCAGTTGGTGCTGCATTTCAAGCTCTATCATCATTCTTTAACTCTCAACTCGTTGGACGCCTTGGAATGCGGCGTATTGCTCATACTATGCTTTTGCTCTTTTGTGCCACTTCATGCATTTGGTTTATTGGGTCCATCTTAGCAGGTGGTGTTATCCCTTTTCCTTTTTATATGACGTTATATTGTATATTAATGTTTACCTGCGGTGGTATTATGGCCAATTTCAATACACTCGCTCTTGAACCTGTAGGAGAAATAGCTGGAACAGCTTCTTCTGTATCCGGCTTTCTTCAAACATCTATCGGTGCAGGACTTAGCTTTTTTATTGCCCAACAATTTGATGAAACAACCATCCCAAACTCAGCAGGATTTTTCTTTCTGAGTCTCACTGCCATACTTCTCGTCTTATGGGCTGAACGTGGTCATCTTTTTAGGCAATATCATAGTAATCCTAACGAATAAATATTACTACGAAAGATTAATAACATCTCTCTTGAACAATAAGAAAATAAACCTATCAGACAAAATAAAACATCTCCAAATAGAACACTCTTGTGTTAAACATTCACATTGTTTGTTTAAAGGTACAGCTCTCGAAATATCAAATCATTTCACGACAGCACCCATAAATGGTATAATGTAAAAAAACAAACATACCTATTGTTGCAACAACTCTTGTCTGTGAAACGGTTTATTAAAAAATATTTTGATTCTTTTCTTCAATAGTTTTTATGAAGACGGGCTAGTCTCTCATCTCATGACAGGCAAACAAACAGTTTTGATTGGTTTAACCTAAACAAGATCGAAATAAGAGAAAAACTTACGCTTTAGGTCTTTCGTTCAATATAAAAAATAATAAATTATCTTTATAAATTAATATCTTACACAATCATAAAACCATAGGGAACTTTCCCATTTATAAAATACATTTAATTGATAAATTTTCCTGATTTTGGAAATCCTCTTGGAACCAAACGCCCGACGCCCGCACGCATTCCCATCCATTCAATGAGATCATCAGCTTGACGGTTAAAGATTCGTTCAGCTGTATCTTGCCAACTTAAGCCTTCTGATAAATTAAAAGTCTTGGCATCAACAACACCACCTTCTTTATAACGCTGTAAACGAACACCTTTACCGCGATTCATTTCTGGTATTTGTTCAATAGAAAAAATAAGCATTTTACGGTTTTCACCGACTACAGCAACATGATCACCATTTACCGGAACACAAAGCTTTACCTTATCAGGAGCTTTCACATTCATCACTTGCTTTCCTTTTCGTGTATTGGCGATCACTTCTGCAGAAGAAACAATAAAACCATTACCGTGAGATGAAACCAAGAGCAATTTTTCCTCGGCGTGATGCACAAACGCTGTGAGAACATCGTGCTCATCATCCATATCAACTAAGAGACGAATAGGTTCACCATGTCCCCGCCCTCCAGGTAAATTATTTGCACCAATAGCAAAAAACTTCCCCCCCGTACTGATCAGCACAATCTTGTCGGTCGTAAATGCTGGAAAGGCTAACTTTAAACTGTCTCCTTCTTTAAAAGAAAGTGCTTTATAATCGTTCAAGTGTCCCTTCAAAGCACGCATCCACCCCTTTTCAGAAATAACAATAGTAATCGGTTCTTTTTCGATCATTGCTTGTTGAATATCATCAAGATCATGTCTTGGTGCCTCTTCAAACGTCGTACGTCTTTTCCCCAAAAGTGTTTCAGGACCAAAAGTGTTTCGAACTTTTTTGATTTCTTCTGAAATTATTTTCCACTGTTTTATAGGAGAAGCTAATAAATTCTGTAGTTTTTCTTTTTCAGCTTTCAAACTTTCAAATTCTTTACGAATTTCAAATTCCTCAAGTTTACGCAAAGAACGCAAGCGCATATTAAGAATAGCTTCAGCTTGATTTTCTGTTAATTCAAACCGATTAATCAGCTTCTTTTTCGGTTCATCCTCTTCACGAATAATCTGAATGACCTCATCGAGATTTAAATAGGCAATAAGATATCCATGAAGAATTTCCAATCGGCTATCAATTTGATCAAGCCGATAATAAGAGCGACGAATAAGCACTTCTTGACGATGTTCAAGCCATTGCTGCAAACTTTCTCGCAAAGAAAGAACATTGGGTATTTTTCCCAAAGACAAAACATTCAGATTAAGGGGAAATCTTACTTCAAAGTCAGTCAATTTAAAAAGAGACTCCATAAGGAGCTCCGGATCAACCGACCGATTTTTAGGAACAAGCACGATTCTGATATCTTCTGCTGATTCATCTTGGATATCCTCAAGCATTGGCAATCGGCGTGCAAGCAATAACTCTGCTGTTTTTTCAATAAGACGTGACTTTTGAATCTGATAGGGAATTTCAGTCACAACAATCACATAAGAACCACGGCTACCAGGTTCCTGATGCCAACGTGAACGCAAGCGAAAGAATCCACGCCCAACACGATAGGATTCCTCAATACTTTTTTTAGGTTCAACTAAAATTCCCCCCGTCGGAAAATCAGGACCAAGAACGAATTGATTTAATTCCTCATCATTTACATCGGGATGCGCAATCAAATGGAGCGCTGCATCACAAAGCTCAGCAACATTATGGGGTGGAATAGATGTTGCCATACCAACAGCAATACCAGAAGAACCATTTGCTAAAAGATTAGGGAAAGCTCCTGGTAAAACAACCGGCTCTTCATCTTCCTCATTATAGGTTAAACGAAAATCAATAGCATTCTCATTAATTCCTTCAAGTAACAATGCAGCCACTTCAGTCATACGTGCTTCCGTATAACGCATGGCAGCAGCATTATCACCATCAATATTACCAAAATTGCCTTGCCCATCAACCAACGGATAACGAACAGCAAAACTTTGAGCCAAGCGCACCAAGGCATCATAAATAGACGCATCCCCATGAGGATGAAATTTTCCCATGACATCACCAACAATCCGCGCACATTTCGCATAAGACTGTCCAGGATTTAGTTTGAGAAGACGCATCGCATGAACAATCCGCCGGTGGACCGGCTTCAATCCATCACGTACATCAGGCAATGCACGGTGTGTAATCGTAGAAAGTGCATAAGCCAAATAACGTTCCTGTAAAGCAGAACGTAATTCTATTGGTTCAATATGTTCTTTATCAAAAGGTAAATTCATTTTATCAGACATAGATTAAAACAACAATTCCCACAATAATAAGAAATTATTTTATAGGATTTATTTAATTAAATCTTCTATGAGTCGACTTTTTTATTAAAAGTCAATTACATAAAAACAAACGCTGCAATTAGAACATGAACAGAAAATTATATCAATTTGAAAAATTTATACATGTCCTTCCCCCCTTGTCCTAAGTAATTTATTGAAAGCTTTGTCAAATTCGACGATAATTTAACTGCCCACAAAGAGTTATTTCATCTTTTCTGAAATGACAAAAGCACCTTTCAAACATCATCTTTTATTATAAAGATAAATTGTATAACAACCCCATTCAGTTTTTCTACGAAAAACCAAAAAAATGTTCAAAGCTTATGAAATATAAACTTTTCAGAGTAAGTCCATAGAATGGAAAACCACATTATTCTCATAAAAACGAAGAGACACAATTCTCTGCTACAACGTTGTAAAAACTTCAATAAAAAATAAATAATATATTGACACATAAAGATAATTCATTTTTTTCAACTAAAATGAGACTCCCAAATATTATAGAGTTCTTTCATTTCTAATTTATTCATGATCAAGCAGTCATAATCATTTTCTCACCTATCACAAGTGGAAGAGCCACTATAGAAACAAGGAATAAAAATGCCTCGTAAAGAATCAACACAATAGCGTTTTGCCTATCTAAATTTCACAAACAGTACACGCACACATCGTTGACTCTTGAAAGGCATCAAAACTTCACTCTACGTAGAAAAGATGAAAACAATCCATTATCAACTTTATGAGCTATTTTTGTGAGTAGGAGCCATACGGATTCCTAAATCACGTAATTGTGTAGGAGAAACATCAGACGGAGCGCTCATTAAAAGATCAAGCGCCTGTTGGTTCATAGGGAATAAAGCAACTTCACGCAAATTTTTAACACCTTGCAACAGCATAATGATGCGGTCAATTCCTGCAGCCATACCACCATGTGGTGGAGCCCCATAATGGAATGCACGATAAAGACCACCGAAACGATCTTTCACAACTTCCTTAGAAAGTCCTACAAGTTCAAAAACTTTAAGCATCATTTCTGGTAAGTGATTACGAATTCCACCTGATGCAATTTCATAACCATTGCAAACAAGATCATATTGAAAAGCTTTAATAGTAAGAGGATCTTGACAGGCAAGGGCATTTTCTCCCCCTTGAGGCATGGAAAAAGGATTATGTCCAAAATCAATCTTTTTTTCATCTTCATTCCATTCAAAAAATGGAAAATCAACAATCCACGCCAAAGAGAAACTATCTCTATCGAGAAGATCTAATTCTTCCCCTACCCTTATGCGTGCTGCTCCGGCAAAAGATGAAAACTTTTTTGGATCGCCAGCTACAAAAAAACAGGCATCTCCACTTTCAAGCCCAAGCTGTATACGGATTGCTTCAGTCCTCTGTTCACCAATATTTTTGGCGATAGGCCCTGCTCCTTCAAATTTTCCTTCTTCTTCACGCCAGAAAATATAGCCGAGCCCTGGTTGCCCCTCGCCTTGTGCCCATACATTCATACGATCACAAAAAGCACGACTTCCACCCGTTTTAGCTGGAATAGCCCACACTTGTGCATTCTCATCATTCGCTAAAATTTGAGCAAAGACTTTGAAACCAGAATTATAAAAATGCTGAGAAACATCTTCCATAATGATCGGATTACGCAAGTCAGGTTTATCAGAACCATATTTTCGCATTGCTTCATCATAAGAAATGCGAGGAAAGCTTTGTGTCACAGTTTTTCCATCCGCAAATTCTTCAAAAATAGAACGCATAATAGGTTCCATAGTTGCTAAAACATCTTCTTGCTCAACAAAACTCATTTCAACATCTAATTGATAAAATTCACCAGGAAGACGGTCGGCCCTTGGATCTTCATCTCTAAAACATGGAGCAATCTGAAAATAACGATCAAAACCTGACATCATCAACAATTGTTTATATTGCTGTGGCGCTTGCGGTAACGCATAAAATTTTCCCTGATGAACACGACTTGGAACTAAAAAATCACGCGCCCCTTCCGGCGATGAAGACGTCAAAAGTGGCGTCGTAAATTCCGTAAAACCATTATTTTGCATAGCCCGTCTCATAGCCGCAATAATTTCAGTCCGACGCATGATATTTTTGTGCATAGTCTCCCGACGCAAATCAAGAAAACGATATTTTAATCGAATATCTTCTGGATAATCAGGCTCACCAAAAACCGGTAAAGGAAGCTCATCAGATTTTGAAAGAATTTCTACCTCTTGTGCAAAAATTTCAATCTCACCTGTTGGAAGCGTTGCATTAATAACCTCATCAGCACGTGCACATACCTCCCCATCCACACGAATAACCCATTCAGAACGCACTTTTTCAATCACTTTAAAAGCTGGTGAAGCAGGATCAACAACAATTTGTGTGATTCCAAAATGATCACGTAAATCCACAAAAAGAATCCCTCCATGATCACGAACACGATGAACCCACCCCGAAAGACGAACTTGTGTTCCTACATCACATCTACGGAGAGCCGCACAATGATGACTGCGATAACGATGCATGTTTTTTGCCTTTGATTATAATATTCACATGCGCTACAAACGCTTTTTAATAACCATTTGTCAAGATATGAGAATAAAAACTCAAAAATAAAGTCAACAAAGAACAAATTTAATTTATCGAATTATAATAAAATGATGAATCTTATTACACAAACAACAGATCTTGAAATTGCACTTAACGCTCTACGTACCTCTGATTTTGTAACTGTCGATACTGAGTTTATCCGCGAAACAACTTTTTGGCCTCAACTGTGTTTAATACAGCTTGCATCACCAGATGTTACAGTTTTGATTGATCCCATAGCACCAGATATTGATTTACAACCATTTTTTGATCTTATGGTCGATAAAAAAGTTGTAAAAGTTTTTCATGCTGCGCGCCAAGATATTGAAACAATTTATCACCTTGGAGGTGTTATTCCTTCCCCTCTCTTTGATACGCAAATAGCAGGATCCATTTGTGGATTTGGTGATTCTATCTCCTATGATCAAATTGTACAACGCTGTACAGGGCATCATCTTGATAAATCCTCCCGCTTTACAGACTGGAGTTACCGCCCTTTGTCTGAAAAACAACTGCTCTATGCACTTTCCGATGTAACTTACTTAAGAGATGTTTACTTGTTATTGAAAAAAAGGTTAGAGAAAAATCAACGAGCTCACTGGATGGATGATGAAATAACAATCCTTTTAAATCCTAAAACCTATGATATGCCAGAAGATGAAGCATGGAAAAAAGTGAAAGGAAAAATTAAAAAGCCACGTGAACTTGCTGTATTACAAAAGATAGCAGCTTGGCGGGAACGTGAAGCACGAAAATACAATATGCCACGTCGTCATATCATAAAAGATGAATGTCTTATAGAAATAGCAACCCAACAACCAAAAGATGAATCTGCATTAAAACGGTTGCGCAGTCTTAATAAGAACTGGGATAAACTCTCAATTGCTCAATCATTAATCAAAGCTGTCCACGAAGGATTAGAGGTGGATCTTTCTACTTTACCCCCCATTCCTAAACATAATCCACTCAATGATACGACAGCCGCTGTTATCGATCTGCTCAAAGTGTTATTAAAAATTGTTGCAAATGAAAACAGCATTGCCCCTAAAATTATTGCAACATCTAATGATTTAGAAAAAATTGCCAATGGAGGAATAAAGAAAAATATTCCCGCTATGAATGGCTGGCGCTATGAAATATTTGGTAAAAAAGCCGAACAACTGCTAAAGGGCCAGATAGGGTTTTACTTTAACGATGGAAAAATAAGCACAAAACAGCTTTAATTTACATTTTCATTTTGAAAAATCCATTACGCTACTCATTATCTACATCAATTGGTATGCCCTATAGGCCAACGCAAACAGGATAAATAAAGCCTACTTCTGACAAAGTTAAAAAATTAAATAGTAAACTCTTATTAAAATGATAGCTAAATCTTTATCAGGTCAATTAAATAGAAATCCCATTAAAAATAATCTAAAAAAACAGACAGTTCCTTATTTAAAAGTTTTGAAAAAAAAAGTTCTGATAATAAAAGCGCATTCATTACAAAAATAGCAGCCTAGAAATAGGAACAAACAAAGATATAATGCCTCACGTCACCATATCGTATTAAAAACTACCAAGATTGCAATCTAACAATCAAAAACGAGCCAGCATAACAACTAAAATACCTAACAAAAGCAATATATTGATTTCTAACGATAATCTAGCGTTATTTATATTGAATTAGACCTCCGAATATCGTAAGATTCTCTCATTCCATCTCAATAAGACTCATAAAGTTTCACATAAGAAATTATATGATAAAGCGCTGTTTTTTATAAATTAAACACCTTTCAAAGGATTCGAAAATCATGGTTAATAAATAGTTGTGATTTATTTCTATTTTTTATAGTGAAAGGATTTTATAATGACTGAAATGATATTCTTTTGACAGACCGTGAAAGTGCAAAACTGTTTCATATGAGTATTTCAACATTCCAGCGTCATGTAACCAATGGATCTCTCCCAAAATCTTTAAAACTTGTTTTTTATCGCGTTGGTTACAATCGTAATCTTATCAAGATAATCGAGCAAGCTAAACAGAAACGTTATAACGACGCAGCATAAAAAGAAAACCTTTTCACGTAAAAATGGACAAAACTTTTCATTTTCACATGAAGCTTATGAAGTGAAAAATCCATCCTGTGATGCAAGTAACAGAATAAAAAATTATGTTTTCTTTTATGAATGCTCAGGCATTACAAATGCTTTGCGTGGTGTCTAGCATGGGCGTTATGGAACAAGTCCTATTGTCCAGCTCATGATGATAGGCTACCTAGTTTATCCCTCGTCAATGGCCCTATTATTAAGACATAAAACACGAATAAATTAGGAAAAAAATCAAAAAATTTCAAAAGCGAGAGGTTGTTTTATTATTTTTGATAACTTCTGTAATCGTCCAAGAGGACGTTCTCCTAATAACCCAGCGTAATTCTTTGGGATCTGCAGGATAATATGATCTGCTTTTTTATGCCACAATAAATGAGGTAAAATTCCTGCAACAGAAGCACTAAAAAGATGAGCAATACGCATAGTTTCGCCAAGAATACGTGCTTTTTCAATTATATTTTGAGTTGCTAATTGAAAAATGGGAAGAGATTCTTTATCAACCAATAAACTCGTATTGCGAAAAAAAACAGCAAGTGCCGCATAAAGGCGCCCTTCATGAGAAATTCCTGGATAAGATCCTAAAGCTATTTGATTTGCTGCTTCATTGCCTCGATAATCTGGATGTATACGCCAACCAATATCCGCAAGAAGACAAGCGGCTTGACGATAACGGCATTCATTTTCGGTTTCTGAAATTCCAAAAACTTCAAAAGCATTCGTCGTAAAATCAATGAGTTCTTCTGCTTGTTTTGGTGAACGTGCCCGTAAAATAGCCATTTCTGTGCATGCTGCAATGAGAGGATCTGAAAGCCGAATCGCCTGCGGCAAACGTGAATAAAGAAAACCTTCACGAACGCCAGCACCAGAAAAGATTATCTTTTCAAACTCCATACACTGAATGAGTTCAATAAGAACTATTGCCCCATAAGATAAAAGTTTTCGACGATTCTGAGAAACCGCTGCAATCCCTCTCATATTATCAATATTGCCACGTGCTACAAGACGTAAAAAGTTCTCCATTTCAACGGCATCAACTTCATAGCCATGCATAACAGGGAGCCGATAGTGTTTCATTGCCATATGGAGTTTTGCCAAATTACGCCATGTCCCCCCTACTGCATAAAAATAACGTGCTATACCTTTACGAGTACGAACAACAGACGATTTATAAAATTGCTCATGTACAATTTTTGTAGCTACAGCACTATCATTATTTGACATATACTGTAGCCTTAAACCACCCAATGGGAGCGTTATCCCTTCACCAACATCAGAATGATCAATATCAATCAGCTCAAGACTTCCACCACCAAGATCCCCAGAAATACCTTTTGGTTGATAAAAAGTAGACACAACTCCATATGCTGAATACATAGCTTCTTCACTTCCTGAAAGAAGATATATTTTATTTTGCAAAATATCTTCAGCATGCTGAATAAATGCTACGCCATTCTGTGCATCTCGTGCTGCTGCTGTTGCTAAAGTATAGACCTCATCTGCCCCAATCTGTCGACAAAGCGTACGAAACCGTTTCAGTGTTTGCAACGCCATTTTCATCGATTTTTCTTCTAAAAATCCTGTTTTCGCCACACCATGACCGAGACCACAAAGAATCTTTTCATTAAATAAAACTGTTGGTGATCGAACAAGCCCCTCATAAATAACCAACCGAACAGAATTTGAGCCAATGTCAATAACAGCAACAGGCTTACGCCCTTTTAACCGACCTTGAGCATCTCTATATGTCATTGGATTTTAGTCTTTATGTATTTCGGCTTGTTGCCGATGCAACGCAACCAAGCGCGAAACAGAAGACTCAAAAGACTCATTTTCCCCCGCAAAACTTGTATTGGCCATAAAATACTCCTGCGCATTAAATAGACTTTCACCTATCTGCGGTGTAATACGTTTTGATGTTCCATCCTTAAGTATATCAAAGCTTTGTTGATTATCAATGATATTAGCTAACATAATCTGTAAAAGAATTTTTTGACGCACTATTTTATTAAAAACCGGAACCAATATTTCAATACGATAGTCCAAATTACGAGGCATCATATCAGCAGAGCCTAAGTAAACGAGTGCATTTTCATTAGGCAAATCTTGACCATTCCCAAAACAAAAAATGCGACTATGTTCAAGAAAACGCCCGACAATTGATTTTACACGAATATTATCCGAAATTCCTAGAATACCAGGACGTAAACAACATATCCCCCGCACAACCAAATCAATTTGCACCCCTGCTTGACTGGCACGATATAAAGCATCAATAATTTCAGGATCAACCAATGCATTAACTTTCATCCAAATAGCAGCAAACCTTCCCTGTTGTGCATGAACAATTTCTCCCTCAATATGCTCTAAGATACGACCACGCAGTGTTAAGGGTGAAAAAGCAATCTTCATTGTTTCATTTGGACGCTCATATTGCGCAATATAATTGAATAATAACGCAACATCATGAGCGATATCATCATCCGTGGAAAAAAAAGAAAGATCGGTATAAGTTTTAGCATTAATGGGATGATAATTTCCTGTTCCAAGATGAACATAAGAGCGAAGACGTTTTCCCTCACGTCTCACAACTAATGACATCTTAGCATGCGTTTTTAATGCAATAAAACCAAAAATAACTTGAACCCCAGCACATTCAAGATCCCGGGCCCAACGAATATTTGCTTCCTCATCAAAACGTGCTTTAAGTTCTACCAAAGCAGTCACAGACTTTCCCTGTTCAGCTGCTTCAATCAAAGCGCCAACAATTGGACTATCATTTGATGTACGATAAAGTGTTTGTTTTATTTCTACAACATCAGGATCGCAAGCAGCTTGACGTAAAAATTGGACAACAACATCAAATGTCTCATAAGGGTGATGAATCACAATATCATTTTCACGAATAGCCGCAAAACAATCCCCATGATGTTCACGAATACATTCTGGAACACGAGAAATATAAGGAATAAATTTAAGATCATCGCGGGGAATAGAAACAATTTCTGATACCGTATTAAGCGCTAAAAATCCGTCAAGGACATTAATACAATTATCAGGAACAGCGAGACTATTCGCTATAAATTGGCGTAAACTCTCTGGCATTTTTGCGTCAAACTCAACTCGAATAACCTGCCCACGGCGCCGCCTTTTTAGAGCAGTTTCAAAAAAATGAACAAGATCCTCAGCTTCTTCTTCTACTTCAATATCGCTATCTCGGATTATTCTAAATGTACCAATTCCTTTAACCTCATAGTTAGGAAATACATGTTTAATAAAAAGGCAAATAACATCTTCAGATGCGATAAAACGAAAATGATTACCTTCTTGAGGAAGAAGAACGAAACGCCTTAAAAGCATTGAAATAGACAACAATACTGTGTGTGAATTCTGATCAGTTTCTCCAGACAATTGAAGCCCAATAGAAAGCCCTAAATTAGGAATAAACGGAAAAGGATGAGTAGAATCAACAGGTAAAGGTTTTAAAACAGGAAAAATTGTCTCAAGAAAATATTTTTCAAGCCATGATTTTTCAATTTCTGAAAGATCATCAGAACAAATAATTTCAATATCATTCTTTTTTAATTCATCACGTAAAACATTCAATTCTCGTAGTTGGTGAGCCTGCAGCTTTGAAATCTCAGCTAATACAATATCAAGTTGTTCCTGTGGAGTGTGCCCATCTGCACTGCACGCTGTAACGCGAGCACGAATTTGAGCTGCTAGTCCTGCAACACGAACCATAAAAAACTCATCAAGATTTGCAGCTGAAATAGAAAGAAATTGTAGACGTTCTAATAAAGGATGTTTCGAATTAGCCGCTTCCATCAAAACACGATTATTAAATTGTAGCCATGAAAACTCTCGATTAATAAACCGTACCGGATTTTTCATTGTTATATTCGATATAGAAATTTTATTTACCACCCTCTGTTCCATATATCCTAAATAATTTTCTTTTATATTTTCTAAAATCCTTGACGAAATATCTCACATAACATTTGATTATGTTATCATCATAATAATATATCAATGCCTAACTTCCCTCATCATTTTTCCATTTAATATTTAAAAATACTTGGAATTATTGCTATGCGCAAAGCACTAAAAGTAAGACAACTATTCTAATATAGCATAAAAGAGTAAAAATTTGTCTTAAAAAGCAGCTTGCATTATTATACGCTTTATTACAAACTCACGCCTATAAAATAGAAGAGCCCAATCATAGCTGATGAGAAAATTTATTCTGGAGTTTGTATGCCATGGCTGATCACAATATTCCTCATTTCCAAAATGACCTTGGATATAAAACAATCGAAATTGGTGTGAAAGAATTTATGTGTGTAGGCGCTACACACCCATTCGATCATCCTCATATCTTTATCGATATGGGAGCAGCAGATGAGAAAATTTGCCCTTACTGCTCAACCCTTTATCGTTATGTTCCCTCGCTATCATACGATCAAACAAACCCAACAGGATGCTTATATCATCCAGAAAAGCTATTATAATTGCGTTTTTTGGCTTTCTTAATAACCCCTCTTTTAATTCTGCTTGTTTAATATGAAATCATTTGTGGAACAATCACCCATCATCGTTGGAGGAGGAATTGCTGGTTTAAGCACTGCTTTAGCACTCGCTCATAAAGGAATTGCAAGCACCATTATCGAAAAGTGTAAGCAACTTGAAACGATTGGCGCTGGTATTCAACTGACACCAAATGCAACATCTATTCTTGCTCGCTGGAAACTTCTTAACAAACTCACTGAAGTCGCGACAATCCCATATTTTCTTGAGTTAAAAGATGGATTATCTTTAAAAATACATCTACGGGCTCATCTTATTAATCTAACAGAAAAATATTGGAAAGCCCCTTATATGACGATTCACCGCGCGGCTTTACAAAAAATTTTATATAATGCAGTGATTGAAAATCCTTTGATCAAATACAAAGCAGGCGAAACGATTGTATCTTCTACCCAATCGGCAACCAACATTAAAATCACGACAATAAAAACAGATACGGCAACAGAACAGCTTTATTCAACGCCCCTCTTGATCGGATGTGATGGCATTTGGTCAACATTACGGCAACAATCTCCTTTTCATGAAAAAGCAAATTTTAGTGGCTTTATTGCTTGGCGTGCAACAACAACATCTGATAATCTTCCTCAAAACTTTCGTTCTTCATTGCAAAATATGAAGACAATTACGGCTTGGATGGGACCAAAAAATCATCTTGTTGTCTACCCCATTCAATCGTCAGAAAAAATTTTTAATTTTGTCGCCATTACGCATGGAGAAAGTTCAAAAGAAGGATGGGCCCATAAAGGAGATAAAGAAAAACTCAAATCTCTTTTTAAAGATTGGAATTCAAAAATCTTACAAATCTTCGATCATATTGATGAATGGAGTTATTGGCCACTTTTTCAAATGAAACAAAATCGTTTTATCGGTTTAGAGAGACAAGTATTTGTTGGCGATTGCGCACATGCTGCCTTACCTTTTGCAGCACAAGGTGCCGCTATGGCAATCGAAGATGCCACCACATTAGCAAAAGCACTTTCATTGAAAGATTTTTCATTAACGAAAGCACTTTCGCTTTACGAAACAACACGCACCCCGCGTATTGCAGCAGTAAAAAAACGCGGAGATTTCAATAGATTAGCCTATCACGCAACCGGTCCCATAGCAATTGCACGCAATCTCATGATGAAAATTCGTACACCAGAGAGCATTATGTCAGATCTCAATTGGCTTTACATGTATGATGCGATGAATTCTATAAAAAATAATGATAAAAACTTATAAAATTCTTCACTTTGAATATTACGAAAGAACGAGATTTTTTTAATTTTATGACACTAAAAAATATCATAATTTACTCTAATAAAAGCAATATTTTTCGAAACCTACAATCCGATTTTAAAAGCTCCATTTTTAGCTCTCCTAAAAGCAAAAACACCACTCAAAATCAGCTCCCATCTTTAATTGTAGCTTGCCAGCGGGTTTTGTATATTTTGACACTAGGTTTTGTACCAATTTATTTTTTCTCAAAGAGTTTTAAAGATGTTCTCAAAGGGT
>NZ_JBHIRI010000013.1:0-37209 GCF_042197005.1 Bartonella sp. AA78NXGY
GTTGATGTTTGTGTGGCTTCTTGTTCTATTTGCTTAATTTGTTCAACTGTCTTTTCAGGTTTTGCTGTTGTTTTGACTCCAATAAAAGGTTTTACAGCATTGGCGCGCTTGAGACGTGCGTAGACTTGATTGGAAACTTCAACAAATGGATTATTGGGTGTTGATGGTTCAAAGCGAACAGTGCTTTTATTGTCGCCAACAACACACATTGGCTTAGTGATGACAGCTTTCATCATTGCTCCTTTTGAGTCATAATTAATGACATAATTAGTCAATTATTGATTTTTATTCTGTGAAAAATTGATTAGTCAGAATTATCTAGAAAACAGGGCTTTCTAGCCACGCTTCAAGTTGACATTTTACTGAATTTTGGGGATATTTTTGAATTTTAGACGCAATACGACTAGTGCAGTATCGTCATTAAATGCAATTTTTTACACCATGCCAACAAAAAAATCTATATTTTTTATTTTAAAATAGAATATATAAAATTTTCTAAAACATTTTAGATTTTATAAATTATTGTGAAATTATTATAGGAGGGAAAGGCAATGACAGGTCCAGAAATATTAGATGCCATGTATATAATATCAATGATAGTTATATCCCTCTTAACTATAGCGTTTTGTTTGCCTGCTGCCTTTTGATTTTCATTAATAGTTTGCGGATCATATGCAATTACACGCTTTTGTAAAAAAATCGAGAGTGAGAAATTTTTCCAGATTGATGAGCTAAATATTAAGCTCGTGACGGGCTGCTGTTGCCAAAAAAGCAGATCTTGTTAAACCTCTCTTTTGTGCACAATTATCAATTGCACGTAAAAGCCCTCGTTCAATTGATATATTTGTGCGTATGACTTCTGAATCATTTTCAATAAAAGGAACTTGTATTAAAAAAGCTCCTTCTGACAAAGCTGTTTTGACAGATTTCCGTTGTATGACTTCTTCAAATTTTGAAGGAATAGGCACTCTATCTATATCTTCACAATAAAGTTGGAGTGCTTCTGTTGCATTTGCGATTAAATTTTCTTCCTCATCAGCAGCAGAAAAAAGTCCCTCAAAATCAGGAAACTGAACACCAAAAGCAGATTCTTCATCTTTATGAACAAGAGCAAAAAATCTTTTCATTCTTCTTCTCCTTCTTTTAACCAGCCTGCTTGTTGTGCGATAGAACGTGCTGTACCAATCGGAAGATTTTTTTTAGGATGTGGAACGATAACAACCTTATCATCTTTTTTAAATTTATGATGAGAACCTTTCACTTTGATAAGTTCAAAGCCATCACGCTTTAATTTTGCAATGATTTTTCGGCTATCTTGTTCCATTACCTAAACTCATAATGTGTAAATATATACACATTTTAATGATTTTTCATCTGATGTCAATTCTTTTTTAATGGCTAAAATGCTTATGAAGCGCATTAAGAACAATACGCAAAGAGCTAACAAGATGTGTTAACGATTGATCTTCTATAAAAAGATATTGTAATGCAGCGTAAAGATTATACTGTCTATAGAGGTGTTTTGTTTCTTTGATAACCTCTTTCGTCTCTTCATAACAATGAGTTGCTCTTTCAATCCACCGTTTTTGTGCCTCCTCATTTGATGAAGGAGTAAAGTTATCATAAATTGCATTAGGCAATTCTTTTGCACATAGATAATTGTTTTTCACTTCAAGATATTTTTGTGCAGCATCATATTGGTCTTGATTGATTTCACCTTGCAAATAAAACCGCCCGATATAGGTTCCGGAAAGCGGATTTTTAGCCTCTTCTATGGTCAAGCCAAAGCGTTTGGCACGCATTTCAATTGCCAATTTATCCATGGGTTTATGCGGTGTTTTTGCTCGTGAGATGCGTCCGTTTGGTTCTCTGATACATCCTTTAATCCGAGGACGTTCGCTTTTTGTACGTTTTTTTCTCTTTGTCATATGTTATCAATCAGAATGGGATAGCATCATTAAGAGATGTGCCATGATCAGTAGCACCTGAAGCGATAGCATAATTTTGAGAAGTAATGGGTGAGGGGGTAGGGGATGCTGATTGCTCTTTCTTTGCATCAAGCAAATAAAATTCGCCTTTGAATTGTGGTAAGACAATCTCTGTTGTGTAGCGGTCATGCCCATTTTTATCTTGCCATTTGCGTGTCTGTAATTTTCCTTCTATGTAAACCTTTGAACCTTTGTTTAGATACTGAAGTGCAATTTTTGCCAAATGTGGATTAAAAATCACCACGGAATGCCATTCTGTTTTCTCTACTTTTTGATTGGTTTTTTTATCTGTATAGCTCTCAGAAGTCGCTATACTAAAATTGACTATTTCTTCTCCAAAATTCATTGTTTTGCTTTCGGGATCAGCTCCAAGGCGCCCGATTAACGTCACTTTATTTAGCATATTTGTAGCTCCATTAGATTAGCAATTTATACATAAAAAATCTTAGAATGATTTGCATATTTATTCAATTATTTCAAAATGATATTATTGTTTTTAACATATAAAATTATGTTTACAGTGTATAAAATAAGGAGATCAAGGTATTCTATTCTGCAAGCACTGTTTTTTTTCTACTTTCTCCATGAGTTCATTGCACTTTGTCAGATCTTGTTGTGAAAGAGACTTAAAAATTCTAACAAACGTGTTAGAAATTTCATGGTTAAGTGGGGCAGAAGAGTTCATTGTAAAATTCTTATGACAAATATTTGCTTCTTTTCTCAAGATAGAGGCTGTTTCTTTATCTAAAGCATATTTCTCAATGATCTTTTCTTCCATGTCAGCAGGTATAGGCTTTTTGCCAATTTCTACAGAAGATAAAAATGCTATAGATACGCCTAATTTCTTAGCCATATCTAATAGACGTTCTGTTCGATCAATACGAATTTTACGTAATGTTTTGCCAAATGGTGTAAGCATAAGCATTTGATTAAAGCTCCTATTAATGCAGTCTGCAATTAAGCTGCTTTGAGAAGCGAACCTATATTCTTTTCTAAAAATTGAGGTACTTTGATTTTAGGTGAAAAAATCATCAATTCGGTAGCTTTCCTTTTCTCTTGTAGAGAATATTGTAAGCTAAATTCTATTGAGAGATATTGCCTATACAATAATTTAATTTCTTCAACGTTGTCATAAATAATTAGCCAAGGTGCTGTCACATGTTGGGAGATGACATTCTCTAAATTGTGGTGATCATTAGCTTTGTAAAACCAAGTACAAAGCCCTTTTCCTTTTTTAAAACAAGGAGGGTCCATATAAAAAAGGTGTTTTCATCAGTTCCATAACGCAGCAAAGATTCCCGTGCATTTAAACGAGTTAAATGTATTCTATCTTTTTGTATGTACCATTCTTCTAAGTTAATGGTCGTTGTATTGATTTTTTCTATTAATTCTTCTGTCTTGTGCAAAACGCAATACCAAAAGCTCCAAATGAACAGATCAATATCGTTAATGTGAATATCTTTAACTTCACCATTAAAAAAAGCTTTAGAGCAAGTCTACACCTGCCAGCAAATGGCTCTCTATAGGAACAGCCATTTAATGCTTTTTCTCAAATATTTCTTTGACTTTTCCATACAGTGCAGCCTTACCGCTTGGATATCTCAATGGTGAGCAGACATGAGTCATTGTTACGCGCCTTTTTCAATGATTTTTTGATGTTTTTGTTGATTTCATCTATGAACGTTGAGAAGAGACAATGCCATTTAATCTAAACAGTTTTATAAAATCGGAAGTTTTACTATGGCTTTTAAACTGAGCACTGTAGTGGGTAAATAGATATGTTTATTAAACTGCGTGTACGTAACATAAGAAACAATACACAAACTAAAAAGGAATACCAAAGAGCAATATCTGAGTACCAAAGTAAAGTATCCCAATGGAAAAGAAAGCTTGTACTCCACATACCTAGAAATGACAGGTAAAGAAACCGTTTCTTTATAACTATTTGGGAAAATTAAAACGACAAACGCTAAACTTATTAGTTTTAAGAGTCTGTGCAAATACTGTTGTAAATCACGTGTTAGTTTCACCCAACCCGTTGTATCATCACCTTTATATTTTGGGTTGCTCTGCAATTCAGAAGGAATATGAGAATTGCATAAAATTGCAAAAACAGTTGTGACTATTACCAAAGAAACAGATGCGAATGTCAAAATACTTTGAATAAAGTAAGGATTTTTTTTAATTCCTAAAAAACATAAAAATATAAAAGTTATAATGCCAAACAAGGCTCTTAGCTGTTTATCTGTAAACATATTTATTTCCTGCGGTTTTCGATAATTTTTTGATCTCTTTATTGATCTCGTCTATAAGAGGTTCGTAATTGAGAACGCTTTTCGGAATAGCACCACCGTAAACCCATGCTTTCACCTGCGCTTTGGTACTAAAATCCGCATTCTGGTGTGGTATAATACTGGCCGCCATCAAACTTTTCACATTATCTTGTACCGTCTTCATATTTGTAGAGGTTGTAAAAATACTCTGCCGCTCCGTCCCCCCCCCCAAGGAACATAACCAACAGCTGTTGCAACAAACTCTTTTTGCATTGGCTGTTTACGCTTTTTTAAGGACAGGTCTTTTAATATTCTCATGTTTTTAGTCCATAATTTTACCAATTGGTCTATTTACCTTAAATTTGACCGTACAGAGCGTTTTGTGTTTAATTGTAGTAAAAAACTTCAAATCTCTTTGTACGGTGCCTTTTTGTCGGTTTAAACACATATCTAATCCCAAAATGATCAGCGCTTTTCACTAGTTTACTAACCTGCAATGTTTTTCACTGTTCCCCCAAGACCATTTAAATTCCTTCAAGCTTTTGCTTTTCAACTAACGTGAGTGGTCTTGAATTCTCTCTCATTGCCTTTTCTTTCAGCCTTTTTTCACGGGTGCTCAAAACAGTCTTGCGTACACTTTCGGCTTTTGAAAGAAGGGTGTTTTCTACTGTCTGGCAATAAGTTAAAAGCTCTCCACAAGTTGGCATAAATGTTTTTGATATCCCAATTGCTTAACCCGTTACGATATTTTCGACGCACTTTTTCATAGCATATGACGAAATGCGGTCCAGCATCATGCCATAGGATAAAACGATGGCTTTGGCGTCTGTATTCGCAGGGACTCTCATGGCTTGAGAGTAGGAAAGAAGTTTGCTCAATCTGCTTAACTGAAGCTTTCACAGAAAGCAACGCTTGTAGATGATTCAAGCATCTAAGGTTTGCGCCTACTCCTGTTTCGTCAATGTATTCCCAGCTTTCAGCGTCAATGGATGCCCCGGACTGATCATTTCCATAATCTTTTCCAGATGAGAGATGATCTCTGAGTTCGTTGAAGCCCTCTGCAAACTGTTCTGTGAAAGTTTTATGAGTGAATTTTCCATAATGACCACCTAACCGTTTTTCCTGTTCTAATCTTGCTTTTTTCTTTGCTAGCGTTCCGATAGGGCTTGTAACCCAATTGTACCAAGTCCTTTGCCAATCCCGTTTGTTTGCATTTTTATTTGGATTTGCTATCCAGTAATTTGTGAACCGTTCGAATTCTAACAGCGCCTCATCATGGGTTAGCCTTTATCGATTGCGTATTGCAAATTAGGTTCAAAATCCTCAGGTAAGCGAAAATCATCTTTTGATTTAGTCCGCTTCGCTTTTTGGGGAACGTTCTTTTGCTTGTGATTGGGAGGTTGGTTTTCTACATCCGTTGTGATTTGCTCTGGTTAGCTTCCGCAAGCATGAATCTCTATTGACTCATGAACCTGTTCGTTTGTTTCTAAATTTTCAGAACAATTTTTTTTTTTGCTAATACGATAGTATTAGTTTTTATTATAACTGTTATTGTTTATGTTATATATGGGCATCATTAAGCATTGCTTTAGCATCGTTAAGCATATCACAAGCATCATTTGTATGTTTATCCCATCTTGCCTACGCTGCTTTCTTTGCTCTCTCTGATAACGTCTTTGACCGTGACGTCTTCGATACCTTCTCTAAACTCTCATTAGAGTTATTGAGTTCTTCTTCAACTTTTAAACTCCATAAACACCCATCGTCTAAACGTTCGATATGACCTGTGCTTATTAAAACTTCTAACGCTTTCATGAACATTTTTACTGAACAGCCAGTGTAATCAGCCCGGACCTTCATATTATTTAAAAGTGGTTTTCCAGTATAAAGCATTTGCAAGCGTAACTTTATGTAAACTTTGCACTCAAAGGGAAATAAACAAGCAAGATCAAGAATCCATTTATCTGCAAATAGCCTCCGTCCACGGTAATTTATTGGACATGTATACCCCCCCTTCTTTCATTAAATATAAAATTGCTAAAGCATCTGCTTCGTTGTCGTCTTTAGGCGTATGTCCTTTTGTACACACCACCTTAATCATTTCTTCTTTTGAGGCGTTACCTTTTCCTGTTGTTGCCTTCTTAATTGTGCCAACAGGAATGCCTTCATATAGTATCTGATGATGTTCACACCACGCTGTTAAGGTTGCTAGAAAGCCTCCGTAAATATGAGAAGCGTTTGTACCCACATGCCGGCGCACCTCTTCAAAATACACCGCGTCAATTTCATCAACGGACCTCTTTAGTTCAGTGAGCCACCGTTTAAAGCGTAAATAACGCATACCACCGCCTTCAAAACGGCGTGATTGAAAATCTTCTGTATCGCTTGTTATGTGACCATCTGCACCACGATCGCCCAGCCTGTCTTGGTTCCTAGATCAAGACATAAAATAGTTTGTGCGTTAGTGATCATAATCCCCCTTAAGGCTCTACGTATTTATGCGTGCGCATGGTGACGCGTAATCTATTAATTTGATCTCTTTATTTAATGCTTGTTTAAGAGTGTGAATGATGCTGTTGATGTTCATTCTTTTCTGTAGAAGCAGCAATAAAAGCAGATTGTGAAGATAATTTAGAATCACATGATTGCGTCCTATAAAAAAACGAGAAAAAGTCTTCTGCCTTAATCGGTGCTCCAATTCTTTTGGCTTCATTCAAAAGAATTGGGATATGTTTTGTTGGAATTCTCCCACCAGTTCCCCCTTTTGATATAGGACGGAGCCAGGCATACACGCGTGTTCTATGAACCCCAAGCAGCTGAGATACTACCCTACGAACCCCACCTAACAGATTTATTATTTCCGAAAATTGTTTCATAGCACATTATGTAGCGATTATAAAAACAATATCAAGAAGGAAAATTTATAATGAAACTACATGTTGCTAAATTAGAAAATGACGATTGTATACAATGTACCTACAATAAAGATATGACAATAAGTATCTCGCAATGGTTACAAAATGCCTTATCTGAAGCTGGATTAAGCCAATTAGGGCTTTCAAGACAGCTAACCGCTTCTTTAGGTCGCTCAATAGATCGTGCTGCCGTCAATAAAATGCTAAAAGGAACAAGAGATATTTCTGCTCGAGAATTATTAGAAATATCAAAGCTTACAGGTGCTTCTATTCCCACTAATCACTTAGTTCCTTTGATCGGATCTGTAGGAGCCGGAGGAGAAATAATCGCAATAGATTCTGGTTGTCTAGAAGAAGTAGAAGCCCCGCCATCTGCTCCTAAAGGAACTGTTGCTGTTCGCGTGGTAGGTGATTCTATGTTTCCAGTCATTGAAGAAGGAAGTCTTCTTTTTTATTCCTATCATTTGCTACCAGAGGATCTTATTAACAACCGCGCTATCATAAAAACTAAATGTGGAAAAGTTTACATCAAAGTATTACGTTTCGGAAAAGAAAAAGGGAAATGGGTTTTATCCAGTATAAATGGAAAATATGCCGATATCGTAGATGTAGAATTAGAATGGTGTGCACCTATCGACTGGATTAAGCCAGCCAGAATATGAATTAATATTTTTATACTTCTCTTCAAGCAAGCCTTTAGTTTATTACTTTAAAAAAATTTTTCAAAATCGCTACATTGGTATCCATAAACCACGCACAAACAATTGCCAAGAGGCGTTAGAGAGGAGAAATTATGGAAAATCCAATTCTTATAAATTCTGATGAAATTTTATTAGTTGTCTACGATGATGATCAAAACATTGGTCGGTCAGGACCTCTGGATGAAAGCCAAGTTCTAGAAATTATTGACGAGGCAAATAATGAAATCCAAATCTTTCGCATCAATCCTTCTTAAAAGAGCTGCGAAGATATATCTGAAGATATCGCAGAATTTTATCTTAGAGAACATGAAGAACAGTGTTTTAACGGAAACATACCTCATGACGTTATTTTACACATCACAGCATACGTTTTTTTTAGACGATATAAAACAGCATGAATATAACGATGCAATGTATGATTCTTACGAACAACAACACCGTTTGCATCCTTGTGATGTGCTTTAAATTCTGAAGGGCGCATTTAAAAGCGCCGCCCCCTTTCATTCATCAATCCCATCAACATGAGGTTCGTAATGGAAAAGCCTATTGCTATCCAGCACAATACAATCAAACACGAAACCGTTCAAACGGTCAACGCACGTGAGTTACATGAATTTTTGGAAATGGGGAAAGATTTCTCTACTTGAATTAAGGATCGTATTCATCAATATGAATTTGAAGAGGACAGTGATTTTATAAAAACACAAGATTTGCGGTCCACAAAATTGGGGAGCGCAAAATCTAGAGCTGTTACAGCCATAGACTATCACCCCACATTAGACATGGCAAAAGAGCTCGCCATGGTAGAGCGTAATGAAAAAGGTAAACAAGCCCGTCAATATTTTATTGAATGTGAACGGCGTGCAAAGAAACCTTTAGACCTTGCAAACGCTTTAGAAGACTCTCTATTTGTGAAAAAACTGCTTTTAGAAAGTGTCACACAATTAGAGACTTTAAAAAGTGAAGTGAGTATCCTTAAACCCAAAGCAGCTGCTCTTGAAAGTTTGCAACGTCACAACGGACTCTTCGGTCTTACAGAAGCCGCTAAAATACTCGAGATACAACCAAAACAATTCATTCTCTTCTTACAGCAAAAAGGGTGGTTTTACAGACGAGCAGCAGGTGAAAATTTGCTACCGTATCAAGACAAAATCCAAAAGCAACTTATGGATTGTCCGACCATCCACTTCAAACCGCAAATGGAATAGAAAAAGTTGTACCAGCAGCAGAAGGCATTGGTTTGCAGTTTCAAGAGCTTATAAAGATAAAGTATGCATTAAGAGCAACAATCATGGAAAAGAAATACGAAATGACTGATGAAACAATAGAGTTTGCTGGAAAAACTCTTCACTGAATTAAAGCCTTAAGAGATTTTGATGCTGTTAAAGCAGGCGACCTAGGCAGCTTTATACAAAAAGAAGACAACCTCAGTCATGATGGTAATTGCTGGGTAGGTGATGATGCAAAAGTCTATGGTTATGCCAAGGTTTTTGGTGATGTTTATATTGATAACATTTCTGGTATTTATGAAAATGCATGTGTTTTTGGTAGTGAATCTGTTACCAGAGAAACTAATATTTTTAGCAATGCGCAGATTTTTGGATATATTCGTGTTTTTGCCAATGCACAAATTTACGAAAATGCACAGATTTCTGGTGTTGCATTTATTAGTGGAAAAGCTAAAATTTATGACAGTCCATTGATTTCCATCAGAGCAAAAGTTGGAGGAAATGCCAAAATCCATGGTTATGCATTTATTCAGGGAAACGCAGAGATCATCAATGATGAAATCATCACAAAGGGCGAGAGGCAATAAACCATGGAAAAAAATACGAATTTACTGATGAAATAGACATTCTCTATCGTCGCCCAGTTCGTCGCATGCGTGCACTGAGAGACGTTGGAAGCGTTTGTGTTGAATCCAATGCACATATTTTCGATAATACGCAAGTTTACGGAATAGCCGAAATTCACGGCAATGCAATATTTGTGAAAAAGCTCATATTGGTGGTGATGCTGTTGTATGTGGTAACACATGTATTTCAAGCAACACACATATTAGTTATAATAGAAAAGCCCGAACATATCCCTGGAAAAGACAGAGCGTATAAGCCCTTTCTAACAGCCAAACCAGCCTTTTAAAACATGCGTGATTCACGTCACACGTGAATTGCGCGTAATGGAGAAAATCAAAATGAGTGAACAAAACACTAACCTAATAGAAATTGAAGAAACACATCATTTAGCCGTCGAACAAACTGCTATGGAATGTATTTTAAATAAAGCCTTAGAAAGTGACGTCAGTATTGACCGCTTAAAGCGTCTTCTTGATTTAAGAGAAAAAGAAATAGAACGACAAGAGCGCCAAAACTTTGTCCGTGATCTTTCGGCTATGCAAACAAAATATCAAAATATTGAAAAAACTCTACAATCACCCATACAAACAGCAAATACGCTATGCTTGATCAGTACATTGATGCTGTAAAGGACGGGCTTGCAAAATACAAATATATTAAACATTAAACAGAAAAAAACGTTACCATAGAAATAATTCTGTCTCATCCTTCAAAAATCAAATCTCAACAGAAGGAACATTTCCAATTGACAGTACAGGCTCTAAAAATAGCATACGATCAGTTGGTTTTACACTTACCTACGGGGAGATACCTGTTAGGCATGATTCTTAATGTAGCAAGTAAAGAAGACGATACAGATGGTCAACCGCGAACCAAAGAAGGCGATACAAATAATCAAAAAGTTTCCTCTAAACAGATAAAGCAAATCGAATAATTAATTAAAGAAACAGGGACAAATGAAATTAGTCTTCTCTATTTTGCAGAAGCAGGAAAACTAACAGATATGTCTTGTGAAAAAGCAGAATTGGTTTTGGGGCATTTGGAAAGAAGAAAAAATATTCAAAAAGAAAAAGCTCTACAATCGCTCCCATCACAAGAGCAACAAACGGCGGTGTGAGATGGAGCAACGAACAGCAGAATGGTTCCAAGCGCGCTTGGGTAAAGTCACCGCATCAAACATTTACAACATACTCAATAAAAATACAAAAGGATTGCCTACGAGCAAATATGAAGACTACAAAATCAAACTCATAACAGAGCGTTTAACAGGCGAAACAAGCCCCTATTATGAAACTGAAGATATGAGATGGGGTATCGAACATGAAGAAGATGCCTTGAGAGAATATGGCTTCATTTATGATGCCAATATAACAAAGTGCGGCTTTATCCAACACCCCACAATAGAAATGGCGGGGGCTAGCCCCGATGGTCTCATTGGAGAAGACGGTTTAATCGAAGTCAAATGCCCGAGATCAGTAACACATATGCGCTTTTGTATAGGTGACGAAATCAAACCAGAATATCACGCACAAATGCAATTCCAAATGGCTTGTACAGGACGAAAATGGTGTGATTTCGTAAGCTATGACCCACGTTTTACGGGGGAATTCTTTCACTTACGCATGAAAGTCAAGCGTGTTCTCCGTGATGATCAACAAATTGAACAGATCAATCAAGTTGTTGAAGCCTTTTTAGCAGAGATAGAACGAGAGATACAACAACTCTCAACAAAAGCTGCTTAACCTTATGGGGGGGGGGGCCCCGCATATCTACGAGCATCCCCACCCATTTACTAAGGAAATTAAACGTGTGTAACATCGAACATATTATCATACAGCCTGCTAAAGATGAGGAATTTTGTTTTTTTACCATTGGCTATGAAGGTAAGTCCCTTGAGAATTATCTTAGTTGTTTCATAGAAAACAATATCAAAATTTTATGTGATGTTCGTAAAAGTCCAATAAGTAGAAAACACGGATTTTCGAAAAGACAATTAGAGCAAGCTGTAAGCAACATAGATATTGAATATATGCATATGCCTGAATTCGGAATTGCCTCTGAAAAACGAAGAAATTTGAAAAAACAAAAAGATTATGACCGCCTTTTTGAAGATTATCAAAATACAACTCTCAAGAATAATTCTTGTGCAATAAACAAATTATATCAAATGTTTTTAAACAAAAAGCGCGTTGCAATCACCTGTTTTGAAGCCAATGTATGCATGTGTCATAGAGGACAACTCGCATTAGCTCTTACTCAATTGCCTGATTGGAAATATGAAATTAAGCACATCTAAAAAATAAACTTGCAAATTTTTAAAAGTTGGAGTGCTTCACATGCCTTCCAGCACTCCCACCCATTTAATTAATATAAAAAAGAGAAAGGTAATGAGATGATATTTGATGATGGAGATAGATATGTAACGACACGTGAGTGTGCACAGCTTTTTAGTGTATCCACAACAACGATTCGCAATTGGGTGCTTCAGGGGTTGTTTCCGGAGCCATATAAGCTAGGGAGAGCAGTGAGGTGGAGAAAAAAAGAGATCTTAGCCTTCACTCCAAAGAAAAATAAGGAACAAATAGGAGTAAATTAGATAAAGTTTTATAAACCGTAAAGGGTGGTCTAAAAACAGCTCTTTAAAGAAAAAAATCTATATATTTCAATACATTAAAGATAAAATTTGGTGCCCAAAAGAGGACTCGAACCTCCACGCCTTACGGCACGGGTACCTGAAACCTGCGCGTCTACCAATTCCGCCATTTGGGCTTATAAAATCCATCTAAGCGCATGAAGCAACTCTGTCAATAAAATTATAGAATTTATTTTTTTAGCTTAAAACGATAGCATTGAACTTTTGAGGGAGATCATGATTTTAGAAGTTTAAGGTGTGAGGACTGTCTTTGATAAAATTGTTGAATCCGGATTAAATGTGTAAATAATAGGAATGCCGGTCGCTAATTCTTGAGATATAATTTCCTCACCGGAGAGACCTTCAAGCACCATAATAAGAGCACGAAGAGAATTTCCATGTGCTGCGATCAAAACAGTTTGGGAGCGCAAAATATAAGGCTGGATATGGTAAAGATAATAAGGCCAGATGCGTGCACCGGTATCGCGTAGGCTTTCTCCATTCGGCGGCGCAATCGTATAGGAGCGGCGCCACATTTGCACTTTCTCCTGCCCCCATTGTTGGCGTACTTCATCTTTATTTAAACCAGAAAGATCACCATAATTACGTTCATTTAATGCGGGATTTTTTATCACTTCTAAATCTGATTGTCCCATTTGCTCTAAAATGTGCTGAGCGGTTTTTTGAGCTCGCTGTAAGGCAGATGTATAAGCGATATCAAATCTCAAACCATATTCTTTCAGTTTTTTTCCTGCTGCTATCGCTTCTGCATGACCTTTTTCTGTTAAATCGGGATCTTTCCAACCGGTAAAAAGGTTTTTGAGATTCCATTCACTTTGTCCATGACGAATTAGTGTAAGTATGCGTCCCATTATAAATTGCCTCTATTCTATTGATTGTTTAAAATTCATCGTTTAATCCCAAAACATCGAACATTGAATAAAGACCGCTTTCATGATTTTGTGCCCATAAAGCTGCTTTTAATGCGCCATTGGCAAAGATAGAGCGTTTTTGCGCTGTATGTGAAAGAACAATGCGCTCATTGGAGCCGGCAAAAATGACACTGTGTTCTCCAACAACTGTCCCACCACGTGAACAGGAAAAGCCAATGGTGCCTTTTTTGCGTTTACCTATATGACCATTGCGTTCGTTGACACGCACATTTTTAAGCATAACATTGCGCCCTTCAGCTGCTGCTTGGCCAAGAAGAAGGGCTGTTCCAGAAGGAGCATCAACTTTGTTAGCGTGATGCATTTCATAAACTTCGATATCAAAATCATCGGCTTCTAATGCTTTAGCGGCTTTCTTTACAAGGTTGGCTAAAAGATTTATTCCAAGGCTCATATTTCCGGATTTGACAATAGTTGTATATTTCGCAAAATTTGCAATTTTTTCTTCTTCTGTTTTGCTAAATCCTGTGGTGCCAATAATATGGACAAGGCTTTTTTGAGCAGCGTAGTTAGCATAAAGAATACTGGCTTCTGGTTGTGAAAAATCTAAAATACCTTCTGTATTAGAAAAGGCATTTTCGGGATTGTCAGTGATACTAATCCCAAGAGAATCTGAACCAATTAATGCACTGGCATCTTTTCCTACAAACGGTGAGCCTTTACGTACAAGAACAGCACAAAGCTCTACATCTTTCCTCTGCTGGATTGCTGTAATGAGTTCACGTCCCATTCTTCCATTTGCACCAACAACTGTAAGGCGCATTTTTATCTCCTTATGATACTTTACTGTGCAGTATAGGCAAATTCTTGCCTTCTTTCCAATAGTTCTTTTTCTTTATAGAATTTTTTTCCTTCTTTAATTTATCTTGTTGTGCTGTAAAACACTGTTGTTTAGAGCAAGTGATATAAGATCTACAAATTTAAATAGAGATGTTTTTCGTTAGAGTGTGTGATGAATATTCTTAAGTAAGGTTTGCTTATGAAACCTTATGAAGATTGTGTATTACTTTACGCTTTTTTTTCGTTCTTTAAAGGGGAGCGTTCTTCATGCAAAATAAGATCTCCCAAACAAAATAGACCTATGTTGTCAATTCATGCGCTTTTCTTAAAGAAATATTTATCAATTCTTCTAAACTTATTTTATGATAGTGCTCGTGAGTGGTATCACGAGAGAATATCCATGAATAATATAAAATCTATTCTGCGCCACTATCTTTATGCTTCATAAATAGAGAAAATTAGCATTATCATACGTTTTGTTAGCCTTTAATGTTTTAACTTAGTCATTTTCACTCATCAATTCCATTTGTGACGCATAAGAAAACGATTATTTATCATTGTATATCAATATGTTATCCATAAATAAAATCACGTAAAAGGGGGGCAAGGGCTAACAAGAAGTTGGATTGTTTTCACACGAGAGTTGGTCGGATTCTTCATCTTTTAGGAAAGTCAGTTGAAAAAATTGTTATGTTGTAAAAACGTATGATGAGGCTTTGTTTATTATAGAGAAAATAGGATATATATTATGCAATGCGTTTTTTCATATATTGGGGAGAATGGAGTATAACATGCGTTAAGTACTGTTATTTTATTTGCCTAGCTTCCAATGATGCTACAGCTCTTGTATTTAAAGAGAGTCTTTAAAATGCTTTCTTAAGTATTTTTATCCCTGTGCTGATCTTTTTTGTGACACGATAAGAAAGTGATTTTTGTGATTCAATTATAATGGGTTTTATTCTCTGTTTAATACGATCATAAATCAATGTATTATTATATTGTTTATACGCATGCATAAAAATTCATAAACCTATAAATATCCTTTAGATAAAATATCACTTTTATTTTTGTTTGTGAGAGAAGGCTAGAAATCAAGATCTGCATAGTGAGCACTTGCAACAATTCCGCGGACGCGATCTGTTAAAAGAGAACGAAAAGAAGGGCGTGATTTAATTCTCATATACCAGTCTTTGGCAGCAGGAGATTGTTCCCAGTCAATTTCCCCTAGAAAGTCAAGTACAGAAATAGAGGCTGCTGCTGCTAGATCTGCATAGGACAAGGCAGAACCGACTAAGCTATCGCGAGAGGCACAGAGCCAATTGAGATAGTTCATATGTGGTAAAATATTGGCACGTGCATTGCGTAAAATTTGTGAATTAGGAGCACCACCGCCAATGGCAAGTGGCATTTCACGTTTATGGATTCGTTCTCGTACGATATGGCGCGTTGCTTCATTTTCGAATTTATTTAAGAACCAGTCATTGAGACGGCGTACTTCCGCACGATCTAAAGGATTTTCTGGAAAGAGCTTATTTTCTTGTCGTAAACTTCCATGTGTTTCGTCTAAATATTCGCAGATAACAAGAGGACCTGATAATGGAACCTCGTGTTCATCGAGAAAAACAGGAACATGACCAGCGGGATTGAGGGCTAGAAATTCGTGTCTTCTTGCCCATTCATATTCTTCAATCAGTTGAGTGGTTACACCATATTCCCCAAGAATGAGGCGTATGAAGCGCGAGGCAGAGGATAGGGGAGAGTGAAAAAGTGTCAGCATAATTTACACTATCAAATAGAGTTGAAGAGAATTCTTTCAAGTAATCATTTTTATAAAGATGCTTGACTAGAAGTACAAGATCATTAGTAGCTGCTAGTAATTATAATTAATAAATTGTTAATGACTAGGAATTGTTCTCTTATGCGATGGTTTGCAAAATGGCAGCACGTAATTCTTCTAAACCGATAGCTTTTTCTGAAGAGGTTACAAGAAGCTCAGGATAAGCTGCTGGGCGTTTAAGAAGCTTTGTTTGTGTGCTCATAATTAATTTTTCCAAAGCATTTGATTTGATTTTATCGCTTTTTGTCAAAACAATGTGATAAGAAACAGCTGCTTTATCAAGGAGAGCAAGAACATCTTCATCATTATTTTTGATTCCGTGCCGTGAATCAATCAAGATATATACACGTTTTAACGTTGTGCGCCCCCGTAAATAGCTAAAAATCAAATTTGTCCACGCATCAACAAGATTTTTAGGAGCAGCAGCAAAACCATAACCAGGCATATCTACTAATGCTAGAGGGGGAAGGTCTCCTAGTTGCCCACTGAATCCATCGGGGACAAAATAATTAAGCTCTTGAGTTCGTCCTGGTGTATTTGAGGTACGTGCTAAGCTTTTTTGTTGGACGAGTGCGTTGATTAAAGATGATTTTCCAACATTGGAACGACCTGCAAATGCAATTTCTGGTGGTCCTTCAGGGGGTAGAAAGCGTATTTCTGGTACACCACGAATAAAAATCCAATTGCGAGAAAAAATTCCAGAAAGGGAAGAATCTCTTGTCATTCATGCACTTCTTTTTTGGGTGATCTTCTCCAGATGGCTTTCAGATTATCAAAAAGCTCAATTTTAACTCCTTGGCGCTTCATCATGATACCTTGCTGAATGATTGATAATATATTGTTCCATGCCCAATAGATGACGAGACCAACAGGGAAAGAGGCGAGCATAAAAGTAAAGACAACAGGCATCCATGTGAATATCATCGCTTGGGTTTGGTCTTGAGGAGCAGGATTCATACGCATTTGTAAAAACATCGTTATTCCCATAATCAAAGGCCATGCACCAATCATAAGAAATGTTGGCGTTGTATATGGCAAGAGACCAAACAAGTTAAAAAGAGAAGTTGGATCGGGTGCCGCTAAATCTTTAATCCAGCCAAAGAAAGGGGCATGGCGCATTTCAATAGTGATATAGAGAACTTTATAAAGAGCAAAGAATATTGGGAATTGAACCAACATTGGCCAACAGCCTGCAAGGGGATTTATTTTTTCGGTTTTATATAGATCTATTATTGCCTTTTGTTGTTTGGTTTGGTCATCGGGATACTTTTCTTTTATTTCTAGCAACCGCGGTTGTAAAAGCTTCATGCGTGCCATAGATTTATAAGATTTATTGGCTAGAGGGAAAAGAAGAGTTTTTAAGAGAACTGTGACAAGAAGGATGGCGATACCAAAATTCCCTGTTTGTTTATAAAGAATATCAATGAGGGAAAACATTGGTTTGGTGATGAAATCAAACCAGCCCCAATCAATTAAAAGAGCAAACTTTTTTATTTTTAGGTCATTTTGATAATTATTAATAATTTCAACTTGTTTTGCACCAGCAAAAAGACGATTTGTAACAGTTTTTGTTTCATTTGGGGCAATCGTTAAAAGCGACCCTAGCAAGTCAGACTGATAATGCGTTTGCAAACGATCAAAATAAATAAAACGGCTTGTATATTCTTTATTTTGCGGGGGAATAACTGCTACAGCCCAATATTTATCGGTAATACCAATCCAACCTCCTGTTACTTTGGAAAAAGTCATGCTCTTTTGCCCATTATCAGGATTTGGGTCAAGCTCTGCTAAGGTTTTATATTTTTCAGTTTTGAGCGAATCTCCAGCAATACCTATCATACCTTCATGAAGTAAATAGGTTGCATTTGTATGTTCTGGTGGTGCAGCACGTGCAACGCGGGCATAGGACGAGAGATGTATTGGTTGATCACTTTCATTGCTGATAGAATCCTCAATGGTAAACATGAAATGATCATCAACAGAAAGGGTCCGTCGGAAGATTTGTCCCTGTCCATTATTATAAATTAAAGTGATGGGTGTTGAAGGAGTCAGGATTGTATTGTTTCCCTCTATTTGCCATTTTGTATCCGATTGTGGCAAGGCTTTTGCTGGCAAAGACGCACTTGCAAAACCAAATTCAGCAAGGTAGGTTGTTTTGAAACCTTTAGGATTTAGCAAATCGATTTCCGGTGATTTTTTATCGACTGTTAAACGATATTTTTTGAGGTGAAGATCATCAAATTGTGCACCAACAAGATTAATAGAGCCTTCCAGTTCATTGGTTTTGATTGCAATACGCTCTGTTTTGTCCAATACAGCTTTCCGGATTTCAGGTGTCATGGGCTGTTCGATGATAGATGTAGCTTGATACGTTGAGGTATCATCAGAAAAATCTGTCGTGGTAGTAGAAAGGGCTGATTGTTGTTTTGACAATTGCTGTGCGATGACTTGTTGTTTTTGTAACTTTGCTTGTTTGGGAGCAACATGAAGAAATTGCCATGCGATGAGCACTACGAAAGATAAGCCAATAGCGATAAAGAAATTGCGATTATATTCCATCCGTACACCCTTGTTGTTGTTGCTGATGTTTTATTTTTGGTTTTATTCGCCGATTTAATTCACTAATCAAGGATGTAAAAGGTGCATGTAACACATCACGGTACGCTACAATGACATAGTCTGTTCCTGCTTCCATGTGATTTGTTACACCAACTCTCACGGCCTCACGCAAGCGCCTTTTGATACGATTACGTTTCACAGCGTTACCGTTTTTACGGGTAACAGTGAAGCCTACACGTGCAAAAAGAGAATCTTTTCTTTCTGTTGTTTGTTCACGAGATTTAACTTCGAGCAAAAATAAAGGACCACGTCGTTTTTCTCCTGTACGGACAGCCAAAAAGTCTGCTCTTTTGCGAATACGGCAGGGATGTTTTTTCTTCATAAAAGAATATTTCGCAATTTCATTAAATGCCTGCAAGCAGACATTGTAGGTTCATAATAAAAGTTTCACAACGAAGAAACGATGAGCAATCCTCAACGGTTGTGAAAATTTAAATGGTTAAGCAGAAAGCCGCTTACGTCCACGAGCACGTCTTGCAGCAATAATTTTACGTCCTCCAGCTGTGGCCATGCGTGCACGAAACCCATGGCGGCGTTTACGGACAAGTTTAGAGGGTTGGTAAGTACGTTTCATTTATTTAAATACCGCGGAGTGCGGCCCTTCTTAATCTTCGTTTTATGAGTAGTTATGCGCGAGATAAACAATTTTATCCTATCATACGGCTGTTAACCCATAAGGAAAAATATAAAAAAAGTCAATCTTAGATTGTTTTTCTCTCTCTTGAAAGAATACAAAACACCTTATAACTATCTGTAACGCTTTTTTACAATACTGTAGGAGTGTTAGAAAATAACGATTGAAGCTACAGAACATAAATAGCTAGGGCCTTAAAGAATTAAAGAAGGTGTGACTGATTACTGTATGCTCAATTTAAAATATCCTTTAGGATTAAGAGTTTTTTTCAGTTTTTGTTTTTACAAAATTTTTATCAGAATATTCATTAAAGTGGTTGTAGCACAAACGTGATTGATAGGATTTTATAGCAGATTTTATGTTTGAACTTCTTTATTTTAAGGATGGTTTCATATTTTTAAAGAGATAAGAGATGTATACTTTATAATGCTGAGTAAAGTAGAAAATTATCAAGTGATGAACAAAATTATCAGGTGATGAACCTTGTAAGTATTTTTCGTTCTTATGCTTATATTTGCTGGTATTTTTATAGAGAGGAAAGAACATGGATCTTATCACAAGTGAGGCTGTCCGCAACGTATTACGTACAATCAAAGGACCAGATCTTGAAAGCGATATTGTGTCGTTGGGTCTTCTTTCAGAAATATTGATTGCTGATGGTAAGGTTTTCTTTTCCATTACAGTTCCTGATGGAGGTGTGCAAAAATGGGAATCATTGCGTCGTTCTGCTGAAAAGGTGGTATGTGCTTTGGAGGGAGTGAAATCTGCTGTTGTTACACTTACAGCAGAAAAAATAACAAAGACAGCACCTAGTCGGAGAGCAAATCTCTTACCGATCAAAATGCCCATAGAAGGTGTGCGGCATGTGATTGCTGTTGCTTCTGGAAAAGGAGGGGTCGGAAAATCTACGATGGCAATAAATATCGCCTTAGCTTTACAAGATTCTGGTTTCAAAACGGGGGTGATGGATGCTGATATTTATGGTCCTTCGTTGCCACGTTTGACAGGACTTGTTAATCAAAAACCACAGCTTATTGGAGAAAAAAAGATTCAACCTCTTGAAAAATTTGGACTTAAATTGATGTCGATGGGGTTTTTGGTTGAGGAAGAAAAGCCGGTAGTATGGCGTGGTCCTATGGTTATGGCAGCTGTAACGCAATTGTTACGAGATGTTGTATGGGGCCCTATGGACGTTTTAGTCGTGGATATGCCGCCCGGTACAGGGGATGCACAATTAACGCTTGCCCAACAGGTACAATTAACAGGTGCGTTGGTTGTCTCTACGCCCCAAGATCTTGCTTTAGTGGATGCACGTAAAGCAATAGAAATGTTCATGAAAGTTAATGTTCCTATTTTAGGACTCATTGAGAATATGAGTTATTTTATCGCTCCTGATACGGGAAAACGCTATGATATTTTTGGCTATGGTGGTGCACGGGCAGAAGCGGAACGTCGAGAACTCCCTTTCTTAGGGGAAATACCGCTTGATGCAGCTTTACGATTTTCTTCAGATGAGGGAATCCCTATTTTTGTTGCTAAGCCTAGTGAAGAGCATGCTAAACTATATCGTAAAATTGTTGATCAAATAAAAAATCAACTCTTTTGAATGGGGGGGTGTTTAAGAGAGTTTATTAAAACACAATCATGAAAGACATAAAAATAGTCGCTTCTTTGTAAGAGGAAGTTTTAATGTGTGAATGGAATATATAGGTTAAATAAACAAAAAATTATTCATGCGTTTGGATAACCTGAAGGGGAACAAAATTGAAGAGCTAGAGCCGTGAGGTAGAAAAAATATTGGACTTGAGGCAAAAAGAAGAAGACCGAAAATAAAAATAATTTAGAAAAATTGTAAAAGGTTGTAAAAAATATTTTAAAAATCATTTTTTGATACGAATTTTCTTGATATAAATCTTAAAATTTCTTTTTAGAAGCATTCATTTTTTGCAAAGTAGCTTCAAGAGCCATTGTTAAAGCATTCCTTCCTCCTTGTTGAGAAAAGTAATTTGACAAAAATTCATTTGTTCCACCCTTTGTTGAAAACTCTTTTTCAAGCAGTGCAAAATCGAGAGATACAGAACGATCCGTTGCTATAGTTTTACGCATTTCATCTGTAAGATTTCCAAACATCATGGTAAGGAATTCTGCTGATTGTTGTTTTTTTAACCCTTGTGTTATAAACCATTGATGGGCAGTTTTTATAAAATTAAAATATACTCCCATAAGTGAACCAGCTGTCATAAAAAGATTAAACTGCTCTTCCTTATCCAGCACCAATGTGCCCCCCAATGCATCAAATAAAGTGCGCAAAAAGGGATGATTGGGATAGATTGGTGTCAAATTTTTGCATTCTGCAACAAAAGGTAATGGAACAGCACGATAAACTTTATGATTAATCCACTCTTCTATTTCTGCTGCTTTTGCCATAGCAAGTACGGAAATAACCAGCTGTTCTGGACGAAAACGAAGAGAGCACAAAACGTCTTCTGCAATTTGGTTGGGCAAGCAAAGAAAAACACAATCACTAACATCGAGCAACGCTTGGTTATTTTCAGCAATCATAACTTTATCATAAGTACGTGAAAGGCGCTTTGCTGTTTGTGCATTGCGAGGCGAAACAATAATGGAAGAAACATCAAAGTTGCTTGTCATTAAGCCATTCACCATTGAAGCACTGATTGTACCCGTTCCCAAAAAGCCAAGTCTCATTATCTATTTCTCAGTTTCATATTTTAAAAGGAATTTCAATCAACATCTCAGGTGTTTTAACTAACATAAACGCTAATTGAAGAAGCAACACATAACATAGCAAGAATAATCAAAACCAAATAGATTTTGGGCTTGTCAAAGAGAACGGCAAAAGCAGAAAACCAACCAACAACAGCTGCGGCTAATGCAAATAAAAAACCTGGTTTATTCATAAGCACAATATGCATTGCCATTAACCCACCAATAATTAGCGCTCCAAAAATGATGAGCAAACCTGTTGCAAACTTTTCATAATCATCCATATTTCGCTCCTTATAGCGCTCAATTATTACACACTTTTTAACGCATATGCACATAAAAACGAAATGTTTTTTATTGAATATGGTTAAAACGGGGAGGCCTTTTATTGATCAGATGTAAAAAATGCAGGGATATGCTGTGGCCAACGCCAAGGTAAAATTGCAATTAAATCAAAGCGTACAGATAAAAGGGCATAATCTTTTTGCCGTGCGAGCCAAATATCGGCAGCTGCCTCAATTCGCTTTTCATTCATTCCGGAAACCGCTTCCATTGCTTCAGCCAACGTTGAACGTGCTTTAACTTCAACGATTAACACAAGATTTCCGCGTCGTGCAATTAAATCAATTTCTCCACATTTTGTTTTAAAACGCCTTTCGGCAATGTGAAACCCTTTGCAACGTAGCCACCAAGCTGCCAATTTTTCTGCACGAATCCCTCGATAAAAAGACTTTTGTCTGCGTTTTTTTTGTATTATTTTACGCATTTTTTAAAAAGATTAATCGCTGAAAAAGTTCTTGCTTTTTTAAACCGGTTTTTTTTGCAACAAAAGCTGCCGCTTGAGCAGCAGAATGTATCCGTGCGCGTTCTAATAGCATTTCATCAATTTCTTGATCACTTATCACATTTAAAGAAGAAGATGATTCTCCAACAAGTACAACAATTTCCCCACGAATATGTGCTTGTTTTCTGTAATTTTCTAACAAATTTCCCAAATTGGAAACATCTACTGTTTCAAACTTTTTTGTTAATTCACGACAAATGGCAGCAGGTCGATTAGCCGAAAAAAGTGTGACCATATCCTGTAAAGTTTCAACAAGACGATGCGGTGATTCATAAAAAATCAAAGTTGCTGGAATCTCTTTTAATTGTTCCAACCGTTTTCGGCGCTGTAGCTTTCGTGCACTCAAAAAACCTGCAAAAAAAAAGCTATCCGTAGGAAGCCCTGTCGGTATAAGAGCGGCTAAAAGAGCGGATGCTCCAGGAATAGGAATAATTTTATGACCAGCTTTACGGGCCTCTTCTACCAATCGAAATCCAGGATCAGAAATAAGTGGTGTTCCGGCATCTGAAACAAGTGCTACTGTTTTGTTTTCTGCTAAAGCCGCTAAGAGCTTCGGACCCGCTTTTTGCGCATTATATTCATGATAGAGAAAAGGTTTTTTTTGAATGCCGTAACGTTCCAACAAAACACGTGTTACTCGCGTATCCTCACACGCTAAAATATCAATTCCTGCAAGCACTTGCAAAGCACGAAGCGTAATATCTGCAAGATTTCCGATAGGTGTTGCCACAAGATAAAGCCCTGATTCTATAACGGGTGCAGAATAAGCATGCGCACCTATAAAATATGCTTTTTCACACATGCTCTTTTCTTTTCATTAAATTCTCCTCACCACAAGATTTTTATCCATACTCATAAGCCATTTTGGCTCATTTTTTACCAGCACATTTTTTATCATTACAAAGGCTTACCTTACTCGAATAATCGATTACACTACAATAAGATAATTTCATATTTAACGTCTTAATTTAACATTATTATCTATTTTGATCCGCGTTATTTTTTCCAGTAAAACAAATTCCAAATGTAACCAATATTCTATCAGCCCCATGATTTTCTATAAAGTTTTTCCTTCGAGAACCAAAAAACAACTTTACTCATGTTATAATCTCATGCTTCTTTGTGCTCTTTGAAAAGCTAAGCTTTTTAGATTATTTCCATAACGCCGATTTTTCAAATATTCTATTGATATCCAAACTGTTTTTCTGAGCAAATGTAAACAGCCCCTTTTGAAACACATACAGTTAACTGGCAGCTGACTTGATCAAATATAAGCTCTTATCAGCAAAATACTTTATTTTTTCATATTCTCTACAGCTTTAACAGTATACAGTATAATGAGTACCTTAGAAAAGTTTAAGGCTAAATTTTATCTTAAACATTTGATTTATAATAGAAAATTTATTATTTTGCCTATTAATTAGGAGCTTTAAATATCGTAACATTATCTCAGCTCTTCTTATAGTCAATTAATCAAAATCATTTTTGTGCATCTTGAAACCTCCTTAAAACAAAGATTATCGCCTCATTGGAGATCGCAGAGAAAATAATGCTGTTAGCTTGTACTTTTTATTTCATAAATATGGAATTGTTCGTTCACAGGATTGCGTTATACCTTTTTCGGATAGTGTCGCAAAATAATTGTTTGATATGAGAGCTATCTCTTAAAAACAAGCCCATGACTGAACAACACAAGTCTGTTTTAATTTTGGATACCTCATTTTTTCTGAAGGATATGCTCCCATAAAAAACGTAAGTAATAAAAGCGGAGACAATACGTTATCTCTTCTTTTTAGAGGTTATTGTGATGCTTTTGAAAGTTTTAAAACCGAATGGACAGATGATAGTAAAGAGGAAAACAGTTTTTTCCTTTCAGATTTCATATTCTTGCTAAATGAAGCTGTATTTTCGTTTCAGAGATTACTCAAATAGAATATGCAATATTTTTGCTCTAGCTACAAAAGCTGGAACGGCGTGCAGAGCTTTCATTCACCTTAATCTTTCTTTTAAATATACCACTTGTGTTCAATTTGGATGTTGATTTACAAGCAATAGCGAAAGCACAAGCTTTATAAAAAAACAACTCTATAAAACACGTCATAGAGTGGTCATGAAAGCTATTTTGTTTTTTATCAGGTGTTTTGCTAATAGCGATAGTCTCCATGGCTTGGCATCTGCTTATTTTTACGGTATTTGTACACATTCATTGCAGTATATTGGTAAAGGGCAGTATATTGGTAAAGGTTAGATGCAAGGCGATTATCTTTAATGCAAAAATAAAAGGTTAATGTGAGATTAAAGATTTTTTCGTGTCATTATCAGTAGAAACATTATAAAGGGCTTGAACGAGCATGCTCTTTATCTCTTTATCTCACGATGTTTTTTCTACATTCATTCGTGGTTTTCTTGAGTGAGCATTACTTGGCAAAGTGTAGGAGAAAAAATAAATGTGAAGCGCATCTTCAGGGGGGCTCTTGGCTAGTTAAAACGATAGATGTTTCTTATGAGAGGGCTAAAAGCATTTTGGATCATATGGGAGAGGGGGTAAAGTAGAACGGGCTTATTTTCCTTCAGATTTTCGAGAACCGCGGCTGTTTCTTTATCGCAGAATTGTCAAGAATATATTCATTATTGTTTTGTCATTTAGATAAAAAATTTTTGATAAAAATATGTTATGTTTTTTTATTGAAAAAAGTCATGCGGTAGGGAGAGTATTTTATATGAGAATAGAGTTCTTTTTACATTGTGAAAGAACGTATGCAGGAAGGTGATTGATGGATTTCTGATCTGAGGGAAATATTTTTATCCATTGCGTTTTGTATATTTCAATTTTAGGAGAATGAACAATGATTATATATTGGGAAATTACATATTGGGATAGAAGGGGCCCTCATTGCCTTGCGGACAGATCCAAGTGATATTTTGGTTTGGGTCTTTGATGTCACACGTTTTACAATGTATACAATTTGAAGCGTTGATCATATAAGCCAGATGACCATTATCTTCTAGCCACTCGTAGACAGCGGCGGGACAATAGCGTGTAGAGGGTCCTCCATAGATTGCATACTCAGAGTCTTTTTGTTTTTTTAATGAGGCGATTTTTAAATGGCAAGGTTGATTTTCTTCATGGTGCGTATTGGAAAGGGCAACACTTGAAAGGCGATCAAAGGTTATAACGCCATCTGGTTTTGGGTAAGCAATGGGTTGAAATTTTTCTGCTGGTTCAAGGCATGCATAATCTTCCTTTCCATGGGAGAGTGTTTTAAATAAGGAAAATCCGAACAATTGTTGCCACCACATATCAAAACCAGCAAGTTTAATTCCATATTTTGTCCCATATTTTGCCCAGAGCGGTTTGGCATTTCGCACTTTATAAAGATCTTTGCCAATGAGCCCTTTTCGCCATTGTTCTTCGATTTCTTTAACCTCATCATGGGCACGCCCTTGTGCAAGAGCGGTAGCAATTTTATCGGCAGCTAATATGCCAGATAAGATGGCATTGTGTGATCCTTTGATACGAGGAACATTGACAAATCCAGCAGAGCAGCCAATAAGCGCTCCACCAGGAAAGGTGAGTTTTGGTACAGATTGCCAACCTCCTTCGCTGATAACACGTGCACCATAGGAAAGACGTTTTGCGCCTTTAAAGATTTTATAGAGTTTTGGATGTGTTTTAAAACGTTGAAATTCTTCAAAGGGAGAAAGATAAGGATTTTTGTAATCTAAGTGCACAACAAAACCGACAGAAATGATATTGTTTTCTTGGTGATAAATAAAGCCACCGCCACCGGTATTATTGTCTAAGGGCCAACCAGTGAAATGTTGTACTAAACCGCGTTGGTGTTTGTTGGGGGCAATTTCCCAGAGCTCCTTGAGACCAAGACCAAATTTTTGTGGTTCTCGATTTTTGCTAAGATTAAAATGTTGTATCAGTTGTTTTGCAATTGAGCCGCGTGCTCCTTCCGCAATCAGAGTATATTTTGCCAATAAAGCCATCCCAGGCATATAATTTTTTCCAGGGGTTCCATCTTTGTTAAGCCCCATATCACCGGTGAGAACACCAATGATAGCTCCGTTATCTTTTTGGATGATGGGTTCTGTTGCTGAAAAACCAGGATAGATTTCAACACCCAACGCTTCAGCTTTTTTGCTTAGCCAGCGGCAGACGCTCCCAAGCGAAACGATATAACATCCGTTATTTGATAAGATTTTAGGGTGCAAAATATTGGGAAATACTGTGGACTTTTGAGGCTTTAGAAAAAAAAATTGGTCTTGTGTAACAGGGGTTGTGAAGGGATGGTCGTTATCATTTCGCCATTCTGGTAAGAGTGTGTCGATACCAATGGGGTCAACAACTGCGCCAGAGAGAATATGTGCACCAACTTCGGTTCCTTTTTCAACAATTGTGACAGAAAGCTCAGGATTAATTTGTTTAAAACGAATTGCGGCAGAAAGCCCTGCAGGTCCTGCTCCGACAATGACTATGTCAAACTCCATACTTTCACGTTGGTCATGCAGAGGTGCTTTCATGGCTTATAAAGCTTTCTCCAATTCTGGAATAATTTGGTGGAGATCACCTACAAGGGTGTAATCGGCAATTTGCATGATGGGAGCTTCTTCATCTTTATTAATGGCAACAATAATTTGTGCATCCATTATACCGGCTACATGCTGGATTGCACCGGAAATGCCAACGGCGATATAGAGTTCAGGGGCAACGACTTTTCCTGTTTGTCCAATTTGCCAATCATTGGGAGCATAGCCTGCATCCACTGCTGCGCGGCTGGCACCTAAAGCAGCATTTAATTTGTTTGCAAGAGGAAGAAGCAGGGCCATAAATTTCTCTTGAGAACCAAGACCACGCCCGCCTGATATAATAACACGTGCTGAGGTGAGCTCAGGACGATCACTTTTGTTTGTCTCTGCTTTTACGAAAGAAGAAAGATTTGGATTGGGAGCTGGTGTTATTGTTTTAATGGGAGCAGAATTATTTTGGGAAGGCGTTGGGGTGAAAGAAGCGGTGCGAACTGTTATAATCTTTTTATAATCATTGGTGCGTACAGTTTCAAATGCATTACCTGCATAAATTGGTCGTTTGAAGGTATTGGGTGAAAGAATGGCGGTAATATCTGAAATTTGCATAAGATCAAGAAGAGCTGCTACGCGCGGCATCACATTTTTCCCAGTACTGCTGGATGCTGCCATGATCACATTATAATCATTTGCTAACGTGAGAATTGTATCTGCCATAGGCTCGGCAAGTTGATGGGCTAAATAGTCTGCTTTTGCAATAAGAACTTGCCGCACACCATTAAGTTTAGCACTATTTTCCGCTATCGTTTGAACTTTTTCTCCGCAAACCAGAATATCGATATCGTTACTGAGTACGCGTGCAGCGGTGAGTACTTTTGCTGTTTCTTCTGTATTATGATCGGCCAATAAAAGAATTGCCATAAGTTTTTGCCCTTTTATGTGAGTGTTGCTTTTACTCTAGTGGTGAGAATATTAAATGCAGTTCTTCTGTTTTAAGGCTCTGACAAGTTCTACTACATTTGCCACTTTTATACCGGATTGACGGGTTTTTGGCTCTTCAACGCTTAAAATTGTTAAGCGTGCTTTCGTATCGACGCCAAGATCAGTAAGAGATTTTTGTTCAATGATTTTCTTTTTTGCTTTCATGATATTGGGGAGAGAGGTGTAACGCGGTTCATTGAGCCGTAGATCGGCGGTCATAACCATGGGAAGGGGAAGACAAAGGGTTTGTGTTCCATTATCAACTTCACGAGTAACTGTAGCATGCCCATTTTCTATGTTAAGATGTGAGGCAAAAGTTGCTTGTCCCCACCCAAGAAGAGCAGCGAGCATTTGTCCTGTTTGGTTGCTATCGTCATCAATTGCTTGTTTTCCTAAAAAGACCATGTCGGGTTTTTCTTCATCAACAATGGTTTTGAGAATCTTAGCAATTGCTAAAGGTTCAAGTGTTTGATCCGTTGTGACAAGAAGTGCGCGATCAGCTCCCATTGCAAGTCCTGTTCGTAGAGTTTCTTGAGCTGCTTCTGGGCCAATTGAAACAAGAAGAACTTCTGAAATTTTACCGGATTCTTTTTGGCGAATGGCCTCCTCCACGGCTATCTCATCAAAAGGATTCATAGACATTTTTACGTGAGACAGATCAACGCCTGTACTATCCGGTTTGACGCGTATCTTGATGTTATAATCAACAACACGTTTGACAGCGACAATTATCTTCATAATGATCCTCTTTGTTTGTATGTTACAAGTTTATAGCAATACTCATAAGAAACCAAATTGTTTAGAATGAAGTCTCAATTTATAACTTGTGTTCTCTTTCGTATAAGCTTTTTTATGTTTACTTGTACTTTCTCGTCGTCATTTTCAATCTTCATATTTTTGCATTGCCATAATTGCCTTATTTGCTTGAATAAAAAGTAAAAAAATCAATCTGTCTTGTGAGAATATTCTTTTTTAGTTTCTTATGCTTTGTTTATGATGGTGCAATAGGTCCTTTATGCAATGAAAAATTAAGTGAAAAAGATAAAAATGGGGGAATGATTTTGCTCTTCAAATCTTGAAGACAGAAAAATTAAAGATCTTTCTTTCAAATATTTTAGATAAAGATTGGGGAAAATATTTCTAACAAAAAAGTTTTTGGGAGTTCTTAAAGCTCTATTTACTAAAATAGAGCACACTTTCTCATCATTTGTTGCGATTCTTTTCAAAAAGGTTAATGAGGGGTAGGCGTTTGTGAATACGAAGGGTCATACGATCGACCAAGCGACCAAACAGGTTAGGAACGATAAAGTCTTTTCTTTTGTTGAACAGAAAGAGAGAATGGATACTTCTGTAGAAGTAACGATGTCGGATATTGCTCAAAAATTACGCACCGTTTATGCGCAAATGCAAATGAAGCATTCGCCTCGTTCTTTAATGCAGCAGAGTTCTGTAGAAGAGCATTTTAAATCTTACTTAGATGATATTAGTCGGGCCATTTTGGCTGAACATTATATACGTCGTCAAAGAGAAAAAAAGCTTTTCCAGTCTTTAGAGCAGATTAAAACAATTGTTCAAAGTTTGCAGAGTGAAAAAAAAAGCTTAGAAGAAGCAGCGGTAACACGACGGGTGTCTCGTTCAAAATCACCTGATTCTGTTGTACAAAAACTTGCTCATATGGAATGTGAGGGAAATCAAGAACGCTTATTACTTCAAAAGGTGCAAAATTTTTCGAAAGAAAACAGCATAATTTCACTCCAAACAAATGTTGAAAATACGGTGCAGCAAGAAAATAGAAGCCCTTTGCCCAGTGATGCTCTGAAATCTTCTTTTAAAAAGGTTGAGGGGCTAGTGGAGCATGCTATGATGGAAGAAAAAGGTATGATGGGTGCTCAGGCATCTAATCATTGTATTGAGAATGATTTTTTTTCTTTAAGGACGCAGTCTCGGGAACATGTGTCGTTTTTATCTTATTTGCTAAAAAAAGGTGTTCTTTGTTTTTTAACCGTTGCATTTGTGGTAGCGATAACGTTATGTTTTTATAGCTTTTTGAAAGAAGCTCGTTTTTTTTAATTTTTATGATGTTGATGTTAATAGATGTGAAATGTATTGCGCATTCGTGTTTGTGCGGAAGCTATAGCAACTAAAATTATCTTTTTAAACACGCAACAGAGATTATTGGAAAAGAGGATAATTGGAGAAGGATTCTCTAATTGTAAAAAAAAACTCAAATTATCTTGAAGGTTCTGTAAGTGAGTATTTATTTACCAATTGCTGAAATGTCACTCAATATGCTGATCTTGATTGGTATGGGAGTCGTTGCTGGTTTTTTTTCAGGACTTTTTGGAATCGGTGGTGGGTTTCTCATCACGCCGTTATTGATTTTTTATAATATTCCTCCTGCTATTGCTGTTGGAACAGGTGCTAACCAGATGATTGCTTCATCTGTAACAGGAGCAATTACACATTTTAGAAGACGTACGCTCGATATTAAACTTGGTATTCTTTTGGCGATTGGAGGAGGGATTGGTTCTTTAATCGGGATTCAGGTTTTCTCTGTTTTGAAAAAGTTAGGTCAATTAGACTTAATGATTTCGCTTCTTTATGTGATTCTTCTTGGAAGTGTAGGAAGCTTGATGATCGTTGAAAGTTGGTATGATATGATGCGCAAGCGTAAGGAAGGAAAAGCCAATATTCGTCTTGCTGGTCGACATAATTGGATTCATCGCTTACCCTTAAAAATGCGTTTTCGGACATCTATGATATATGTTAGCATTATTCCAGTTTTAGGGATTGGTCTCATTGTGGGGTTGTTGTCTTCTATTATGGGAATTGGTGGGGGGTTCTTTATGATACCAGCATTGATTTATCTTCTGCGTGTTCCAACCAGTGTGGTGATTGGGACTTCACTTTTTCAGATTACATTTGTGTCTTCTTTCACGACAGTTTTGCAAAGTATGACTAATCAGTCCGTTGATATTGTCTTGGCTTTTTTGTTAATGCTTGGAGGAAGTATTGGTGCGCAATATGGAACACGGGTTGGACGGAAGTTAAAGGCTGAACAATTGCGTATGGCACTTGCATTTTTAGTGTTGATTGTGTGTATGCGTCTTGCTTTTCAATTATTTATACGCCCTGATAATCTTTTCTCTCTGGATATTCTTATGAGATAAAAATGGGTAGATTATTTTCTTTATACATCATTACAGGTTGCTTTTGTTTTATTTCTTTTTCTACATGGTCACATGTTGGGACGCCAGCTACATTCATTGATCAAGTTGACCACGAAACTGTCCAAATTATTGTAACAACGAATACGATTACTGTGGATGCAAATTTTGCTGGTCGTGATCTTTATATTGCTGGTGTTTTAGAAAATATTGATCCTTTATATTCTCGACAGAACCGTTATGATATTGTTGTAAGCTTGGAGGGACAAGATCGGACAATGGTGATGCGAGAAAAAAAACGCAATGCCGGTGTATGGGTCAATACAGATTCTCTTATTTTTAAAAAGGTTCCTCTTTTTTACTCTATGGTCACAACACGTGAAATTGACGATATTACGAGCATTGAAGATTATAAACGCTTAGGGTTAGGATTACTCTATTTGCCATTGCAGACGGATGAACAAGATCAGAAAAAAATACAAATCTTTCGCGATGAACTTATAAAATTGCAAAAAGCTAAAAGCCTTTATTATGAGGAAGTGGGTGGGGTTCGTTTTGGTTCTGACACACTTTTCACAGCGCATTTTCGTTTGCCAGCAAATATCCCAGTTGGACATTATAAAGTTCGTGCTTATCTTTTTCGTGATGGACAGTTTATTGATAGTGCAACAACGACTCTTGAAATTGTTAAAGCACATATCACCTATACAATTTTTTATGCAGCGCACAAGTATCGTTTTTTATACGGTATTGTTGCAGTGATTATTGCTATTACTACAGGATTTTTGTGTCGTTTGATTTTTCGAAAAGATTAACGCAAGGAAAATGTTAAGGCTTTTATTTTTTATGAAAAATTCGTAAGATAAGAAAAATAGGCACAACAACAATAGCTCCTGTCATAGTTATATGGAAGAAATTTGTAAGCGTTATAAATCCTGCTTCCCATAGTGATTGAAAAAAATCGACTATTTTTTGTATGAGGTTTCGAGGTGTCCATCCCAAAAAATTCATTACGATACCAATGAAGAATGAAAGGATAAGCAATTTTAGACTAACGCGGCGTGATTTTCCTCCAAGAAACGCATGAAAAGAATCTAATAATTTTTTTTTTCGCTTCATTTTAATATACTTTCAAAGATCGTGTTTTTTATTGTATTATCATGGTACAGCGATGTTATTATCATAAAGGAAAAACATTTTTTTATTTTTTCTTACTTTTTGAGTTTATCACCTTAGTCTGGTTAACGGTGCTGGTTTTTGAAATATACACATGTTTTATTGCATTTTTTGCGATATTTTCATGGCGCTTCTTTTATTAAATGAAGGGATATCCTTTCGTCTCGAGAATTTGTAGAGAAATTTTATAACGTTTCAGCATTTCTTATCAGAGTGAGAGTTCTAGTATATTGAAGATTTTGTAACGAACTTATTATTGTCGTGTATAGAAATAATATTTCAAGACAGTTTACTTAAAAAAAGACTATCTATTCTAATAAGGGTATGCTTATATAGGTATTATATTTAGATATTTCAACCTTAGTGCATTGAAAAGATCTTTTTTTCTGAAAAAATGTAAGCAATGAATTGAGTGTTGTTAAAGGAGCAAAGATATTAAAAATACGATGTGGAAAAAAGTTTTGTTATGTGTGGGTGCGTAAAGGAATATCAGAGGGAGCCTATGCTCCTTTTATTTAGAAATAAAATATAATTTAAAAGCTGTTATTTGGCAGAGGATTATGGAAAAATTCAAAATTCCTCTTGTAGGGGGAGGAGGTCATGTCGGTTGATGGGTGAATTTTCCTGTTTTGTTAAAATGTCAAATTGTTAGTAGAGCTCTTTGTTATTAAGGCGCTTAAGCTAACAAAGAAGAGTCTTTTGATGGCATAAAAAGGCGAGAGGAAAGAAGAGACAAGCTTACCCGACAAAAGAGAGAAAGTAGTGGTTTTATAGTCTTCAATCGTAGGCGTTATGACATCATGAATAGGCTCTGTTATGGGGGAGCATTCATTGTATGTCAGAGTGTTTGTTGTTGCATGTTTTGGTTTGTCTTGGCTTATAGCCATGGGTAGAAGTCCGTGGTTGGTAAGTGGTGTTGTTTGAAGGTTTTAATAATACTTTGTTTGAGGCGCTTATGGATCATCTAACCTTATTATTAAGCATGTGCTTGTTGTGTGGGAAATTTATATAGTAAACTTTAAAAGGAAAAGTCTATGAACTTGAAGAAAAAAATATTACAAAATAGCAGCTCTCTTGTTTCTGCTTTTATAGCTTTGGCGATGGTTGCACAGCAAGTTTCAGCAAAAACACCCGCTGATACCCTTGTGATGGCTTGGAATCTTGATGCAATTAGTACATTTGATCCCGCACAACTTAATGATGTTTATGGAAGTGAAATTGTTCGCAATGTTTGTGATAATTTGGTCAGTACTGCGACAAATGATCCTGCTAAAATGGTTCCCGCTTTAGCAACACATTGGGATGTTTCAGGTGATGATCACAGTACAGTGATTACTTTTCATTTACGTGATGGTTTGAAGTTTAATGATGGTCGATCAGCCAATGCCAATGATCTTCTTTGGAGTATGAAGCGGATTGTCAAATTGAAGATGGGTAATGCGGCAATTTTTAATGAATATGGAATTGCAGAGCAAAATGTTGATGATGCTTTGCAAGCCCCAGATAAGAAAACAGTGGTGATGAAATTTGATAAGCCTTATCCAGCAGAGCTCATTCTTAATAATATTGTTGCAAGTCCGGCAACAGCTTTGCTTGATCGTCAGACAATTATGAAGCATGAAAAAGATGGCGATTTTGGAAATCAGTATTTGAAAAGTCATGCTGCTTGTGTTGGTCCTTATCAGTTAAAAAGTTGGCGCTCTGGAGAAGCTCTTTTGTTGCGTGCAAGCTCTCACTATTGGGGACAAGCGCCTAAACTGAAGCAGATTTTAATTCGCCATGTTGCAGAGCCCGGAACACAACGTTTGTTGTTGCAAAAACATGATATTGATGTTGCTCGTGATTTGACCCCTGAAGATCTTGCAGATCTGCAAAAAACAACAGATGTTAAAATCGAAGAAGTGTTAGAACCATCTATGATGTACTGGGGATTTAACATGACAAATCCTATTTTTGCTAAGGAAAAAGTGCGTTTGGCGATGCGTTATCTTATAGATTATGAAGGTCTTGGCAAGAAGCTTCTCAAAGGTGTTGGTGTTCCACGGGCCAGTTTTATTCCTCTTGGCAACTTTGGGGCTTTAGATGAAAAAGAAGGGCAACCCTTTAAACTTGATATTGCAAAAGCCAAGCAGCTTTTAGCAGAAGCTGGTTATCCGAATGGATTTGAGGCAAATTTTCTCGTATCAAATGCTCCTTATAGGGTGTTGCTTGCTCAGTCACTCCAAGATAGTGCCGCAAAGGCGGGGGTGCGTCTTAAAATTGAACGGATGGCCGGTACACAGTTGTTTTCTAAACTTTATGCACGGGCTTTTGATACGATTTTTGTCGGATGGAATAATGATTCTGCGGATCCTCATACTATGGCTTCACGTCTTGTTTATAATCCAGATAATCGGCTTGAGGCAAAAAATACCGCCTATCCTAGTTGGCAATATGGGTATTTGGATGAAACGATGAATCAAAAGGTTCAGGATGCATTGTTTCAAAAAGATCCGCAAAAACGGGCACAACTCTATGCTGATTTACAACGTGAATTGATGCAAAAAGGACCTTATGCGTTTATCTTTCAGAAATATACTGTTATCGCGATGACGCCTGATATCAAAAAGTGGGTTTGGAATAGTGCGCCACATATTTTTTATAGTAAAATTGAAAAATAAGAGTGTCTTCAATGCTGTTCAATAGATAAAGGGCATCGTCATGATATATTCGGCGTATTGTATAAATTTTAAGCTTTGCAATGCGCCGAAGATCATAGGTAATGTGTGATATATTGTTGAATGTCTTTTCAAGACATTCGTTTAAAGATATTTTTCATTCTCATTAGAGGTGTATTTAAGTGGATGTTAAGATCGATATTTCAATTTTTCTGAATTAGAAAGTGGTCAATTTATTTGTTAAAAAACTGAGTATAACATAAAGAAACGAAGTGTAACAAATATCGCGGAATTTAGTGGTGCTAAAGGTGCAAAGGTTTTGCGATGTTGAAGGAAAGTTTTGTTATGGGGGTACACAAGGGATATCAGTTTTTTATGGTGTTTATATTTTCTTTTGCTTTGAAAGATGATGAGATGTCATTTGGAGGGTGTTATTTTACGGGGAGTGATGAAAAAATTAAATTTTCTTTTGAAGAAGGAATAAAAGTCGTTGCATTTGGCAAACTAACGAATTTTTCTGTTTTATCAAATCGTCAAATTGTTATGAAGGCTCGTTGTTATTAAGGTACTTGAGCTAAAAGGGGTAGTGCTTTGATGGTATAGAAAACGCCGGAAGAAATACGAGACAAGCTTGCTTAACAAGATAGAAAAAATACAGGTTTTATAGTCTTCAATAGTAGGCGTTATGGTATCGTGGTTAAGCTCTGTTGTTGGTGAGCGTTCATTGTATATCAGAGTGTTTTCCTTTGTATGTTTTAGTTTGGCTTATAAGTGTAGACAAGAGGAGTCATTGGCAAGAGGTGCTTGTTCTTGAAGATTTTAAAGTTTGGTCTTTAGGAGCCTATCGTTCGTCTAAACTTAAATTAAGCACGTTTTGCTGCATGGAGAATTTATACAATAAACGTTAAAAGGAAAATTCTATGAACGTGAAAAGAAAAATATTGAAAAAGGGCAGTTCTTTTGTTTCTGCTGTTCTTGCAATGGGGATGTTTGTGCAACAAGTTTCAGCAAAAACACCCGCCGATACGCTTGTGATGGCTTGGAATCTCGATCCAATAAATACATTTGACCCTGCACAACTCAATGACCGTTATGGAATTGAAGTGGTTAACAATATTTGTGATAATTTAGTCGTTTCTGCTACAGATGATGCGGCTAAAATGGTTCCCTCGTTAGCGAAGAGTTGGGATGTTTCAAGTGATGATCAGAGTACGGTGATTACTTTTCACTTGCGTGATGGTTTAAAGTTTTATGATGGTCGTCCTGCGAATGCCAATGATCTTGTTTGGGGTATGAAGCGGGTTGTCAAATTGAAATTGGCTAATGCGGCAACATTTAATGAATATGGGATTACAGAACAAAACGTTGATGAGGCTTTTCAAGCACCGGACGACAAAACAGTGGTGATGAAATTTGATAAACCTTATCCAGCAGAGCTCATTCTTAGCAATATTTCCACTAATCGCACTGCTGCCTTGCTGGATCGTGAGACACTCATGAAACACGAACAAGATGGTGATATGGGAAACCGGTATTTGGCCAGTCATTCTGCTTGTGTTGGTCCTTATCAGCTAGAGAGTTGGCGCCCTGGAGAAGGAATTTTGTTGCGTGCAAGCTCCAATTATTGGGGGGAGGAGCCTAAATTGAAGAAGATTTTAATTCGCCATGTTGCGGAGCCTGGAACGCAACGTTTATTATTGGAAAAACATGATATCGATGTTGCACGTAATCTGATGCCAGAAGATTTGGCAGATCTCCAAGCAACAACGGATATTAAAGTTGAAAAAGTGTTGGCGCCCTCCATGATCATATGGGGATTTAATGCGACAAACCCTATTTTTGCCAATGAAAAAGTGCGTTTGGCGATGCGCTATCTTATTGACTATGAAGGACTCGGTAAGACTCTTCTCAAAGATGTTGGTATTCCACGTGCAAGTTT
>NZ_JBHIRI010000013.1:37309-56429 GCF_042197005.1 Bartonella sp. AA78NXGY
TGGAATAGTGCACCACGTATTTTTTATAGTGCAATTGAAAAATAAGAAGGTATCAAGTTTATAAAATATAAAAAACAGGGTCATGATATATTTGATGTATTGTAAAGCTCTTTAATACTTTGCAATACATTGAATTCTATCGGGAATGGATTACTATGTTGTGTAGAGAATTTTATTTCAGGAATTCTTATAGAAGATGTGTTTGTTTGGATGTTAGGATTGAATATTTTAGCTTCTATTGATACAATTTTCGGATGAAATAATGACTCTAGACATCCCCATACAACGGCTTCAAGTTTTTTTACAACCCTGATAATCGATTTGAAATTAAAAATATAAGCTGTTCTAGCCGGTGTTATGGGTATTTTGATGAAGCTATAAATCAAAAGTTTAAAGATGTGTTGTTTCAAAAAGATTCACAGAAACGGGCGTAAAGAATTGAAAAATGGTAAGTTTGTTTAGTGAAAAAACAGGTGTAACAAATGTGGCAGAATTCACTGTTTCCGAAATAGCAGGGGCTCTAAAGCGTGTTGTTGAAGAAAAGTTTGGTTATGTACGGGTGCGTGGGGAGATATCAGGGTACCGTGGTACTCATGCTTCGGGACATGCTTATTTTGCTTTAAAAGATGATAAGGCACGGTTGGAGGCTGTTATTTGGCGTGGAGTTATGGAAAAGCTCAAATTCCCTCCTGAAGAAGGGATGGAAGTAGTTGCTGTTGGTAAACTTACAACTTATCCAGGGTCATCGAAATATCAAATTGTCATTGAGGCTCTTGAACCAACGGGGGTTGGTGCTTTGATGACACTTCTTGAAAATCGTAAGAAAAAGTTTTTAGAAGAAGGCTTGTTTGATGAAGAAAAGAAAAAAACTTTGCCTTATATGCCTCGAATTTTAGGCGTTGTAACATCACCAACAGGTGCTGTTATTCGTGATATTATTCATCGTATATCCGATCGTTTTCCGTTGCATATTTTGGTTTGGCCTGTACGTGTTCAGGGGGAAACAAGTGGGAGGGAAGTGGCTGTTGCTGTTGAAGGTTTTAATGCTCTTGGTCCAGGTGGACTTATTCCAAAACCTGATCTTATTATTGTTGCACGGGGAGGAGGAAGTTTAGAAGATTTGTGGGGGTTTAATGACGAAGCTGTTGTTCGTGCTGTTTATGAATCTTCTCTTCCTGTTATTTCTGCTGTTGGGCATGAAACGGACTGGACCTTGATTGATTATGTGGCTGATTGGCGCGCTCCAACTCCTACCGCCGCAGCAGAACGGGCTGTTCCTGTTAAGCTTGATCTCGAGGTGCTGGTGGCATCGCTTGATGCACGTTTGCGCAAGGGACTCGCGCGTTATTTGGATTTTTATCGACAAAAATTGCGTGCTACTCTACGAGCTCTTCCGACTGCCGATCAACTTTTTGCTTTACCACGGCGTGGTTTAGATGAAACTTCAAGTCGATTGCAGCGTGCTCTTTGTGTAAGCTACGATAAAAAACGTTTTTCTTTTCATGCACTTGGTGTGCGTTTTTCACCGCGTTTGTTAAATATTGAAAAAGCACAACGCAATACAAAGGAATATACGGCACGTCTTCAGCGTGCTTTTGTGCGTAGTGTGGAAAAACAACGTGCTGGGTTAGAGGTAGTATCTAGGCTTTTAAGAAGCACTTCATATCAGAATATTTTGGAGCGCGGTTTTGTTTTGGCTTTGGGGAAAGATCATAAGCCCATTAAACGATTGGTTCAGTTTCCTGAAACAGGGCAAATAAATTTACGCTTTTTTGATGGAGATATCAGTGTTGCAACACAAGAACCTGTTTTTTCTAAACGGTCAAAACACAAGCAGATAAAGTCGCCAAGCGATGATCAAGGAACTCTCTTTTAATACGGTTAATGCCATGCTTGCGGAAGGTCTTCTTAAGGGAGTGGATGAAAAAGTTCGTTGCGCATGGGCTGGAACGGATCCACTTTATTGTGCTTATCATGATACCGAATGGGGAAAGCCTATTTTTGAGGATATTCGTTTGTTTGAGAAAATTTGTCTTGAAGGTTTCCAAGCGGGGCTTTCTTGGTTTACAATTTTAAAAAAACGCTCTTTTTTTCGCGTTGCATTTGATCACTTTGACTTTGAAAAGATTGCTCATTATGATGAGCTGAAGGTGCAAATGTTAATGCAGAATAAAGACATTGTTCGCCATCAAGGAAAAATTCAATCAGTGCTTAATAATGCATTGAGAGCACAAGAAATTATAACAGAGTGGGGGAGTTTGTCCCACTATTTTTGGTCTTTTCAACCACCACAATTGGAGCGTTATGAAAAAATAGATTTTCAAACACTGTTAGCTAACCCTATGACACCTGCTTCTCTTCGTCTTTCTCAAGACTTGAAGAAACGTGGTTGGACATTCGTTGGCCCCACAATTTGTTATGCTTTTATGCAGTCCGTAGGAATTGTTAATGATCATCTTGAAGGATGTTTTTGTCGATAAATTGGCAAACTTTCTTTTGTAAGAGTAATGATTAATAGGATAATAATTGAATTATTTAACAAATATATAAGTTATACAATTCCGCTGTATAAGATAATTGAAATATACAAACTATACAATAGTAATGATTTTCTATTGTTGTTGGCACTAAAAACGATAAAGGTATAATTTTGAGGATGAAAAAACAGACGCAAAAAGGAGTGATATCTTAACTGTTATGTATCTGAAGTTAGATCATGGTGATGTCTTGTATGTTTTAAAGAAACATCTAGTTACACCAAGGCCCATTTTGTGACGCAGCTCATGAATACTATGACAGTAAATCCATCGTGCACTCCATCTTTACGCTTATGAAGGAGAAGATCGGCACCATCACACATTTACTAGCTCTCAGTGTTATGAAACAGTCTTTGGTATTTGTAATGGTTCAGAAGAGTTTTTTTATTTCCGTTAATAACATGACTGTTATAATTAATGAATATTTTATTCATGTTTGTTGACGAATGCAAAGTGGTTGTTAGATGGGGTGCTGTTGTTGCATTGTTTTTCTTTGCTTGTATGACTGTTGATTTATTTATATGTAGGTTGATTGCCCAATGCTTACCTAGGCAATATAAAATGAAATGCAGCGATGAAAAATTGAAGTTAAATGACTCAAGCTGCTTGTGTTGGGTTTTATTATCTGATAGCTTTCCTCTATTAGTAGAGTGATCTTGCCGCGTGTGCGCTCCAATTTTTTGGAAGATGATTAAGCTCATGCAGGCTTGTATCCACTACATTGCTTCGTTGAATCTCTGTATGTTTCCGCTGGAAACGAGAGTTCTGTTGCGATATGTTGTTTTCTATTCTATTTTTATAGTGGTAAAGCAATGATGCACGCCAAAGTTTAGAAGGGTTTATATTCGTTATGTCTTTAGGGGGGAAACGTCTAATGAATTTTATTTTTATCAATGAGAGAATGCATTTTAGTGTATATTCTTTTATTGTAAGCTTTATTTCTCAAAAGATAAAGCGTGGAAGGAATGCTTCTTCTCATTTTTCCTTTATTTTTGTTAACGCGTTTGGTTTTGTTGGTAAAAACGTAAAACTTTTGACACTTAGTTTTCAAAAGATTAAGCAGATTTTTGTGGGGGGTAGCGTTTTAGAAAAGATATTTTCTTATGTCTTTCTGCTGTTTCAGTGTCGTTTTGGTCATGTAGTAAAGATGCGCCGTATCTTGAAACAGTGTTTGAGGGGGATGACTATTTTTAAAGTTTGCATATTTTATTTTAAATGTCGCCTAAAGGAATAGAATAATGAATTCATAAATTTTTGCGTAATGATTTTTTTAAAGCTCACTATTTTTGGGGCGACAAGGCTTATTGATGATTAATAGAGAACTGATATAGTGCATTATCATATGCAAAGAGGTTATGAAAAGAATGTAATACTGGTTAGCAAAACATATATTGCATGTTCGTTATGGTTTATTGAGACGTAAGTCAATGAATTTATCAAGTAGATGACTCTGTGTAGGTGATTAAAAATATAGGCGATTAGAACGTATTTATTCAATGTTATAATTATAAATTTGCTATATTATTTCAGCGTCATTAATTGATAAAAATAAATAAAGGGAAAAGTTTATGAACTTGAAGAAAACAATATTGAAAAGTAGCAGCTCTCTTGTTTCTGCTCTTATGGCATTGGCAATGGTTGCACAACAAGTTTCAGCAAAAACACCGGCTAATACCCTTGTGATGGCTTGGAATCTTGATGCAATCAGTACGTTTGATCCCGCACAACTTAATGATGTTTATGGAAGTGAAATTATTTACAATATTTGTGATAATTTGGTCAGTACTGCGACAGATGATCCTGCTAAAATGGTTCCCGCTTTAGCAACACATTGGGATGTTTCAGGTGATGATCACAGTACGGTGATTACTTTTCATTTACGTGATGGTTTGAAGTTTAATGATGGTCGATCAGCCAATGCCAATGATCTTGTTTGGGGTATGAAGCGGATTGTCAAATTGAAGATGGGTAATGCGGCAATTTTTAATGAATATGGAATTACAGAGCAAAATGTTGATGATGCTTTGCAAGCTCCCGATGAGAAAACGGTTGTGATGAAATTTGATAAACCTTATCCAGCAGAGCTCATTCTTAATAATATTGTTGCGAGTCGTGCAACAGCTTTGCTTGATCGTAAGACGATTATGAAACACGAAAAAGATGGCGATTTTGGAAATCAGTATTTGAAAAGCCATGCTGCTTGTGTTGGTCCTTATCAGTTAAAAAGTTGGCGTCCTGGAGAAGCTCTTTTGTTGCGTGCAAGCTCTCACTATTGGGGACAAGCGCCTAAACTGAAGCAGATTTTAATTCGCCATGTTGCAGAGCCTGGAACACAACGTTTGTTGTTGCAAAAACATGATATTGATGTTGCTCGTAATTTGACACCTGAAGATCTTGCAGATCTGCAAAAAACAACAGATGTTAAAGTTGAAAGAGTGTTAGTGCCAACTATGATGTACTGGGGATTCAATACGACGAATCCTATTTTTGCTAAGGAAAAAGTGCGTTTGGCGATGCGTTATCTCATAGATTATGAAGGTCTTGGCAAGAAGCTTCTCAAAGGGATTGGTATCCCACGGGCAAGTTTTATTCCTCTTGGCAATGTTGGGGCTTTGGATGAAAAAGAGGGGCAACCCTTTAAACTTGATATTCAAAAAGCAAAACAGCTTTTAGCAGAGGCTGGTTATCCGAACGGATTTGAGGCAAATTTTCTCGTGTCAAACACTCCTTATACTTTGTTACTTGCTCAGTCACTCCAGGATAGTGCTGCACAGGCGGGCGTGCGTCTTAAAATTGAACGTGTAGCAGGTACACAGTTGTTTTCAAAAGTTAATGCACGGGCTTTTGATACGGCTTTTATCGGATGGAATAATGATTCTGTGGATCCTCATACAATGGCTTCACGTCTTATTTTCAATCCAGATAATCGTTTTGAGGCTAGAAATACAGCCTATCCTAGTTGGCAGCATGGGTATTTTGATGCCAATATGAATCAAAAAGTTGAAGAGGCGTTATTTCAAAAAGATCCGCAAAAACGGGCACAACTCTATGCTGATTTACAACGTGAATTGATGCAAAAAGGACCTTATGCGTTTATCTTTCAACAATATAGCGTTGTCGCGATGACGCCTGATATCAAAAAGTGGGTTTGGAATAGTGCGCCGCGTATTTTTTATAGTAAAATTGAAAAATAAGTGTGTCTTTTTAGTGTTATCAAAGCTAAAAAGAGCTTAATCATAATTGCATGATGAAAGTATTCTCCCATATAAAGCTCTTCAGTTTTTTAAGGACGAAACTGTGAGGGATGTTTGTGTAGTAGCAGTATATAATTAAGATCGTTTATAGGGAGCGATGAATATAGAAAGTTATATTGGGGAGGATCTTTGTTTATGGTTATAGATTCTCTGCATCCCGAATATAGACTGATGTATAAGAAAATTATTTTATAGGTGCTTAGTTTGATTAAATGAAATTGATGTCTAATGCTATGCTATTTAAGCAAAATCACAATCACTTTGTGTGAAAAGGTAGAAGAATACAAAAGGAAGAGATAAAATGGGAAAACAAAGAATATTGAAAAAATTTTCTATTTTATTAAGCTCAATCGTTTTTTTTAATGGGGCTGTAACATCGGCATTCAGTGCCTCATCTAAAGATATATTGGTAATGGCATGGAATATTGATTCAATTAGTAGTTTTGATCCAGCGCAAACTGTTGAGGTTGTGACGAGTGAGTTATTGACGAATATTTGCAGCGCGTTAGTGAAATATGATGAGCATGATCCTACAAAAATTCGCCCTGCTATGGCAAAATCTTGGGACGTTTTAGATAATGGCAAAAGAATAGTCTTTCATCTTCGTGATGATTTAAAGTTTAATGATGGAAGGATGGCTACAGCGCAAGATCTGGTATGGTCGATGCGACGGATTATTAAATTAGGATTAAGCTATGCTCAATCTTTAATGGATTATGGGTTTACCAAAAACAATATTGAAACAAATATTCAGGCTCTTGATGATAAGACTTTACAATTAAAATTAGATAAACCCTATCCTATTCAGCTCATATTGACTGTTATTGGACAATCTTATGCTTCTGCTTTGCTTGATCGGAAAACAATTGAAGCACAGAGTATTAACGGTGATATGGGGAATAAATATTTAGCAACACATACAGCTTGTGTTGGACCTTATAAATTGGTGAGCTGGTCTCCAGGAGATAAAGTTGTGTTAGAGGCGACACAACATTATTGGGGCGATGTGCCTAAAATTAAGCAGATTGTTGTGCAGCATGTAGCGGATTCATCAAGTCAAAGACTTCTTTTGGAAAAAGGCGATGTGGATATAGTGCGTGATCTTTCTTCAGAGGATATTTTAGATCTTGAAAAAAAAGGAGGCCCAGTCAAAATTAGTCGTGTTTTGCGTCCGCAGATTATTTACCTATCGTTAAATAATAAGAATGCAATTTTTGCGAATGAAAAGGTCAGATTGGCACTTCGTTATTTGGTTGATTATGAAGGTCTTGGAAAAACTGTTTTGAAAGGGATTGCTATTCCACGGGCAATTTATATGTCTTTAGGTGTTCCAGGTGCTTTAGATGAAAAAGAAGGTTTGCCTTTTCAGTTGGATTTGAAAAAAGCAAAACAACTGATTACTGAAGCTGGTTATCCTAATGGGTTTAAAGCTAATCTTTTAGTTGGAAGCCTTAGTTATATGTCGTCTGTTGCACAGTCTATTCAAGCCAATGCACGCAAAATTGGTGTTGAGCTTACAATTGAAAAAATGGCACAAAATCAATTGTTGAGCCGTGTACGTGGTGGAAATTATGATACTGCTATTATGGGGTGGGGGAGTGCCGATCCTGATGGACATCCTGCTTCATTAAATCACGTGTTTAACCCTGATCCAACATTTACAAAAAAGCACAATATGTATTTAGCTTGGCGCGCTGGGTATTATGATGAAAATATTAATAACATGGTGATGGATGCTTTGTTTGAGCAAGATCCCAATAAGCGCATTGTGCGATATCGTACTTTACAGCATTATGTGCTAGAGCATGGTCCTATGGTTTATTTATTTCAGACATATTATACCGTTGGTATGGGACCTGATGTCAAAAAATGGATTTGGAACAGTTATAGACTTTATTACAATGAAGCAGAAAAATAAAAAGAAGCATGTTATAGAAAAGGATTGTAGAACATGCTTAATAAGAGATTGTTTTGTTATATAAAAAGGTATTTGCTTTATGTTTTGTCGCTACAGAGGGGATTTTTATAATGGTTTTGCCACTTTCAGAGACTGAAAGAGCTGTATCAGAAAAGCAGAAAAAATTATTTTTATGGGATTTTTTATGCAAAGGATTGAAACTTCTTATTTCAGTTTTTATCACATTGCTTGGGTTGGTGACGATCACTTTTTTTCTTGGTCATCTTCTTCCTCTAGATCCGGTTCTGTCTATTCTTGGTGATAATATCAGTCAGGAAGCTTATGATGCAATGTATTATAAGCTGGGTCTTGATAAGCCGTTGATTGTCCAATATTGGAAGTATCTTCATAATGTATTTTTGTTTGATTTTGGAGATGCTTTAACTTCTGGGCGACCTGTTCTAGCGGATATTATGCGTGTGTTTCCTGCAACATTAGAGCTTGCAACCGTTGCTATTGTTATTGGCACAAGTCTTGGAATTCCATTTGGTGTTTTTGCAGCAATGTATCGCGATTCATTTATTGATTATGTTGTCCGTGTTTTTACACTTGTAAGTTATTCTACTCCAACATTTTGGCTCGGATTAATGGCGTTGTTAATATTTTACGCCAAGCTTGGCTGGGTTGGTGGCCCAGGACGACTTGATTTTCTTTATGAATATTCTTTTGAACCAAAAACAGGATTTTTCCTTTGGGATACTGCAAGCCAAGGACAATGGGAGGCTTTTGGTAATGTTTTTAGTCACGTTATTATGCCTGCTTTGATCTTGGCTTTCGGTGCTATGGCTTATATTAGCCGTATGACTCGTGGGTTTATGATTGAGCAGCTTAATCAGGAATATATCATTACTGCACGTGTAAAGGGATTATCGTGGGCGCGAACCGTTTGGGGGCATGCCTTTCGAAATGCTGCTGTTCAAATTATTACTGTTGTTGCACTTTCTTATGCTTTTTTATTAGAAGGGGCTGTTTTAACGGAGACAGTTTTTGCTTGGCCTGGTTTTGGACATTACTTGACAAATGCTCTTTTAGCCGGAGATATGAATGCAGTTGTAGGATGTACTTTACTTGTAGGATTTATCTTTGTCGCCATTAATTTATTTTCTGATTTGCTTTATCGCATTTTTGATCCAAGGACACGTTGAATATGACAGTAAGTAATCATCATAAATCGCAATCATCATCTTCTTTAGGTAGTTGGTTAAACGATCCTGTTCCAAACTCCATAATTCAAGCGAACATACAAAGAATTTATCACGCACTGGCTAAGTTTTTTCATAACTTTTCGGCTGTATTCGGTCTGCTTATTATTTGTATTATTATCATATGTGCATTTTTTGCTCCTTGGATTGCTACGCATGATTTTCTTAGCAATGATCTAGGGCATCGGTTGCAGCCACCCTCTATGGCGCATTATTTTGGAACAGATGAATTGGGACGTGATATTTTTAGTCGCCTTGTTTTTGGTTCCCGTATTACTCTTTATGTTGTTTTTCTTACAACAGTTATTGTAGGTCCAATAGGGCTTATTGTTGGAACTGTATCTGGTTATATGGGCGGATGGGTTGATACTGTGCTCATGCGCATTGTCGATATTTTTCTTGCTTTTCCAGGTTTGATTTTAGCTCTTGCATTTTCAGCCGCATTGGGACCAGGGATTGAAAATGCTTCTATTGCAATTTCAATTGCAGCATGGCCACCAATTGCACGTTTAGCACGTGCTGAGACTTTGACAATACGTTCTTCTGATTATGTTTCTGTAGTTCGCTTGCAAGGGGCCTCTGCTTGGCGAATTATTTTGTTTCATGTTGCGCCCATGTGTATTCCTTCAGTGATTGTACGATTAACTTTGGATATGTCTGGAATTATTTTAACGGCTGCTGGTCTTGGTTTTTTAGGGTTGGGAGCTCAACTTCCAAGTCCTGAATGGGGTGCGATGCTTTCTTCAGGGCGGGAATTTATGATGACAAATTGGTGGTTGGCGGCAATACCAGGCTGTGCAATATTATTTGCAAGTCTTGCTTTCAACCTTTTAGGTGATGGTCTTCGTGATGTATTGGATCCACGCAATGGGTAATAAATTATTAGAAGTAGAAGATTTACGTATTTCTTTTCCTACAACGCGCGGCATTTCAGAAGTTGTGCGTGGCGTTAGTTTTTCTGTTGGAAAAGAAAAAATTGGAATTGTTGGTGAATCCGGATCTGGAAAATCGATGACTGGGCGCGCAATACTAAGGTTGAGTCCAAAAGCAGCCATTGTTAAAGCTAAAAAAATGCGCTTTGAGGATGTTGATTTATTGGCCACAAGTGAACCTCAGATGCGAAAAATCCGTGGGAAACGTATTTCAATGATTTTACAGGATCCCAAATATTCACTTAATCCATTAATACGGATCGGGGAACAGATTATGGAGGCTTACCGTATTCATTACCGTGTTTCAAAAGCTGAAGCGAGGGAGCGCACCATATCTATGTTAGAATCTGTTCATATTCGTGATCCTGAACATGTGATGCGTCTCTTTCCTCATGAAATATCTGGGGGGATGGGGCAGCGCGTGATGATTGCAATGATGCTCATTCCAAAACCTGATTTAATTATTGCTGATGAGCCAACATCTGCACTTGATATTACGGTCAGACGACAAGTTTTATCTGTATTAGATGAACTTGTGACAAAATCTGGAACCGGACTTATTTTCATTAGTCATGATTTAAATATGATTGCTGATTTTTGTGATCGTATTTTGGTGATGTATGCGGGCCGTGTCTTAGAAGAGTTGCCTGCTTCTAATTTGTCTCACGCTTGTCATCCTTATACAAAGGCGTTGCTCGCGAGTTTGCCACGGCTTGATAATCCAGTTGATATTTTGGCTGTTCCTGAGCGTGATCCTGATTGGTTGTATAATCCTACGATTGTTAATGGCGTTGAGGAGGTTCCTCATGACAAATTGTGAGAATATTATTGATGTTTCTAATTTATCTGTAACTTTTGGGCACAGGCATAAGGCAGTAACAGTTGTTAAAAATGTTAATTTTCATATTAAACGTGGTGAAGCTTATGGTTTGATTGGTGAATCCGGATGTGGAAAGTCAACTATTTTGAATACATTGGTGGGGCTTATTCCAGATTATAGTGGAAAATTCCTTTTTGCTGGACAAGAAGTTGAAAAGAAAAGAAGTAAGGATTTTTTACGCTGTATTCAAATGGTTTTTCAAGATCCTTATGCTTCGCTGCATCCAAGAAAAATGGTCCATACGGTTCTTTCTGAATCGCTCAAAATCCATGGAATGGATAATCAAAGAGAGCGGGTGGAGGATGCTTTAGATTCCGTTGGTTTAGATTCTTCATTTCTTTATCGTTATCCTCATGAGTTGTCTGGAGGGCAGCGTCAGCGTATTGCTCTTGCACGTGCTTTAATTATTGAGCCAGAGGTGTTGTTGCTTGATGAGCCAACATCTGCATTGGATGTGTCGGTACAGGCTGAAATTTTAAACTTGTTGAAATCACTGCGCGTGAGAAAAAAGCTTACTTATTTAATGGTATCCCATGATCTTGCTGTTGTTGCACATATTTGTGAACGTGTTGGAATTATGCATAAAGGGATTATTCTTGAAGAGCTTAGCAATGATGAATTGCGTAATTTACATGCGCAACACGATTATACAAAGGAGTTTTTTGAAGCAAGTATAGAGCCTATTGTCCATAGAGAGCAAAGAGCATGATCAATTTTACAGAAGAGAAAATGTAATTTTATTTGTTTTGAAGTTTCTGGAGATGTTTGGCGGCATTGTTAAGAGGGAAGGGGATAATAGGATTTTTTCAGTATGAATTTTCTGGGCAGTGTTTGAGCTGTAATATTTTAAATCCTATTAGAACTTCCATTTTGAAATATATGAGTGACTTATAACATACATCCCTTTGTTTGATATTATTGCATTATTTTTTACTTATCATTTTATGTTCAAAAGTGTTATTTTACCATTTTAAGCATTAAATTCGTGAGAAATAACAAAAGATAGTAATGTTGTATTTTCTAGAAAAGCTTCTCATTATTTTACAATATCATTTTGTTTTTGGTTGTTCTCTTTTTTACAATTTTATTCTTTATAAAAAGAATTTTTTGTAAAAAACATCCAATGGTCAATGAATGTCTTCAAATATTTCGCTGTTCTCTATTTAAAAAAGCGCTTAAAAACAGCTTATAATAAACCAAAAAGGCAGCAATATGCTGCCTTTTTGTTAAATTGAATAGGCTATTTTTACAGTTTTGATTTAAAACTGATAGAGTATTCCTCCTGAAAAGCTTGCACCACTTATACCAGTTTTTTGAAGCTTTTGTTGATAGCTGACATCACCATGAAGGGAGAGGTTAGCGGACAATTATGCACTAATACCAAGCCCACCTTCAACGGAACTTCCCGAGGGGTCACATTTATAATACTTATCAATATGGAATGTCTGATCATCACCAAAGGTTTTGATTAAGTTTACTTTTCCATAGAAAGACATAGGACGGCTGTTTTCAGTGGCAATGGTTTTTGTCAAACGTCCACCAACACGGGATTATCCATTGAGAAGGATTTTGCATCTCAATGGTCAGATTATCAGCATCTTTAATGGTATCAAACATCAAATGTTGATAGGCAAGCTGTGCCTGCGGTTCGAATGTTACGGCTTGAATACCCGTTGCAAATTGTTTGCCAACAGTGGTGGAGATACTCAACATTTTGGCGTTTTTCAATTTTGCAGTTTTACCAATGAGAGCATTGGTGATATCTCCCTTTATTATCCCATAGGATAAAAGCGTATCAAGATAGAAACCATTGTCACGCTGTTTACTGCCATAGGCGGCGGTGAGTTGAAATGACTATTTATTCAATATGCTCTTACTTGCTGTCTTGCATATCTTTGGGGGTGAAAGAGAGTTGCCCGTAGGTTCGGACAAGACCCAAATGTGTTGTAGATATTTTTCCCTTCTGCGCGACAAGGTTAATAGCTCCTTGTAGAACAGCATAGTGAAGATGAGCACTGCTATAACCATATTTACTAGGAGCACTACTTATCAGAAAATAAGCTTCCTGTTTCTCTATAGGCGTATAAGAAAAAGCCATTCCGTTTGTCTTATTCTTTCCTTAAGACAGATGTCGCATATTGGCTAACAGTTGCACTTTGCTTATCCATATCGGTCAATCCAGCATACAAGAGAGCACATGGCATGATAAAATAGCTTGTATTTATGGCACGATGGTTTTTACTTTTGAGTCGCTATCAAGCAGTACTGGTTGTAAGCGAAAATCCCAGAAATTTTTATTTTCTCCTAAAAGGTTTTGTTCAGCATTTGTTTTACTGTGGTTTGATTGTGGTCCATAAGCTTTCAGTATATATTTATAAGGTGAACCACTTATTGTGATATAGTCCTGTGCAAGTTTGAAAGAGTTTTGATTTACTTTCCCAGAAACTTGAATGAGTGAAAGACCACGTGCACTGGTAAGAGCAGAAGCATCTGCTTTAATATTGTTCTTTTCTAAATGTCCAGTGATATAAACCAGTGTAGTCCCTGAAACATCACCGTGAATCAGAAGATGGTCAGCTTTTTGTTTGTTTATGGCAGCACTATCACTCCATTCGACGTTGAAATGAATTTCTGCTTTTCCTGTAGCATTGTAGACTTTTTTAGTATTTGGTCTGCCAGATCCTATGTGCAACGTGTGATAATGATTTTCAGTTGGCTCTTCAAAAACAATAGAGCTGTTATTGATGTTAAGGACAGAAATATCAGAACGTGCTCTTTGAGCAATATCAAGCAGTTTTTTGTTCTGGCTTTTTTTATTTGTGCTTGTTTTCAATGTCCATTTCGTATTGTTTTGCAAATCAAAGACTGTTTTGAATTTTTTTTCAGTGCTCACTTTGCCGTCTAAGATGGAGCGATCGGCGTTTAGTGTAAAAGTGAAATCATTTTTTTTCGTTGAAGCTTCGGTTACTAATAAAACATTGGCACGGATTTCTGAATTTTTGAGATTGGCTTTACCAATTGATTCATTTGCATTAATTCCAGTACCGTTTTTAATATGAAGTTTTGTATTGGTTAAATTGATTTCTGATGTTCTATTGTTCTTAGACTTTTCAAATGCGATACCTCTATCTTCTGCTGTGGCAGAAACATTTGTTACATCAATATGTCCATTATTATTTACAACAAATGCACTATTTTCGGCAATTATTGTCCCTCCACTCATTTTGATTGTGCTGCCATTTTCTGAATAAAGTCCGATCTCAGCATTTTTAATCGTTGTATGGCCATATAATTCAACTAAACTGCCAACATCTTGGCTTTCCGCACCGAATCCGTTATTATCTGCTGTTATTAGAGTAACATTCGTGGCTTTAATATGTCCGCCGTTTCCGGCAAATAATGCAGTAGTTTTACCTTGTACTGTTCCTCCCGTTATGGTGATGGTGGATTTTGAATCTTTTGCATAGAGCCCACTGTCATCAGATGATGTAATTTGAGCATTGTCAGTTAAAGTAATAGTACTGCCGTTTATAGCAGATACTGCTGCACCTTTTGCGTTAAATGATCCTCCAGAAACTGTTATTTGAGAACCATTATCTGAAATTATGCTATTGATTGCTTGCGGAACGGTTACATTTTCTAAAGTAATGGCACTTCTTCTTGCAATTATTGCATTGATTAGTAGTGCATTATCCTTACGATTTAATATCGTTACATCTTTCAGTTTGTTATTGCTCTTGTTTTTTAACAAGTGAACGCCTGCTTCGGAAGCAGTAATGGTTCCTCCGATCATTTTGATTGTGCTATCGTTTTGCGCATCAATTCCGATTTTAACGTCACTGATCGTTGTATTGCCAAGCAATTCAATCACACTGTTAGAGCCAGAGGCAGCTGCACCAGCAGCTACACCACTGCCATTATTAGTTGCTTTTAAAGCAACATTTGTAACCGTAATATGGCCACCTATGTCTGCTTCTAAGGCTGTATATTTTCCTGTCACGTTTCCTGTTGTCATTGTAATTGTGGATTTTGAGTCTCGTGCATAGAGGCCTGCTTCATCATGTGACGTAATTTGAGCATTGTCCGTTAAGGTGATACTGCTACCGTTTTGAGCACATATTGTTGCATAGCTTGAATCAAATGATCCTCCAGAGATTGTTATGTTAGAACGATTATTTGCAATTACGCTGTTGCCTGTTTGAGTCACTTTTACATTTTTTAAAGTGAGACCACTTTCTTTCTCTAGAAGAATTCCTTTGCCTGAATTTTTATCTTTACCGGTTGATATTATTACATTTTCTAGTTTACTTTCGGCGCTCTTACTGTTCACGAAGCCAACACCAGTTTTAGAAGTTGTAATAGTCCCCCCAATCATTTTAATTACGCCACCGTTACTTGCCACAAGCCCAACACCAGCATTCTTAATCGTTGTATTGCCATATAATTCAATCATACTATTAGCGCTATTGACTCCTGCGCCTATTATAGGAACATCAGTGACCTTGCCCCCATGTTCATTTGTTGTTAGAGCAACATCCGTGACCTTAATATGTCCACCGTTTTCTGCGACCAACGCTAATTCTCCGGTTACTGTTCCTCCCGTCATTGTGATGGTAGAATGTAAACCATTTGTGTAGAGTCCTTTGCTATTCGATGATGTTGATGTAACTTGAACGTTACCTTTTTTATTGCTGGTTAAAGTAATGTTGCTGCCGTTTCCAGCGTATACCCCTACGTTTTTGCCCTCAAATAATCCTCCAGAAACCGTTACTTTAGAATGATTATTTGCAACTATGCCACTTTTTGCCTGCGTAACTGTTACATTTTCTAAAGTGACGTTGCTTTCCTTGTCGGCACCTATTCCTGTGATTTTAGGCTCTTTATGGTTACTGCCCGATATTTTCACATTTTTTAGCTTGTTTCCATTGCTCTTACTATTATAGAAACCAGCGCCGGTTGCAGAAGCTGTAATGGTCCCTCCGATCATTTTAATCATTCCACTGTTTTGTGCATGAAGACCGATTACAGCATTCTTAATTGTTGTATTCCCATGCAATTCAATCACGCTGTTCGGACCGCCGGCGACAACTGTTCCGATTTTATCATTCGTCGCAGTTAACGCAACATCCGTGACCTTGATATGTCCACCGTTTTCTGCAACCAACGCCATTTTTTCTGTGATTACGCTTCCTCCCGTCATTTCGATTGTGGTTTCTGAATCTGTTGCATGGAGTCCAGTGCCATGAGATGATGTAGTTTGAACATTGTTAGTTAGAGTTACGCGACTGCCATTGTAAGCAGATATTGCTGCCTTTGTGGCATCAAATGATCCTCCCAATATCGTGATTTCAGATTTATTATTTGCTGTAACGCTATTCGTTGCCTTAGTCACTTTTACATTTTCTAAAGTGACTTCACTGTCTTTGTCTGCAAATATTGCAAAAGTTAGTGGAGCTTTGCCTTTGCCACTTGATATTATTATATCTTTTAGCTTGTTTTCAGCATTCTTACTGTTCAAGAATTTAGTGCCAGTGTTGGAAACTGTGATAGTTCCCCCAGTCATTTTCAGTGTAGCACCATCCTTTGCTTCAAGACCGAAGAAAATGCTAGAACCAGTTCCTTTAATGGTTGTACCATCCAGTAATTCAATCGCAGTGTTAGAACCTTCAGCTGTTATAGCGTGCGCATTTGTGCCTATGTTGGTGTTTGTTTTTTTGTTTCCGATTATCGTCAAATGCTTGCCGATAATTTGACCACCTTTTTTTGCGTGAATAATTTCGTAGGTTTCGTTGGAAACTTCTTTTTTATTTTCTGAAATTTCAAGATTTTTAGCTTGTGCATTAAGATTGATACCAGAAAGTACAACTGCCACAATTGCTGTGCAGGATAGAAGAAATTTTTTAGGCATCAGTCTACTCCTTTTAAAGCCCCCAACATTCATTTTCCCGCTAACTTCATAAGCAGAAGTGGAAATAGATATTGCTTTTATTTTAATAACACAGCACTTTGATATTTTGTTTTGCTTTTTTTGTCAAATTTAAAGTTGTATTTATGTTTAATTATGTAATATTAAATTTATTTCATAATGTATTTTTATATAATTATATTTTAAAAATAAGTTTTTTATTAATGGTACATATTATTTTATATCAATATTCATTTATTTTAATATTTATTGATGTATAATTAAACAAGTACAGTTATATAAAAATAAATTAAAAATATAATATAAATAAGAATAGTAGTGTTTTTAATATTGTACATTTTCAAAAAAATAAGATATTTTATATTTTTAAAGTTAATAAATAACAAATATTTTTGTGTATAATTTACTTTATACTTTATATTTTATATTGAGTGGAAAAAGGTGAAATTAGAGTGGATATGTGATAATTGATTGTTCTTACCTACATTATGTATCGAATGAGTTTTTGACAGCAAAAATGAGAGAAGGCTTTAATAGAGCGTTGAGGGTTCTTTGAGTGCTCAGTATCTTCTTTGAACAAATAAAATATAAAAATATGTAGAATCCGCCGATAAGCCACAATTTCCGAAAGGCTACATACTATACAAAACTCCGTTTGATGTAGTTTGACATTAGGTTTTGTACTAAGTGGGAAGAGGTGAGATTAGTTAGAAATACGTGATAATTTATTGTTTTTATGGTTATTTTTTACCATTAAATGCGCGTTTTGTAAAATGGCATGGGCAAGGACCATCCCGTTTTAACGAGCGCCATTATCAAAACTATTGCCGCCCTGATGGCTTTTAACATTGCTCTACGTGTGTTGCGCTTTACCATGACTGGCGCACACGTCTTGGTTTATTTTGGTTCCGATACGGCAACCATCACCAAATGGAAAAACATCATTGCTGCTGCTTTCGACTTCTCTTCCCATTGGCAAAAGTTTAAACAAGGACTTTCCTCTGTTGTCGAGTGGTTTGGCAATTTGTGGGAGGGCGTTAAACAAAGCTTTTCCAACTTTTGGCAATGGTTGAAGAGTTTTTTTACACAGGAAAAGCTCTCGGAGAGTGCCAAGGCTGGTATGGAACAAGCGGGCGAAGATCTGGCTAATTCGATTGTCGATGGCTTTATGTCGTCTATCTCACAATTGATGGATTTTTGTAAATCTTTGCCTAGCCGCATTAAGGGGTGGATTGGTTCCATTGATGTAAGAGAGTTTTTGCCAAGTTTTTTGGGGGGTAAAACAGCCATTCAACCCATACCACAATTTGCGGGGGCTTCTCCTGTAAATTCATCTGCGAGAGAGCAAAGAGACAAAGACCGTTCCCCCATCACACACAATCAAAATGTCACAGTGCATGTTAATGGGGCGCGTGAACCCATGGCCACTGGTCGTGCGGTTGCCCATGCTTTGCAACGGGCACGTGCTAATGCGCTGCATGGCGGGACAGAATGAGGGGAGGGAGCCTATGAGAGATCCTTTGATGATGTTAGGACCGCATCAATTTTATGTGGACTGGCTGAATTTCCAATCCTTTGAAGAAGAGTTTTCTGCCTCATGGGTTTGTATGGAGCGTTTTGGCAAGGCACCCAGTTTGCAATTTACCGGCTATGGCAATGATGCAAAAACCATTCATGGGGTTTGGTTTCCAGAAGAATTTGGTGACCGAGTAGCGATAGATGCCATCACTACAACTATTCGAAGAGCAAAGCCGGTCCAGATGCTTCGTTGGATTAATGATACGACCTATAGTGTCCTTCTCCATGGATCCGTAGTAATCACCACGATCAATAAAGACCACGACTATATCAGTCGCTCTGGTCAATCCCAGCGCATCCGCTATTCCATTACGCTCTTGCCCTTTTTTAATGGCGGAAAACCACAAGGACAATACCAAGAGAGACAAATCCAAGTGGGACAAACTTTATGAAGATACCAGAAAAACATGTTGTTGTAGAGCTAGAGGATATGAGCCTCGATCTCCTTTGCTTTCACCATGTCATGGCTGTGTTAGGGGACCGTTCTCAAGTTGGGGGACTAAACGGCTATTTAGAAGCCACACTGGAAGCTAATCCAGAGATTGCCAAATATGGTGTGTTTTTACCACGGGGCTTAAAGGTCATTCTGCCTGAGTTTGTCAGCCAAGAAAAGAACAGCGTGGTGAAGCGGTTATGGGATTAATGCGCACGCATCCTTTTATTGAGGTGAGGGTGGGAGACAAACCTGTTCATGAGGTTTTTTATCAGCGTCTTTTAACCGCAACCATTACGGACCATGCCGGCAATGAAGCCGATACATTTGAAGCAGAGTTTGATGATAGTGGTAATGATTTAGAGGTTCCCTCAAGCAACAGCACTCTGCAAGTGATTTTTGGCTATGAGAACAGCATCAG
>NZ_JBHIRI010000014.1:0-39735 GCF_042197005.1 Bartonella sp. AA78NXGY
TGTCACTTATCAGCATAGATTTAAGAAAATTGGTTTTTCTGGAACGAGTTTCTCTGCTGGATTGCGCCACCTTTTTTGATGAGCTGCAATATGTATTTTTAGTTAAAAGGCAGAAGATTTTCTGCCTTTTAATGTATTAAAATTTATTTTGCTTCATCAATATGGTTATTTTTTGATATAAAAGATTACAATAGATGCTTTCTTTTATGCGATGAGAAATTTTTCTAAAATTTTTGATGTTAAGATATGAGGACAGATTTCATTGTGAATGTGAGAAGATTAAACGCTAAATGCTTGTGGCATAAGCTTTCAAAAGAGACGATATAGGTGGTTGTTTTTGTCCATTTCTTTATTCATTTTTATAGATCATAAGTTTCGTCTTTATGAGTTTTATGCATTGTTTTGAATTTTGTTTTAGAACTTTATTCACGTTTATATCATTTAATACGCATATTATTTGTTTCCTTTTTAGGATGTTTACTTAAGAATTTTGGATAAATACTTATTTTAGAACAAAAAGAGGGAGTTTGAGGTCAAATTATAATAAAAGTAAAGTATACTTTATCGTGTTGTTACGGTTGTTGTTTTGTAAATGATAGGTGGCAGAGAAATTTCGATAAGATACAGGATATTATTTTTATTGCGCTCATGCGCGGATATCACCATTCTTTTTTCAGCATTCAATATTTGCGCAGATTTTAGCACTCGAGAATGTTCATAAGGAGTAATTTACCTTTTTTCAAAAGTCCTTCTTTGCATGCCAGCTTCGTTTGTGATGGACAAGGGGTTAATTGATTAAATATAAACAGGTTTGAAATGAAAGAAATTTATAATATTCAGTTTTTATTCAATATGTAAAATGATGAATGAGCATTCTGAATTATTGCATGAAATTTTCCTAAATCAATATCACGCGCCTGATTAAACTGAAGATGCTGATAAACAACCTGAATCTACGGATCAAAAACAACACCTTTATACCCTGTTGCAAACGTTCTGCCACTCGTTAAAGAACCACTAAACTGTTTATCCTTTAACGCCACAACTTTACCCCGTGCTCGTGTCAAAATATCACCCTTAAAAAGGCCATACCATAACACCCCATCCATATAAAAACCGGTATCATGCTGCAAACTTCCATAAGCCCCAACAGACCATTTATCAAATGCGCTTTTTTTGCTTTGTTCAACATCCTGAGGGTGTAGAGAAAGATTTCCATAGTTTCCCCAAACTCCAAAGAATGTACGACCATATAAACTCTCAATCTCGTTTAACAAAACACCTGCTTGAAATGCATTATAATCGAGCTCAGCACCATAACCATATTCAAAAGCAGATAAATTGGAAGCATAGTGATGGCTCCCCCCATAAGCACGCAGAAAAAAGGCTGTCTTTTTATCATCTTTCCCAAAGGAATGAAAAGCATTCCGCATTGTCTCTAACGTCTTATTTTGCGTGGTCATATCCACTAAACCAGCATGCAATAAGGCATTTGGCAAAAGAAGATAAGTTGGAACCTGTGGAACAACAGCTCTAATTTGGAGATTAGACTGAACATCAAGCGGTATAGAGAGATTAGATGAAGGATCTAAAGGTTCAGAGGACTGAGAAGGCTTTGGTTCAACAGGGACAGAAGGAGGAGAAACAGTATCCAGAGATGAAGTGTCCTCCGGAGCAGAGGGCGGTAATAGAAGCTCCATGAAATGATTATTAGATAGAATTTTCTAGGCAAGAAACTAAAGTGTGGAAGGCTGCTCGTAGGAAACTTTGCTCTTTGGAGGGGGAAATCAAAAAATTTTTTATTTAGGAAAATAGTGTTGAATTCCCTTCTTCTGATCGTAAGAATAAATCGTTGTTTCAATGATGATATCAGCTATTTTTTGCCGAATTTTTAAGAAAAATGCTTTTGTGGAAGTATGTAGCCTATATAGATGTTTATAGGGAGATGGGGGGCGGTCTTGAGAGTGATGTTTTTATTCTTGTATGGGGGTAGCAATGTTAAAAGGTCAAAAAACATGTTTAAGGTATTTTCTTGTCTAAAGGGGGGAGGAAAGGAAGAGGGAAGATTTAATGATTACGAAGATTTTAGGAGATTTTTGGGGGGAGATTAGGGAGATAGGATTTCTGAGAGCTCTGGAGATGCAAGGGGATAAGATTTCTGGAGGATTGTGTGGGCATTCTTTATCGGCGATGATTGCGCTTTTGGGTGCTTAATTTAATCAGTGATCTTGATTATACCACATTCACCATTTTCGCTACCGAAGGAGAGGTTTTGCCCTGCTTGATCCCAATTAAGTGCTGAGATAGCACTTTTCCCATAACCTTTTAGAAGGACTTCTTTTCCATCATGGAATTGTGCCGCTAAAATCATTCCATCATTGAAGCCTATTGCTACAATTTCTTTGTTTGGGTGGCATGAAACGGTGCTAACAAGTGCATTTGCTCGTGTGCCTAGTTCTAGAGGTGTTTTTCCCATGGGGCCATCTTTTGTATGAAAGGGCCAAACAATTGCGGCAGAGGCACCTGATGTTGCTAGCCATTTTCCTTTTGCACTCCAAGACCAGCTTTTGACTTTGCTTGGGTAGCCACTCATGCGGAGGTGCTGATTATCAGTGAGACGCCAGCCGTGTAAGGCGTTTTCTTGCATGGTGGAAATGACATAGCGGTTGTCTGGTGAAAAGGTGACACCACAATGAGCTCCTTTCCATACCAATGTGGTGGGAGATATTTGCGTTGATAACCAATGAAGAGTCACACCATTGTAATGGGCAACGGCAAGTCGCAAACCTTTTGGGGCAAAAGCAAGGCCTTCTACACTGCGTTCATGTGTGAGCTCTTGTCGTTCTTTTCCAATATGCGCAAATGCGAGGCGTGAGGAGGAAAAAGCAAAAGCTTTTTGTGGACCAAAAGCAACGTTGTTTATCCATTTGCGTTCTTTTTGGCTTAACACTTCCGTGTGATCTGCTGCGGTTGTTTGACAGACTTTTCCATCTTCTCCACCGGTGATGATCGCGGTATTGTCATGGGAAAAATGGCTTGAAATTATTCCTTGGTGCACTTCAACGATTTGTGGGGTTGGATTAAAAAAAACAATGAGACCTTCTACGGAAACAAAGGCTGGTTTATTGCCTATAAAACCGCAGGAAAGGCAGTAACTTTTGAGATCATAATGGGTAATGTTTGGCATTATCACTCACTTATGCGCAATTTTCAAAACCAGTTTTTAATTTTTCAGCATCAAGAGAGCGTCCTATAAAGACAAGGCGGCTTTCTCGTTTTTCATCTTCACGCCATGGGCGTTGATGTTGTCCTTCAAGAAGCATATGTATCCCTTGAATGACGTAACGATCATCGTCTCCTTGAAAGGCGATAATGCCTTTAAGACGCAAGATATCAGGTCCTTGTTGCTGTGTAACCTGCTGGATCCAAGGGAAAAACTTTTCTGGTTGCAGAGCATCTGTTTTTAAACTTACAGAAGTGATGGTAATATCATGAATGGTGGATGCGTGATGATGGTCATGATCATGATTACAATCGGGACCACATACATGATCTGCGTGATGATGGTCAAGAAAATGGGGATCATTATCTAAAGTGCGTTGGAGATCAAAGGAACTACGATCGAGGAGTTTATCAACAGGGATGTTAACGCGCTCTGTTGCGTAAATTATGGCTCTGGGATTAATGGCCAGAATAAGGGATTCAGCATGGCTGCGTTCTTGTTGGGTGACAAGATCAATCTTATTTAAAAGAATAATATCCGCGAAGGCAATTTGGTCTTCAGCTTCACGACTTGTTTTTAATTGAGAGGGAAAATGCTTTGCATCAACGACCGCTATGACACTGTCGAGAGCTGTTTTTTCATGGATAGTATCATCCATGAAAAAGGTCTGTGCTACGGGAACGGGATCAGCAAGCCCTGTCGTTTCTATAATGATCGCATCAAATCGATAAGAACGTTGCATCAGACTTTCTAGAATGCGAATGAGATCACCACGTACGGTGCAGCAAACACAGCCATTATTCATTTCATAAATTTCTTCGTCTGATTCAATAATCAGGTCATTATCAATACCAATTTCACCAAATTCATTGACAATGACGGCATAACGTTTGCCATGATTTTCACTGAGAATGCGGTTGAGAAGGGTGGTTTTTCCAGCACCAAGATAGCCTGTGAGAACCGTAACGGGAAGTTTTTTGGGGTGTATCGTTTCCATGGAGAGACCTTTTATTGTTCTTTATTGCCATGTGTTTATGTTAAATCGATTGATATCATCAAGTAAATCACGAAGCTGAGACAGAACATGAGAAAAGATTGCTTCACCGGCTTGTGGTGTTGCTTTGCTTGCATTTCCTGCCGCACCTTGCGTATTTAGATCTTTCATTGTCCAACCAAAGGCATGAGGACCATAAGCGCGTAAATACCGATAATTGGCAATCATATCCGCTTGTTTATTATGAAAATTTTCTGCCTTTTCCATATGGACTTTTTCTGGTGCTAAATAGAGCATGAGAGAGGTTTCGATAAAGCCTCCATGGATATCAAGATGTTGTTGAGATGGCTCCATGAGACCTTGTGGTAAACCAAAACGGCTCCAGCTTGTTGCTACAGCGAGCATCGAAAGGCGCCTTCGTAATTCGGTGATAACGATGCTCATTAAAGGTGAATTTCCTCCGTGAGCATTGAGAAGAAGAAGACGGTTGATCCCTTTGTGATAACAGTTTTCACCAATCTTTATCCATCGCTTAATCGCATCAGAAAAGGTAAGGGTTTGCGTGCCTGTAACATCCATATGTTCTATAGAATAGCCAATCTTTTCAACCGGTAAAAGTGCGATATGAAACTGCTCTTTTGTTTGTAAAGTGAGGGCTTTTGCAAAAGCTTCAGCAATAATCCAGTCGGTTTCGAAAGGAAGGTGCTCTCCGTGATATTCATGTGCACCCAAAGGTAAAAGAGCGAGAAAAGGTGGGTTAGATACCATAAATTAATGCCCAAAAGAGAAGTCAAAAGAGACAAAGTGATCAAAGGTGCTGTCACTATTTAATCTATCTATAAGAGAAACGCAAATAGGCATCTTTTTACATCACATATGGATGCATAAAAATGAGAGCTTTGTTAAAAATAGAGAAGCTTTTATTGAGCAAAGCCACCGCAATTTTTCTGTAATATTAGGCAATCTTTCTCAAGATAGTTGTCTTTTATAAGTATTTCTGATTTATATTCTCATTTTTAATAAGTATATATTAAATATATAATTTTTTCTGTAAATTACATATTATTCTTTTATTATGGAGAGAGGATGATCAAAGTATTTCTACTATTGCAATATTACAGACTTTTGTTGCAATCAGGAACTTTATTCAATTATCTGTATATTACAAAAGAATGGAAATATTTGTTGATTGATTTTACTTTGGATAGTGTCTTAACAGATTTTAGTGTTCATGAGAAAAAATAAATATAAAGGGAAGAATTCACTAAGATGAATTTGTAATCTCATAGAGCAGTTTATAAGATGATTCAGTAAGAAACACCGTTGGATACAAGAAACACCGTTGGATACATAATAAACAGAACGTCATTGTGTTGCACATTGACGCTTTTGTTTTAAAGAAACATTTCTCAAGGTATCCAAGCCTATTTTGCAACGGCGCCCGTGAATAGTATAACGGTAAAGTTTTATAATATAAAATCTATTGTTTTCCACCATATTTACACTTTTAAAGTAAAAATGGGCACCATCATTCACTTTGCTAGTTTTCAATACTGTGTTAACAGCGCTTGTTAGTTAAAATACCTCATAAGTGATATTTTCCTTTCTTCAAGTGTGTTTACACACACACACCGATCTCGTTTGTGATTTGCAAGTGAAGAATTTTGATTGATTCAATATAAACAGAGTTAAAATTAAGAGAGTTTTATAATCGTCAGCTTTCTCATTCAACATGCAAAACAATAAATTATTATTATAGATTAATATTTTGCGATTAAAGTGATCGGTTGATGAATTTATCATTCAATATCAGTTTTCATGGCGTTATTTTTTCAATGCGCTACTTAAGTTGGTATTTTAAAAATGCAATTTTTTAGTAAGTTTCTCTATTCCTTTTCTTTCAAGCATTTAATCAATTATTTATTATTATTCGTTTTTCACAAATTGCAGACAGTTATGTGAATATTGCTAAAAATTTCGTTCAAAGAGAATTATTTGTTACTAATATAGAGTAAATATAATTACTTAAAATATAAATATGGTTGTGATCTACAATATTGACGAAAAATATGGAATAACTTTTATGAAAATTAAGAAAGAAAGTTTTTTCAGTATTTTGGGGATCATTTCATTTTTCATGACTCTCTTTTTATTTAATTTTAGGTAGTTTGTTGGAGCTCTAGTATTGCTTATAATGGTTTTGTAAATCTGATAGATTTACTTATTTTATGCGTTTGTTTTGTTAGGTTTGAAAGTCAATATTTTGAGTTCTTTATGCTGTATGGGATAAAGGGGGCTGAATTACCTTTTTGAAGATGCTATGCAGTATTTTTTCTTTATATATCAGTAAAAGTTGAGAATCATTTTATTAACGTCTCTTCCTTTTGAAGATAGAGATTTTAATTGCTTTTTTACACTTTATACCTATTTTATAGAAAAATAGTACACTATTTAAAGTTGTTTTATTAGGATAGATTTATTTTAGATCAAGTTTTTATTCGATACTAATTTTATTTTTCAATATTAATGATGAGTGATATAATAAAAATCCATTAAGTGCTATTTCATTTTTATATTTATTGAAATAATAGACAATCATATATCATTATATTGGAAGTTTTAAATTTTATAGTTCTTTAAAATTAATTACATTTCAAATTATTTATAAAACCTCTATTATATAATTTTTTAAATGAATTTGTTTCGTAATATTTCTTATAATAAGAAATTTAACAAATTATTATTATTTTTAATTATAGAAATAAAAATGACAAAATATTACTGTTGGTATCTTGATTTATTATGGCGTAAAAGTAATAAATTATTTTTATCATTTATTGTTTTTTATCTTTACATGTAATACATAATGTGTTATATTATAATAACAAAATTACATATAATATTTTATTATGTGCAATTATATAAATGATTAAATATAATTTTTGGTTTTTATATATGTGAATATTCTTTCATTTTTTCAGTGAAGAAAAAGAGGAGCAAAGAAAGCTATGTTTAAAATATTTAAAAATCGTGTATGTTCATTTACTTTTACACTATTTATTCTTTTTTTTGTACAAGCTATAGAGGGAAATGCAAGTTTTGTAAAAAATAAAGTTCAAGAGAGAATGGCAATTACTATTCCTACACTAGAAAAAAATGTAGCTATTAAAGCTGTGGATAGAGTTGTTATTCAAGGTGTTGAGGAACAAGAGGTTATTGCTTTAGGGAAAGCTGAAAAAGCTGCTGCCTTTTCAGGTTCAGCCTTTTGGGGGGGGATAGGTATTTTATCACTTCTTGCTTCTTTATGTATTGGGGATGTATTAGGTGCTGTTGTATCTCTTTTTGGAATATTCAGTACACTTTAGTAGAAAACTCATCGACAGAGTCGAGGTTTTTTTGTTCACTTCATTATTTTTAAAAAATAAATATTTTATTATTTATACTATAATAGATAATAAAATTACTACTCTTAATAATAAATGTAGCTTTTATTAACATTATTAAAGTTCAAGATCCTACATTTATGTTTTTTTTTACAAATTAGCGTAACCTGATTTTTTTACAGTTTATGGTTATTTTCTAGTAATAAGGCTAGTATACTTACTATCTTTATCAGTCTTTTAATATTGTCTACCTTTTCTCATATGAAGATTATTCATCAAAGGTATATTTTATCCTTTTTAAATTTTTTTATCTTTCATAAGGGGATAAAATAAAGAATATCCCTATATCCATGGCTCTCATGCAATAAGAAAAATGAGAAATTATTATTTATCATTTTAAATTTGTTTATGTTAAATCCATCAGAAGTATTTTTTACGTATAACAAGTTGCGTTCGTGTATGGACAAAATTATTAAAGAAAAAAGAGTAAAAATTCTTCTCATTAATCATCTCAAGTGCTATGCGCTGTTGTAATATTGGCAAATAAAATGATGATGCCAGTTTGTAGCTTTATAGAGCAAAGATAGTGATACACAATGAATCTTATGCCATCTCATAGGGTGGTTTATACTGTCGCATTTACGGGACATATTGTGAGAGGGAAGTGGTGATGTGCATCGTTGGAAAATGCTTTTATTAAAACATAAACCTGTATTTGCGATAGAAGTGTATTCTGGGTTATTCTGTTGCGTAAGGGAAGGATACTGTTAAGTAAGGTAATTCAGGAGTATTTATAGCTTAGCGGAAGAAGGGCAATGAAGTAAAAGGTCTTGTTTAGCACGAAGACGTGCAATCCATTGATCTTCACGAATAGCAGTATTATGTACTGTAATGAGTTCGTTTTTTTTAATTGCAGCTGTTACTGTTGCTTTTTCTAAAAGGCCACAAGGAATGGCGTGGTGAGCGCGTGCTTCTGCGATGTTCATTATCCAAGCACGATAAGTATAAAGACCGATAAAGTCTAGCTGATCACCTGGATGTAAATCTTTTTTAGCAACAGCACAGACTTCTACTACGGGATGGCTAAGAGGAACCATATCTGTTTTGCCATAAAGCATAATACGTGCGCAGGTGAGGGGAACTTCCATTGCTGTTAAATGATAGGGGCGATGAAAGGTGAAGTAAGGTCCTTGGCCAATTTTTAAATCTTCCATACGCTCGCGTAAACGTGGGTGTGCTATTTCGGCAATGACAAAGACACCTGGTGAAACACCTTGACCTATTGAATAATCTACAACACCATATTGTTGTAAAATGCCCCCATCTTGTTTTGGAATAAGCACTTTGTTTAAATCTTGTAGCGCTGCTCGTGGTCCATGCATTCCTGGGCAATCGGGGAGAAGTCCGGTGGCATTGGCAATGGCTGCCATTTCAACCATCGTTTTGGAACCATCAATAAATTCAACCAACATGCGCACATTCATATTACGCCGGAATGCTTCTTCTTCGTAAGCGTCAGGTGTAGCATCAAAGCGCAGAGGATTATTTTTTCCTTTACCGGCTGCAACAATCTTATGTCCAAGGGCTGAAACAAATTCTATGAGTTCCATACAAGAAGTAGGTTCATCGCCGGCACCAAGTGTATAAATGAGCCCTCGTTTTTCTGCTTCATGTTTGAGATAAGCGCCAATTGTAACATCTGCTTCAACATTCATCATGACAAGATGTTTGTTATTCTCAAGCGCTTTGATACCAATCTCTGCTCCTGCTTCGGGATAGCCTGTTGCATCAACGATAATATCAATTTGTTCATGGCGCAAAACAAGGTTAATATCATCTGTTGCTGCAATCAAACCCTTTTCAATGCTTTGGGTGAGAGCATAAGTATTTTCAACTTCACAGACATGTCCATCTTCGCCATAGGCTAGTGTAGCGGCATCAAAAATACGTGACGGTGTCCTCGTGGCTACAGCAGCGACTGTTATACCATCCATATGCGCAATACTTGATAATAAATCTGTGCCCATTTCACCACAACCAATCAGTCCAATACGGATAGGGGGATGGTTTTCTGCACGTTGTTTCAAATCATGCGCTAAACCTGTTAGGTTCACATTGCTTGCCATTCTTTTTTCCTATTTGAAAACTACTCTGCTAAAGAACTTTTCTCATTCATAAGGTGCATTTGTTTTTAAGACAATTAATCTTTTATTCTTGATGCTCTAATCAATGGATTTTATAAAAGCAAGAGGGGTGGTTTCTTTTATCAAATAAAATAGGAATAGCGTTATGCAGCAAAAAATAACAGTACAAGATGTCACCAGTTTTATTGGGAAAGAAGTGGGATTATCGGAGTGGCGTCTTGTTACACAGGATATGATTAATCAGTTTGCATGTGCTACAGATGATCATCAATGGATACACGTTGATGAGGAAAAGGCTAAAAAGACACCTTTTGGCGGCACGATTGCTCATGGTTTTTTAACATTATCGCTTTTGTCTAAGCTCGCTTATGAAGCTCTTCCAGAGTTAGAAGGGAGCACAATGGGGATTAATTATGGTTTCGATAAAGTACGCTTCATGAGTCCTGTGAAAACAGGGGTACGGATACGTGCGCGTTTTGTGTTAGACGACGCAGAAATTCGTCCTTCTGGTCGAGTGGTTTTCCATTATGGGGTTACGGTGGAAATTGAAAAGTTAAAAAAACCAGCTCTTACAGCTCAATGGCTTATTGTTGCTGTTGTGGAAGAAAAACCTTCCAATATCTAGATTATTTGAGTGCTTTATTTTATAAAATTTTTATACAATTCTATTAGAAGTTTCTTCAATGATGATATTGAGAATAATCTATAGGATAATAGATATGGTGGAGCTATCATAGCGTTGATAGCCATAGCAGGTTGCTATCTTTCCTAGATCGTTTTGAAGAGGAGTTTCCTAATGAAGATAGTGCATTGCTTCACGCTTTTGTTTATAGCGTTCTTTAATGGGATCATACCCATCACGTAAAACAGAACGCTTCAAATGGAATATACTTGCGTTGCCAATTCACGGGCTTATTTTAAAGCAACATCTCTCAACGTTCGTCACGCCCATTTCGCAATGGCGCCTGTGAATAGTATAACGATAAAGCCATTGAGCACCCCTATCTTTATGCTTGTGAAGAAGAAAGCTGGCACCATCATATTATATGCTAGCCGCCAATGTTAAGACAGGTCTTGGCGCTTGAGATAATTCATAAGAGGCATGCCTTTCTTTCTTGTATAGTTTTACTCACACGGCTCTTCCCGCTTGTAACGTGTAAGCGAGAGGTTTTGGTTGATTCTATATGGAACAAATTGGGAATGAGAGGATCTTACGGTATTCAGAGTTCTCATTCAATATGAATAACGCCATATTATCATTATAAATTCAATGTGTTATCTAAGGTTGGGAAAGGTCGTGACCAATGTCTTAATTTAAAGAGAGTCTCACATACTGTGAGATCTCTTATTTTATCCCCTTTTATATTCTTTTATATTAAAGCCATTAAAACTATTTTCTTTCATGTTACAAACGGATGGGGAGAGATAAAAACTGTTTAAGAAAAAAGTTTCTAATCTCTTATGAGTGTTTTCGATAGGCAAGGGTTGGTGCACTTGGAAAGTGGCAAAGGGGATGATGGTATTGGCATGTGAAATTCTAAGTCTTTTAATGTTTTGTTTTATCAAGTTTTTGTACGATTTTATCAGAAGTCCATTGGGTTGTAATATTAAGCACGATCAAAAGGATGATGACGATGGTCATGATGAAGGTATTGTAGCGTTGGTAGCCATAGCGGATTGCCATATCCCCTAAACCGCCTCCACCAAGATATCCAGCAAGTGAGGTGGCTCCTATAAGAGAAATGACCATGACTGTAAAACCTGTAATCAGGCTAGGGAGAGCTTCAGGAATAAGAACATGTCTGATAATTTGAAGACGACTTGCACCCATCGAGCGGATCGCTTCAATGAGACCGTTTTCAACGGTTTTAAAAGAGAGTTCCGCCATGCGTGCATAAAAAGGGATAGCTGAAATGGTCAGTATAAAAATTACAGCAGGCATTCCTATCCCTCTTCCTACAACGATACGCGTAACGGGAAGAAGATAAAATGCAAGAATGATAAAGGGAATGGCACGAATACTGTCAATGATCATGCTTAAAGGGCGATTGATGAGAGATGAGGAAAAAATCCCTCCGCGTGCTGTTGTGTGAAGAAGAAGACCAAGGGGAAGCCCTATAATAAATGCCATAACAGAAGCACTAAGTGTCATCAATATTGTATCAATAACAGCTTGGGGAAGTTCATGAGACAGAACATTAAACATAGCCTAAGACCTCACAATATCGTCCTTTTTTCGTTAACCATTGAACAGCTTTTTCTAAAGCTTCTTTATCTTCTCCAGGAAGAGCCAAGAAGAGTCTCCCGATGGTTTCATCTTGAACTGTATCAATGCCACCATGCAAAATACGTGCTTTTAAACCACTCTCATTTTCTAGAAGATGAAGAAAAGGCTGCTGGGCAATTTCACCGGCAATATTAATTTCAATGACAGCTTCTCGTCCGATTGGTTTGAGATTTTTCGCAAATTTTTCAGGAAGTTGCGGGGTTACAAGCTTGAGCATGGCTATGGTTGTATCGTCTTGCGGTGATGTAAAGATGTCTTTCACACGTCCTTCTTCTACAATGTTTCCCTGATTAAGAACAACAACGCGATGCGCTATGGTGCGCACAACTTCCATTTCATGGGTGATGAGCACAATCGTGAGATTGAGGTGTTTATTAATATCAGCAAGGAGCTCTAGAATAGATTGTGTTGTTTCAGGGTCAAGAGCAGAGGTGGCTTCATCTGATAACAATATTTTAGGATTAGCAGCGAGCGCACGAGCAATGCCAACGCGTTGTTTTTGTCCCCCGGACAATTGTGCCGGATAGCAATATTCTTTCCCAGATAACCCAACCAATTCAATCAGTTCAAGGGCACGTTTGTGGCGTTGTTTTTTACTTACACCACTTAATTTAAGTGGCAATGCAATGTTATCAAGAATATTCTGCGATGAGAGAAGATTGAAATGTTGAAAAATCATCCCAATTCGTTGACGGTAAGGCGCCCATTCTATCTCTGATAGATTAGAAATATCAACATCTTCAAAAAAAATGGACCCTGCATCAATCTTCTCTAACCCATTTAAACAGCGAATAAGTGTTGATTTTCCTGCTCCACTGCGCCCAATAATGCCAAGGATTTCACCAGCATGGATATTTAAAGAGAGATTATTAATCACCGGAACACCAGCCGTTTTGTTAAAACAACGGCTGATGTTTTTTAAGGAGATAAGAGTAGGTTTTTCCATTCACAATTACTCGGATATTTGGCACAATTACTCGGATATTTGGCACAGTTATTCAGATATTTGGCACAATTACCAAGATGTTTGGGCGGTATTGCCAAAAATCTCTTTGATTTTTGCACGGATAAGATCGTTGTTGTAAGCGGCAACTAATTTTTTAACCCATGGTTCATCTTTTTCGCTCGTGCGTACAACGATGATATTATCATAAGGATTATTTTTTGCGCTCTCCCATGCGACTACATCTTTTTCGAAGTTTAATCCGGAAACAATAGCCCAGTTTGTGTTTATAATTGCAAGGTCAAAATCGTCAATAGCTCGTCCTAACATACCGGCATCGAGTTCACGAATTTGCAGGTTTTTAGGATTTTCGATAATATCAAGTGGAGATGCAAGAATATTATGAGGATCTTTTAACTTAATGAGACCTAAAGAATTAAGAAGAAGTAAGGCTCTTCCACCATTAGATGGGTCGTTCGGAATACCAACATGTGCACCATCACGAAGATCTTTTAAGTCTTTTATTTTGTGTGAGTAAACACCGATTGGAGCAATAAATGTATAGCCGACAATTGAAAGTTTATAGCCACGTTGTTTCATTTGTTCATTAAGATAAGGGGCGTGCTGAAAAGCATTCGCATCGATCTCTCCTGCGTTAACAGCATCATTAGGCAAAGCGTAATCAGAAAAATAAACGAGTTCAATATCTAAACCGGCTTTTTTAGCCTGTTCAGCAGCAGTTTTCCAAATAATCGCATCCCGCCCTTCCATAATACCAAGTTTGATTTTTGATTTATCTGCGGCCATGGAAAAAGCAGTAGACAAAAAAAGTGCAAAGAGAGAGAGGAATAATCCTATAATCCGACTACGAGAAAAAATTTTTAATGTCATATGCTTTTAACTTTCTTTTTCGAGAAATTTTTTGAGGGAAGTTTCAATATACTCTGTATTTTTTAGGCAGATTTAAAGTTATACAAGCTTTAGAGAATATTCAATCACTTTTATTTTTAAAAGAGTATTATTTTTCCTTCTATTTTAGTTGTTTTGGGGGCTGATCATCATTTGTTCATAGAAATTCTCTGAAATTCAAATAATTAATTCTTTTATTGCAATCATTTGTTGAGGGAACCAATGCCCCTTTAAAAACTTCTGTAAGGGACAATTGGTTGAAGAACCGGACAATCAGATGATGCTTTAGCCGTAAATTCATGAAGAACATACTGTGCAATCAAGATCAAAAGGCCATGTTCGTGTAGGCGATAAAGAGAAATTTTGTTGCAATGTTGTGGGTTTTTGGGGGGGGAATAAAGGTTGCTGATCATTGGATTTAAACGCGGCAAATTTTTGCAAAGGCGAATTTTTGCCCTTCATACGTTTTAAGAGAGGAAGAAAAATAATGTTAAGAAAGAAATTTTTATCAACAATGATGACTTTATGGGCTTTAGGAGCGTCAGGGGTGGCTGTGACTGCTTTTCACGCACAAGCTGGAACCATTACAGGAACAGTTGCTCGTGTTGCATCAGGTCAGGTATCTTTACGCACAGGCCCTGCGACAGCTTATAAAGTTATCGCAATGGTTCCAATGGGAGCAAAAGTGCAAATTTATGGCTGCCTATCCAATAAAACTTGGTGTTCTCTTGGTTATCATGGAAAAGTTGGTTGGGCATCTGCACGTTACGTCAATGTTAACAATGTTCCTACCATTGCTTTTAAAAAGATGCCAGCAAAATCAAAATCCATGGAAAAATCGCCAAAAGAAAGAGTAAAACAGGCTGTTTCCGACTTTAAAGCTCTTCCGGCGATTCAAAAAACACGGAAAAATATGCAAAAATTCTATAGAACAGATATGGTTATCGATTCCACTGGGGTTAAAAAAAGGGATGAACGAACAATTTTAAATCCGTCGCAAAAAGCACAAGGCGTTTCTGTAAAGCACGTGAGTGCTTATAATCCCTCCTTTCCTGATAATGTCAATTACAAAAATTTTGAACGTAATGAAACGCGTTACCGTGTCGTGACCTATCCTGCTCGATAAGGGTAAAGTTAATTTTACAACCGGAATGACAAAAAGGATCAGCAGCATGAAGCAAAAAATGCTTTCCGCTGCTGATCCTATTGTACCGTAAAATGTCATTAAGGCGGCAATGCTTAACTTAAGGTGGCGAGGCATTCAAGGATATTCCGAGTCAAATTTGACAATACCTTGGATTACAGTTCTTTAGGATGGTGATATGAACCTTCAGCTGGGGAAGGTTATACTGAAGAGAAGCCGGACTTTTGACAGACCGGCTAGGGGTTCTTTGTCCTTTCGGACAGGGCGTTAATTTGCGGACTTAGGCTTTATCAAATTACGAAAAATGAGCAATTCAGCAATTTGAACGGCATTCAATGCTGCTCCTTTTCTTAAATTATCGGCGACAACCCAGAAAGCTAAACCATTTTCAACGGTGATATCTTCACGAACACGGCTAATAAAGGTATCATCTTCTCCGGTACCTTCATAAGGTGTGGTATAACCACCATCTTCGTGTTTATCGATAAGCTGACAGCCTGGTGCATCGCGGAGGAGCGCTTGTGCTTCAGATGCGCTTAGTGGTTTTTCAAATTCAACATGGACGGCTTCGGCATGACCGATAAAGACAGGGACCCGAACAGCAGTGGCTGTTAATTTAATTTTCGGATCGAGAATTTTCTTCGTCTCAACCGTCATTTTCCATTCTTCTTTTGTATAACCATCTTCCATGAAAACATCGATATGAGGAATGACATTAAAGGCAATGCGTTTAGTAAATTTTTTTGATGTAATTGGGTCTGCAACAAAAACTGCACGTGATTGTTCGAAAAGTTCGTCCATTCCTTCTTTACCAGCTCCAGAAACAGACTGATATGTAGAGACAACAACACGTTTAATGATTGCAGCATCATGGAGAGGTTTTAAAGCTAAGACCAGTTGAATTGTTGAACAATTAGGATTTGCTATAATATTACGCTTAGAAAAGGCATTTATAGCTTCGCCATTGACTTCAGGGACTATCAACGGAACATTGGCATCATAGCGCCACGTGGAGGAATTATCGATGACGACACAGCCGGCAGCAGCAATTTTAGGGGCGTATTCTTTGGAAATGCTCCCTCCCGCAGACATAAGACAAAAATCTGTGTCAGAAAAATCGTAAGTATCCAGTGCTTTTACTTTTAAAGTTTTATCTCCATAAGAAACTTCTTGTCCTAATGAGCGTCGTGATGCTAGAGGGACGATTTCATGTGCAGGAAAACCACGTTCTTCTAAAATTGTAAGCATTTCACGACCAACATTTCCGGTTGCGCCGACAATTGCAACTTTATAACTCATTTTCTATATACTCCTCATGTCTCTCCACGTTTATTCCCCGTGCTATACTCAGGAGAGAGTGAGTTGGTCAAGGAACATCATTAAATTATATTTTTGATTTTCAACAACTCAATTTTGTGCACACCAATCATCATCATTAGCACAATAAATTGTTTTATTTCAAATAATACGTCTCTTTTAATCTTTCAGAATTGAAAAAATTGAATATTTTACGCTAAGCTATTATCTCTTTAGAAAACACTTTAATTAAGTGAATTCCTTATCTTCTGTCAATGTGTACCTTCACACTTTTGAATTTTTTAAAGATGGTATTACGTATCGCGTTGGTGGAATCTTTTTATACTTTATCTGTTAATTGTTGAATTATTTGATTTTCTCCCTATGCCTTTAAAAGCGAAGCTTCCTATTACAGTCTGTAAACTGCTAGATTCTAGCGGCTTCTCATTTTTCACTTAAACTAAAGGCTCAACAAGCAGGCCTAAAAATATTTAAAAAGATATTGGGCATCTAAAAAACATTTGAATGTTTCAAGGAGGTATGCGTGCTTCATATCCTCATACCTTAAATGATAGAATTTATGGCACAACAGGATAAACTTAAGTATCCATATATAGATAAATTCTTATGAAAGTTATACATATAGTTTTTCGTGTCTATTTTTAATTTATATTTCTTATTTTTACTTTAATCCTGTTATGCTATAAAATATCATTATTTGGAGTATGATGGTATATGATCTTTAAGCTTTCTCGATATATTTAAGTGTTTTTTAGTGTGTGGGAATATTCTTAGGCTTGTTTGGCAAGCCTTTTTTAAGTGACTTATATGAGTGGAAAGTCAGCCGTTGAACACTCCCATATTTACGTTTAATAAAAGAGCAAGTTAGCACCATCATCCATTTTTTCAGCACACAATGTCGTTACAGCTCTTGGTATGTGAGACGATTCAATAAGAGGTATGCCTTTTTGTACATTTTTACTCACACGCCAACTTTGCTTGTGTTGTGCAAACAAGAGATTTTGATTGATTCAATATAGAACACGTTTGAAATGAAAGAATTTTACGATATTCGAAACACTTATTCAATATCAATAACGTTAGATTATCATTATAAATCAATGCACTATTTCTAAGTTAAACTCGTTAGAATTCGGATTATTTACAAATCAGATTAGATTAAGCATTTTCATTCTCATGAAGTGTGGGGAGACAGTCACAATTCTTGTCAATATTATTAAGGACTTTGATTATCTTTGCAATGAACTTATGAAAATAAGGGGTTATTTTTTTCATCAGAAATCAACTGCAAAATTGCTCTTTGTTTTTTGCGGGTCAGTATTCTGAAATTTTTTAAAAGTAAATATTCTGCTTTGCTTGCTATTCTGTCATCACAATGATAGAGGTTCTCTTCTTTTTTTGCGCCATCAGCATAAAAGAAGGAAACGGGAACATCTAATATATGAGCAATTTCCTGTAAACGTCTTGCACTTACGCGATTTAAGCCTTTTTCATACTTTTGGATTTGTTGGAATGTTACGCCTAAATGACTTCCTAATTGTTTTTGAGAAAACCCCATGACGTTTCTTCTGAAGCGAATTTTTTTGCCTAAAGAAATATCGTAAAAATGTAGATTTTTGGCTTTCACTTGATGTCCCCACCGGTTGCGAGCGCCCTCGCATTAGTATTCCGGGGTCTGGAAGTGCTGACTCAAAACAGCCCCTTGCTTTTAGTGCTGAAAGCACTTGGACATAACAAGAGCCCCCGGAAATTCCGGGATATCCGCAAAAGCGGTTTTATTTCTAGTTTGAGTTTTTCGGGCTTCCAGACCCTATTTGATTGTCGCGTATACAACCAAAAACACAAGCCTCCTTCATAAGGCAATTACTTTCAATCGTCAATTGAAATTACAACAGTGTTTCTTGTTTGTTTTTTCAAGTTTTCATGTAATTAATGCGTATATTATACATAAAAAATATTGCTTGAGATACTTTAGATACTTGTAAAAATTGTAAAGCGAAATTAAAGGGTGATGGTAAGGTAATGAGGTGATTTTCTCCTTTACGATTTTATGTTTTTTCCCAAAAATTAGGTTGCTTCTCCGTTTCAAAGATTACGCAAACAGATAAATATTCTTGTCCCGATATGGTATACATAAGATGATATAACTTGTCGTTTTTATTCATCTTAAATCGAGGTATCTCAAATATGTTGTTCGTAAATAGTATAAATTAAAGTCCATGAAATATAACAATCTTTATGTTTAATATAATAAATTTCATTTACCTGAGTTGGTTAAAAATGTTATTATAATTCTTGCTTTTAAGAAGTTCATAAGAGCCATTTTTATTCAGATGCTTGTGTGGTGCAAGCGAATGGTTTTGATTGCTTCAGTATGAACAGGCTGGAATGAGAGAATCTGATGATATTTTTGGCTTTTGTTACAAGGTGTAAAGCGATATAAATATCTTCATTGTAAATCTCTTTTTTCAGAAATCGTAAATATTGAGATATCATATTGATAGAGACTTGATAACAGTGGGCTTGTAGAGGGAAATTGCATGAGGATTTTTTATTTTTTATGCGTTATTTCTTCATTGTTTTGCAAAGGGCGCGCTTCTGAGGCAAGCATAATGGGAACGCCATCACGAATAGGGTAGGCAAGTTTGGCTTTGAGAGAAATGAGCTCTTGTGTTTTTCGGTTGAAAGAGAGAGTACCTTTCGTCATTGGGCAGACGAGCAATTCGAGCATTTTGGGATCTGTGGTCATTTTTTTCATGTTTGGACATTCATTAGTTTAAGCGGTAATCTGTTCCTGTTTGTTTCATGAGCGAGCGTTCTGTTAATGCAAGAAGAGTTTGGGCACGGCTTTCGATATCTGGAGCTTCAAGGAGAGCTTGTTTTTCTGCTGGTGTAAAGGGGATAAGAGCTGAAAAAGCATTAACCAATATAGGTGTAGGGGCTTCTATGATGCTGCTCCAATTATATTCCATTTCATGTATGGTTAGATATTTTTCTACAACGTCGAGTAAGTTCTCTCGGTTAATGCTTTCTTCAATATCAAATTCTTGCAAGTCTTTTATGTTTGATTGGATGAGAGCTGTTCGATAGGATTTTGTGTTTTTCAATTCTTGTTCTAAAGTGAAGCGGCAAACACCTTGTAAGATAATGAACAGTTGTCCGTTTCCTGTTTCACTGTAGTTTGTAATACGCCCTATACAGCCTGTTTTATAAAGTTGTGTAGAGAAGCGATCTGTATCCGATGAAAGTGGTTGAATAATGCCCAATAGACGATCAGTTACCATAACATTTTCAATCATTTCAAGTGATTCTGGTTCAAAAATATTGAGTGATAAAAAACCACCGGGTAGTAAGAGTGCACCTTCTAAAGGAAAAAGAGCAATTTGCTTTGGAAGATCATTTTCGCAATTGTAAGAGATATTACCAGCTTTCATGAGTATTTTGTCACCTTTGTTCGGTAATTTTAGTCTGTAAATAGTCGCTATTTATGACACTATTGAGAAAGCAGAAAACCTACTTCTTGTGCATTAAAATCATACTTATAAAATATTTGAAGTCCTTATTCTCAAAAAGAATATGAAACCCTATCTTTAAGGTTGAACTGCGCGCGAAAGAATATTGCTTTGCGATCTTTTTAGTGTGTGACGTTTTGCATGATTTTCAAGAGGTATTTTTGTTTATAGCTTTTGATTTTTGTCTTAAATTTCCTAAAATGTGTTGCTTGCAATTTTTGTAAGGTTCAAAAGGATAATATTATAAATCTTTTGAAGCAGCTTATGCAAGTTTTAAAATGAGAACATTTTCATCACTTTACTAATGACAGTGTGATGAAGATAGGCTATAGGTTTAAATATGCTGGAAAGAGCGTTATCGTTTCTTTCATTCTTTTGCGGGAGAGTGCAGATTGCAAATTTTCGCATTGCCGCCGAAGGGGAAATAGCCCATAATCTCTCAGGCTTTAAGGACCGTAAAAGGAAGAAGGCAGATCTGGAAAGTCGGGAGAACCCGCGCCGAAGGTGTAAGCGAAAAATTTTTTCGCGAGTCTCTCAGGTTGATGACAGAGGGGGCAGAGACGACCATATTCTGTGGGCGTTAGCGCAGCTTTGGAGTTATTATGGGCACAGCACAAGAAACATCTTTTTTAAAAACACTTCCTTTATATGATTTGCATGAAAAAGCAGGAGCAAAATTTGGTGCTTTTGCGGGTTGGAACATGCCTTTAACTTATCCTCTTGGCGTTTTAAAAGAGCATCTTCATACGCGTGCACATGCAGGACTTTTTGATATTTCTCATATGAAATTGATTGCGGTTGAAGGGGCACAAGCTGTGGAATTTTTGTCCTATGCTTTTCCCATTGATGCAGCAGCTTTAAAGATTGGGCATTCACGGTATAATTATTTGCTTAATGAGCAGGCTGGTATTCTTGATGATCTTATTATTACCCGTTTGGAAGAGGGTCGTTTTATGTTGGTCGCCAATGCTGGGAATGCACAGGCTGATTTTTTAGAATTGGAAAAGCGTGCGGTTGATTTTGAATGTCAAGTGATTGCCCTTGAAAGGGTATTGCTTGCACTTCAAGGTCCTGAAGCGGCAGCTGTTCTTGCTGATGCGGATTTGCCAGGGAATGAATTGTTCTTTATGCAAGGATTCGAACCACAACAGGATTGGTTTATAACGCGTTCTGGTTATACGGGAGAGGATGGCTTTGAAATTGCTTTGCCTATAGGGCATGCGCATATGTTGGCTGAAAAATTGCTGAGTGATTCTCGTGTTGAGTGGATTGGACTTGCCGCACGCGATAGCTTGCGGTTGGAAGCGGGGCTGTGTTTGCATGGAAATGATATTACCCCTGATACGACACCTATTGATGCGGCTCTAACATGGGCTGTTCCTAAAAGTGTTCGAGAAAAAGCACAATTTTATGGTGCAAAGGCTTTTCTTAAAGCACTGCAAAAAGGACCGGCTCGTTGTCGTGTTGGATTAAAACCGCAAACGCGTCAACCTATTCGTGCCGGTGCGGTGCTTCTTGATGATCAAGGTAATGAGATTGGCATTGTAACATCAGGTGGTTTTGGTCCTTCTTTTGATGGTCCTGTCGCGATGGGTTACGTTCCTGTTGATTTTAAAGTTGAAGGGACACAAGTCTTTACAGAACTGCGAGGCAAAAAGATTGTATTATCAGTTCATTCTCTTCCCTTTGTTGAACAACGTTATTTTAAAGGATGATTTTTTATGTCTAAAACTTATTTTACACATGACCATGAATGGCTTAGCGTTGAAGGGCAAGTGGTGACTGTTGGGGTTACGCATTATGCGCAAGAGCAATTAGGGGATTTGGTTTTTGTTGATTTACCACAAAGTGGAACAAAACTTTCCAAAGGAGAGGCGGCGGCTGTTGTAGAATCAGTGAAGGCGGCTTCAGATGTTTATGCTCCTCTTGATGGTGAAGTGGTCGAAATAAATGAAGCCTTGGCTGATAATCCTGAACTGGTAAACCAGAAACCCGAAACAGAAGGCTGGTTATGGAAAATGACATTGCAGGATGAGACACAACTGGAGGGGTTGTTAGATAAAGATGCTTATAAGGCTTTGATTGGATGAGTACCATGATCGAGCGTTCTTTTTCTTCTCGACATATTGGGCTGCGTCCTGATGAAACACAAAAAATGCTTGATGTTTTAGAGCTTGATTGTGTTGAGACACTCATTTCTCAAGCTGTTCCACACTCTATCCATTTGGGACGTTCATTGAATCTTCCAGAGGCTGCTAGTGAAGGACAAGCCTTGGAAGAACTCTCCAAGATGATGGAGCGTAACCATGTGCACAAAAGTTTTATTGGGCAAGGATATCATGGAACTTATGTGCCTCCGGTTATTTTACGAAATCTGTTTGAAAATCCTGCTTGGTATACTGCTTATACGCCTTATCAAGCAGAAATTAGCCAAGGTCGTTTAGAGCTTTTATTTTATTTTCAGACATTGGTTAGTGAACTAACAGGTTTGCCTGTTTCTGCTGCTTCCCTTCTTGATGAAGCAACTGCTTTAGCTGAAGCCAATGCCCTTGCTGTTCGCTTTTTCCGTGAGAAAAAAACAAAAATTTCTCTTCAGAGTCTTTTACATCCTCAGACTTTGAGTGTTGCGCAAACGCGTGCTGAAACACAAGGGATTCAGATTAGCCAAAATGGCGAAATTGATCCTGATACAGCGGCAATTGTTTTGTCTTGGCCAGATACAAAAGGCTCTTTTCATGATTACAGTGAGATCATAAAAGAGGCAAAGGAAAAGGGAGCTTTAGTTATCGTTGTGGCTGATCCTTTAGCGCTTACCCTTCAGGAGCCACCTGCTCAATGGGGGGCAGATATCGTTGTTGGCACTATGCAGCGTTATGGCGTTCCGATGGGATTTGGTGGTCCACATGCTGGTTACCTTGCCGTGAGTGATGCGTTAACGCGTCTTATTCCAGGGCGTATTGTTGGTCAATCCGTGGATACCAAAGGACGCGTTGGTTTTCGTTTAGCTTTGCAAACACGTGAACAACATATTCGGCGCGATAAAGCGACGTCAAATATTTGTACAGCGCAGGCTTTGTTGGCTAATATGGCAACCGCTTATGCTGTTTGGCATGGGCCAAAAGGCTTACAAGAAATTGCGCAGCGAATTCATCATTTAACATGTCGTTTTGTTGCTGGTTTAGAAGCCGCAGGGGTTCATGTTGAAGGGAAAAGCTTTTTTGATTGTGTGAGTATTTCTGTTAAGGGAAAAGCACGAGAAATTGCGCATCAAGCCAAAATAGGTGGGCGCCTTATTCGTGTTCTCGATGATGACACTATTGCAATCAATTTTGATGAATTATCAACAGAAGAAGATGCTGGTGCTTTAGCGCAGCTTTTTGGGGCAAAATTAGGCGATCAGGTTTCTCCACGACTCTTTGGAAAAAAACGGGATGCTGCTTTTCTTTCTCAGCCTTTTTTTCATGCGGTTCATTCAGAGACAGATATGATGCGCTTTTTGCGTCGTTTAGCGGATAAGGATTTGGCGCTGGATCGCGCTATGATCCCTCTTGGTTCTTGTACAATGAAGCTTAATGCAGCTGCTGAATTGATGCCTGTAAGTTGGGCTAGCATGGCCAATATACATCCCTTTGTTTCACTAGAGGATGCTGCGGGTTATTTGGAGATGATCAACCAGTTAAATGCGTGGTTGTGTGAAATTACAGGATTTGCGCAAGTTTCTTTTCAGCCAAATTCTGGTGCTCAAGGTGAATATGCTGGGCTTTTGGCTATCCGACGATATTACCAATCACGAGGAGAACATCAACGTACAGTTTGTCTTATTCCTGCATCTGCGCATGGTACCAATCCAGCTTCGGCTCATATGGCAGGGATGGAAGTCGTTGTGGTAAAATGTTTAAGCGATGGTGATGTTGATGTAGACGATCTCAAGATGAAAGCGCAATTGCATAAAGATAAATTGGCTGCTCTTATGATTACTTATCCTTCAACCCATGGTGTTTACGAGGAAAGCATTAAGGAAATTTGTTCTATTATTCATGAAAATGGCGGACAAGTTTATTTTGATGGTGCTAATCTCAATGCCCTTGTGGGGCTTGCTCGTCCTGCGGATATTGGCGCTGATGTTTGTCATATGAATCTTCATAAAACATTTGCTATTCCTCATGGTGGTGGTGGTCCTGGTATGGGACCAATTGGAGTTGCTGCGCATCTCAAACCATTCGTACCAGGTCATGAACAAGATGGGACAACGCATGCGGTTTCGGCTGCTCCTTATGGAAGTGCGTCTATTCTTGCAATTACATGGATGTATATTCGAATGATGGGGGCTGATGGCTTAAAATATGCAACACAAATAGCCATTTTAAATGCCAATTATATTGCTGCACGTCTTTCAGCTGCTTATTCCATTCTTTATCGGGGCAAGCATGGACGTGTTGCTCACGAATGTATTGTGGATACACGCGTGTTGAAAGAGCAGTATGGGGTGAGTGTTGATGATATTGCAAAACGTCTCATTGATTATGGATTCCATGCGCCTACGATGTCGTTCCCTGTTCCGGGAACTTTAATGATTGAGCCAACGGAATCAGAACCAAAAGCAGAGATTGATCGTTTTTGTGATGCTTTACTCTCTATTGCTGAAGAAGCGAAAAAAGTTGGGAATGGGGTTTGGCCAAAAGACAATAATCCATTGGTGAATGCCCCTCATACAGTGGCTGATACTTTAGATGATGCTTGGGTACGACCCTATTCGCGACAAGAAGCTGCTTTTCCCAACAGTTCTCTTGATCCAGCCAATAAATATTGGCCTCCTGTATCGCGTATTGATAATGTTGCGGGAGACAGAATGCTCATTTGTTCGTGTCCACCATTGGGAAATACCTATTAAATAACAAATATATATTTAATTTGTTTATTTGCATGAACGAAAAAAGCCCACACATTTTGTGTGGGTTTTGTACTTGTTGATCATGTTACTATGGAATTATTTGTCTATTTTCTAGAATTTTGCATTGTTTTTTATAACATGAGCAAAATCGAAAAAGTCGACAAAAAGCTGTGTTTTGTCGGCAATAGGCATGCTCTCCTTTGCATTCTACCGTATGACATGGTTTTTGACTAGTCGGCATCGGTTTAGCCAGCTAATTCATGTAAACGAGAGTGAAAACCTATGAGGATAGGGGCACGTCTGTTGCATGTGTTGTGACATACTACTTCTCACTAAGGTGACGACGACGGGTTGTAGAAAGAATAAAATCAAATTTAATGTTTTTGATGATAAAGACACGCGAAACTCTGTTGTTGCATCTTTTCGAGTCAAGAATTGTCTAAATATTTCTCTTTAATCTGCTTTTTGTAAATATGACGAAAAAATATGTAAGAACACCTGTCAGAATGAGCAAACGCAAAGCCAAATGTATTATGTTTTTTTTTACAAGGGGTCTTATAAAAGCCGGCACATCTTTCCACTTCATTGCAAGTCAGTTTGTGACTTTACGGCGCTGTTTTCCTAAGAGCTCGTGTGCTTTAGCTGTTGCCTGTAAATCAACATCCAAACTTAATGCAGCAACATGTCTTGAGCCAGAGATTGAGAAAAAAAGAGCTTTATGAGTAGTTCCTGCTTTTGTCTGTCAGATGAGGGCGGGGATTGCGTATTTCTGTTGACGTAATCTTTGAAACTGGAAGACAATCTTATTTTGGAAAATGTAAAGCCGTAAGGTGAAAATCAATCCTCAGTTTGTCATCTCCTCTTAATTCAGCTTTATGGCTTTCAAAAGCATTTAAAGCAATGTTTTTTAAATAATGGGGATTACACATTGCTCCATACTTTATATTTATTGTGTTCTTTAGTGGGGGAATGATCCTCATGTAAAACAGAACGCTCCAAAAAGAATATACTTGAGTTGTTAATTCACGTGTTTGTTTTAAAGAGACACTTCGCTCCCAATCCCATTTCGCGACGGCGCTCGTGAATGGTGTAAGGGTAAATCCATTGATTCCCCACTATCTTTACGCTTCATAACGGAGTAAGCTGGGCACTATCATACACTTTGCCAGCGCCTAATGTTATAGCTCTTGGCACTATGGTTCATAAGAGGCATTATTCTTTTCTTAAATCATTTTTATCTACACATAGTTCAGCTTGTGGTATGCAAGCGAATGATTTTAATTGGGAAATTAATTTTAAAAACTTTGTAGTAGATTCTTTTTTGTCAATTTATGGGGAAAGGCTAAGTTTTTGTATTTTAGATGAAAGCTACTTCCATAAAACAGTCCATCAACTTGTCTGTTTTGAGATTTCTGTGAATGTACGGTATCTATGACCATTCTATGTGGTTGATTGTTGTAAAATCTTTTGTAAAAGCCCCTCAATTTTCTAAAATGATGATTTTTATCAATTTATTTTTTTAAAGAGTTTTTATGTGTAAATGTATTTATAGCGGGAGCCAAGAGATGTTAGAATTTCATTGGGAAGGGTATCGGCATCTATAGATACTTTTTCAAGTGTTTGATGGGGACCAATGAGTTCTACCCAGTCACCAGTTTGAGGTTTTTGTTCAAGATCGGTCGTATCTACAATAATGGAATCCATAGAAACCCGCCCAACCATGGGAAGTTTGTGCCCGTTGAAATAAACAGTTCCTTTATTCGAAAGAGTACGGAGCCAGCCGTCTGCGTAGCCTATAGAAATGGTTGCAAGAGTGCTTGGTCTGTTGGTTATAAAGCTTTCTGCATAACCAACAGGTGCTCCTATATCAACAACGCGGCTTTGAATGACTTGGGCTTCAAGTTTTAAAACAGGTTTCAAAGGTGATGGGTGTTTTCCCCGCGGATCAACTCCGTAAAGTGCAATGCCTGGACGAACAAGATCAAAATAAAAATCTGATCCTAGAAAGATACCTCCAGAATTGGCAAAGGAAACTTTGCAAGCAGGCAATTGCGCAAGGATCGTTTTGAAAGAAGTCAATTGGGCATAATTTGATGGGTGGGTATCATCTTCTCCGTTAGAAAGATGACTAAGAATATATTTTATTTCTGCTTTTTCGAAAATTGTAGGGTGTTTGATGAGTTTTTGTAATTCTTTTTGATCCAGTCCTAATCGGTTCATATGGGTATCGATTTGAACAATTGCTGGAAATTTTTTATCTTTTTTTTGACAAATTTTTTGCCAATTTTCAATGGCATTCCAAGAGTTTAGAACAGGAACAATACCAGATTGTGCGACAAACTCTTCTGCTAAGTGTGGAAGTCCATTCAGAATGGCAATTGTGACATTTGATGGTAAAATGCTTTTTAATTGGAGTGCTTCTCTGATTTGGGCGACAAAAAAAGTGCGACAACCAGCTTGATAAAGGGCAGGAGCAATTTTGTGAGCTCCTAATCCATAGGCGTTTGCCTTTACAACTGCTGAACATTGTGTTGGAGCTACACGTTTGGCTAAAGTAATATAATTGGCAACAATGGCACTGACATCGATGGTTGCTACAGCTGTATAGAGTGATGTATCTATTTCATCATTAACGGATTTGTTCATTTTAAAAGCTTATCTGTGTTCGTGAAATACGGAGTTTTTTTGGTTGTTTCATTGAGGTTCTTTACGATATAGGGGAAAGACACTATTTGCTATGGTCAAAATCATTAAGAAGCCTATGCTGCCATTAAAGTCGTTTTTTATGTAAAATGGTACTCTAGATATAAGAGATAGTTTAGTTTTATTTGTGTTGTTATCAACATGGTATCTTCTAATGATTTGTAAAACATAGACTTTTTTACTTATTTTCCCTCGTTTAGGCATATAAAAAAATAAACATAGTTTATTGTATTGTATCATTTTGAAGAGTGCAATGTTAGACTATTATTGCTGGTGTGATTGTTGTGATTAAATATTGCATTGGCTTCTTATTTAGAGAAGGTAAAATGATTAAATTAACCACGTTAAGTCAATGTATTACAAGTTTTCTACCATGAGGGGGAAGATCACTCATCTGTGCAATTTTGGATGTCGTCTCATGCACTTAAAATTATTTTTATTGAATGGAAAACAGTGTGTAAACACTTTTTGATACATTAAAACTGTTGATTTAGAAAACTCGTTGATTTGGATATTATTTGTTTTCAAGATGGATTGGGTATCCAATATTTACTTTCTAGTCTTTGATTGGTTTTAAGTGAAATCAATTTTATCGCTGATAGAGCGCGCTAGACTCATTTATTTAATTTTGACATAAAAGTGTTAACCTTGAGGCTTTTGTGTTGAGAAAATTGTTGGCAGATGGTTGTGCAAGTACTATATCACGTCAAGGATTCGAAATTTAACGTTCAATAAAGATATGGGGAAGAGTATGAATACGTCTGCTACCAATGTTCCGTCAAGCATCAGCAGCGTTGCAAATTTTCCGATTCCTGAGAATGTGTTCGCCCTTACTGTCCAAGAGGTTTGTCACTATACAGATCGGTTATTTAAATTCCGTCTGAATCGTCCGGAAAGTTTTCGTTTTCGTTCGGGTGAGTTTGTTATGATCGGTTTGCCAAATGCAGAAAAGCCGATTTATCGCGCTTATTCGATTGCAAGTCCCTTTTGGGATGAACAGCTTGAGTTTTTTTCGATAAAAGTTCCAGGGGGACCTTTAACCGAGCATCTCCAAAAAATTAAAATTGGTGATACAGTTCTCATGCGTAAAAAATCTACAGGAACGCTGGTGCTTGATGCTCTTATTCCTGGAAAACGTCTTTATCTTCTTTCAACTGGGACGGGGATTGCTCCTTTTGCAAGCCTTATTCGTGATCCTGAAACTTATGAAAAATTTGCAGAAGTTGTCCTTATTCAAACAACGCGCGAAAAAAATGAGTTAATTTATGCAAAAGATCTTGTTTCCTCTTTGCAACAAGATCCACTCATTGGAGAGTATGCACAACAGTTGAGATTTTATCCTATGACTACTCGTGAATCTTCTGAGCATATGGGCCGTATTACGACTGTTATGGAAAGTGGGGACTTTTTTGAAACAACAGGCCTTCCTAAAATTCATCCTGATGAAGATCGGGTGATGATTTGTGGTTCCATGGCAATGTTAAAAGATTGCGCAAGGATGTGTGAAAGCTTTGGTCTTGTTGAAGGAGCCAATAATGCTCCTGCTACTTATGTTGTAGAGCGCGCTTTTGTGGAGTAATGGGTGGGAAAATTGGTGCTTTATCTTCTTTCAAAGCGGTACGGATTTTTTTTCCTTTTGCAAGCTTTATTCGTGATTCTGACATTTATGAAAAATTTTCAGAAGTTGTTCTTATTTAAATAACGCGCGAAAAGAATGAGTTAATTTGTGCAAAGATCTTGTTTTCTCTTTGCAACAAGATTCATTCATTGGGGCATATGCACAACAGTTGAAATTTTATCCTATGACTACTTGTGAGCTTTCTGAGCATATGGGGCGTATTACGACTGTTATGGAGAGTGGGAGCTTTTTTGAAACAATAGCGCTCCCCAAAATTCATCTCGATGAAGATCGGGTGATGATTTGTGGTTCCATGGCAATGTTAAAAGATTGCGTAAGGATGTGTGAAAGCTTTGGTCTTGTTGAAGGGGCTGATATTCTTGCACTTTATATTAGATTGTAGAAAGAGCTTTTTTCGAGGGAGAGGGAAGTTGTGATGCGGTATATGCTAATGCAGTAATCGAATCCCAATCACTTATTGCAATGAGTTGTTGGGGCGCTATCCAAGAACCACCAACGCAGAAGACATTGGGCAGTTGGAGCCATTGTGTTGCACTTTTTTGTGTAATACCGCCTGTTGGGCAAAACCGGATATCAGAGAAGGGAGATGCTAAAGCTTCAATGAAGGAAATACCTCCAGCAGCTTCAGCAGGGAAAAATTTAAGATATGAATAGCCTTTGTTTAATGCTTGCATGAGTTCACTTGGGGTCATTGCAGCGGGAAGAAGGGGAATTTCACTATTTTTTGCACAATTGATTAGTTCATTGGATAATCCGGGGCTTACAATAAACTTGGCTCCAGCTTGTTCGGCTTTTTCGTAATGTGTTGTGTTGAGAATTGTGCCGGCTCCAACAATTGCTTCAGGGACTTCTTGTGTAATTTTCTGAATTGCTTTGAGGGCATTTGGTGTTCGCAAGGTGATCTCAATTGTTTTTAATCCACCTTTGACAAGAGCGCGTGTTAAGGGTACAGCACTTTGTAGATTGTCAATGAGTAAAACAGGTATAACAGTTTGTCCTTGGAGATATAATAAAAGCTTTTCTCTTTTTTGGCACATGATATTTTTTCTTCTTGGAGATGATATTATTTGTATCGTTTGATTAAGCACAATATGTTAAAGAGTACATGAATAAATCTTGAAATTGAATGAAACGCGCGTTATGGCAAAACACATGGAAAAGAATTTTAAAGTTGCTGCACTTTATTGCTTTGCAGATTTGAAGCATTATCATCAATTACAAAAACCTTTGCAGGATTTATGTCAAGCAAAGGATATCAAAGGCACTCTGCTTTTAGCACAAGAGGGCATTAATGGAACAGTTGCTGGTTCTTGTGATGCGATTGAGGCATTGGTGGATTTTATTACGGCTGAGCCAGCGTTTCAAACGCCGGAGATTAAATATTCATGGGCATCAAAAATGCCTTTTCATCGCATGAAAGTGCGGTTGAAAAAAGAGATTGTGACAATGGGGGTTGAAGGGGTTGATCCGCTAAAAGTTGTTGGTACTTATGTGGATCCTGAAGATTGGAATGCTCTTATTCAAGATGAAGAGACAATTTTAATCGATACGCGTAATGATTATGAATATGCAATAGGGAGTTTTCAAGGAGCGATTGATCCGCAGATTAAAACATTTCGCGAATTTCCTGAATGGGTGCGTAAACATGAGGCTGAGTTAAAGAAAAAAAAGAAAATTGCCATGTTTTGTACAGGTGGTATTCGGTGTGAAAAATCAACAGCTTATGTTCGTGATCTTGGTTATGAGCAAGTCTACCATCTAAAAGGAGGTATTCTCAAATATTTAGAAAAAATTCCAAAAGAGAAAAGTTTATGGTGGGGTGAGTGTTTTGTTTTTGATGAGCGTGTTTCTGTTCAACATGGTCTTGAAGAATGTGGACGCGAATTATGTCGCGCGTGTCGTTCTCCTCTTAATGCTGAAAGCAAATTATCGCCTCATTATGAGGAAGGTGTTTCCTGTGATGCTTGTTATAACACGCGTAGTGAAGCCGATAGAGAGCGCTTTCGTGAGCGCCATAGGCAATTTCAATTGTTGAAGTTGCGTGCAATTGATTCTCATCAAGGGACATAAGGATATCGTAGTGTAGAGTTTTAAGTTGTAGCGTTTTTCTCTTAAATTTAAGAGAGAAGAGTTTTTTATATTGGTAGAAAAATATTTCATAAGACCGGATATTATTCGGTCTTTTTGTTTATATTAAATTATTTGACTTATAAATAATCATTATAGATTGTTCGCTCTCCTTGACTTATAGGATTGAGTTTTCAAATACTTTTCATTTAAAAATAGAAAAGCCGTTCACCAACAGCGCAGAGGAGGGAGATTATAGTTTAAGAGAAAAGCGTATGAATAAGATGTGATTAATAAGAGGAGATGAAAAAGCAGATGCTAGGTGGAAAAATAAAATGATAATAGGAGTTTATGATTTCAGAATTTAATATAATACATTAATTTATAATGATAATTTATTATTCATTTGAATAAAAGAGTTCAATATTGTGAACTTTGTTGCTTTCAGATTAGATGAGAACGAATCGCGTAAAATTCATTCGCTTGTACGTTGCAAATGGGAGTAACGTGTGGACAAAAATCATTTTAGATAAGGTGTTATGAAACATTTCAATGTAGGAGTTTCTGCAATATTGGGAGTTGGCAGATAGAATGGGAGCGTTTGTTTTTAATTTCATAAGTATAAAGAGGGTGAGATGTAGTTGATCTATATTATACAAGCTATATTATACGGGGATTTCTTCATGATATTTTGCTTAAGCGATGCTGTGAAATGAATGTGGAAGCAGGGATGTTTTTAGGATGTAAATGAGAAAGATAATGGTGTTTTGTTGGGGGAAGGACACGTTATCTTTAAAGACTATGGTGCTTCAGTCGTTACTATCCTCAGTCTTCAATGTTGGTCATCTTTGCATTTGAGAGGATATATAAGAGGTACTCCTTTTTTCAATTGTTTTTTATTTGTGATGCGCAAAAGAATGATTTTAATTGATTCATTGTAAGAGGGTTGAAATAAGAGGATTTTATAATGGGATTTTTGTTTAAGGGTACAATAATAAATTATCATTATAAATTAATGTCTTGAGTAATTTATTTTGCGTTATTTTCTGCTGCGGATATTAGGAGATAGAATAGGGTAAAGAAACGAGGGGCTTTAAACGCAAGACAGTGATTTATGTTGCACAGATAATGTAAGGGGTGTGATCTCATGAAAGCGGATGGATGGCTTTGTCTGGGGAGAGTGTTGTTTTTTCGCATCATTTTATCTTTAAGAATTAAAAAATGTTTAAAATTAAAAAAATGATTGAAATGAGAAAGAATTCGTTTTATAGGATGCCTTGCCCAAAGTCGCACGTGCCTGTGGGTGTCCGCTGGTTCTCAAATGGTGAGATTAACCGGTACGGTACCTGGAACTAACCGCTCCAGTCATTCTTACAGCCAATTGCAAGAATGAGGACATCTTGAAGCAACGACGGTGCGGGCCTTTCTGGTGTCTTCCAGCTTTTAAATGCTGGGATAACTATAGAGGCACACCTCATTGCCTTCAGTGCGGAAGTGGTTTTCTCAACTCCAATCAAAAAGGCAGATAAAATAGAATAACGCGGTTTCGCGCTGTTCTTTCGCAGCATGCAATGCTAATTTCTGGTTTTTTGTAATCAGAATGGGGATGGTTGTTGTGTGTTTTTTGTCCTTTAGCTTTTGGCAGCTTTGGCTGTCTAAGCATAGAGTGGGGGAGCGTTCCCTCAAGGAGAATTGCAGATGGCAACGCAACGTATTCGCGATTTTCTTGCAACACATCGCTCTGAAGGTCCATGCTTAATTGTTGACCTTGATGTTGTTCGTGACAACTATTTAAATTTTGAAAAAGCTCTGCCGCAGTCTCGTATTTTTTACGCAATAAAGGCAAATCCAGCTCCTGAAATCTTGTGTTTGCTAAGTTCTTTAGGATCTTCTTTTGATGCGGCTTCTGTTGCAGAAATTGAAATGGCTTTAAAAGCAGGTGCAACGCCAGAGCGTATTTCTTTTGGAAATACGATTAAAAAAGAGCGTGATATTGCACGAGCATATGCATTGGGAGTTTCACTTTATGCCGTTGATTGTGTGGAAGAAGTGGAAAAAATTGCGCGTGTTGCTCCAGGAGTGCGTGTTTTTTGCCGTGTTCTTACCGATGGAAAAGGTGCAGAGTGGCCATTGTCACGCAAATTTGGTTGTGTTCCAGATATGGCGGTTGATGTTCTAAGACGGGCACACCAATTGGGTTTGCAAGCCTATGGTGTTTCTTTTCATGTTGGATCTCAGCAGGTTGATTTGAGTGCGTGGGATCGTGCTTTATCGGATGCTTCTACAGTTTTTAAGCGTTTGGAACAAGAAGGCATTTCACTAAGGTTGGTGAATATGGGGGGCGGTTTTCCAACGCGTTATTTGAAAGATGTCCCTACAGAACAAGCTTATGGTACAGCAGTTTTTGATTCATTGAAAAAGCATTTTGGTAATCGTATCCCTGAGACGATTATTGAGCCAGGACGTGCGATGGTTGGCAATGCTGGTGTTATTCGTACAGAAGTTGTTCTAATATCTAAAAAAGCTGATAATGATAATATACGATGGGTTTATCTTGATATTGGAAAATTTAATGGTCTTGCTGAGACTATGGATGAAGCCATTCGTTATCCTATTGAGACACCTCATGATGATAAGGTGATGGAGCCTTGTATTTTGGCTGGACCAACATGCGATTCGGCAGATGTTCTCTATGAAAAAACACCTTATCCGCTTCCTCTATCTCTAACAATAGGAGATGAAATATTGATTCATGGAACGGGTGCTTATACAACAACTTACGCATCGGTTGCTTTTAATGGTTTTGAGCCTTTACGATCATATGTGATCTGAGGTTTCCTTTTAACTATAGTTTTTTTAGACTTTTTGCTATGCTCGTCATGGTGCTATAAGAGGGCGGTCATTGAGATGAACATGATGAACTTTCAAACAAAAGATGGGGCATGTTTTACACTTTTATTGGAGCAAGAAACCGATAAGCCTTATCGAGAAATTTTGCTTGATTCAACGATGGGGTATGGACGTAAACGTAAATCATCAGAGGCTTTACGTCGTGGACGGTTAGCTGCTCAAGGACTTTCTTTTGTGGTTAAAAATGCTCTGGGAGAGCTTGTGGGAAGTGTCCGTCTTTGGCATGTTTCTTTTTCTAAAAGAAAAAATAAAACACAACATGCTTTACTTTTGGGCCCCTTGGCTGTTGCATCTGAATGTGCTGGTATGGGAATAGGATCAATTTTAGTCCGCCATGCAATTGAAACAGCAAAAAAATTGGGATATGGCGCCATTTTGCTGGTAGGGGATTTTGAATTTTATCAACGTTTTGGCTTTTCAAATAGTTTAACAGAAAATTTGGCAATGCCTGGTCCTTACGAAAAGCATCGCTTTCAAGCGTTGGAACTGATACCACATTATCTTTCTGGGTGTTATGGCACTTTAGTTCCTAGTGGAGAACGAGAAGTTTCAAATCGTTTCCAGCATCATAAAGTGGCTTGAAGATATGTTTATTTTGTTTTTCAACAGCTGGTATTGAGGAGAGCATACTGTTTTGGCTAGAGCCAAAGTATTTAGCGGTACAAAGTTTTTGGGGAGTTCTATTGCGATTTTATTATGTGGCTGGTTTCTTATTTTTGATAATTTCAGTTAAGTGAGTAGGAATATATTTTAAGCTCATTTTTTGAAATAGCGTCCTATTTTATAATATTAAAGGAACCGGATTTTTAAGTTGTCTTGTGTTCTTTTAAAGTCGCTATCATCATACAGTTTTCCAGTTTTCAATATCGTTGATAAATCTTGTATCGAAATGGTTGGATATTTTACTTTTTTCTTAAACAGTTTTTTTCTTTGCTTTTTATGTGCAAGGGAATGGTTTTGATTGATTCAATAGAGAGATATTTTGAGAAATTTTATACAATTTTAGCGCTTATTGAAAGAGAAGGGGCTTAAGAAAGAAAAATATACAGCAGTAGAATCAAAATTGTAAGTATCAGCTTTTTTTAAAGAGTGTAAAAAAATAAAATTACATGTTCAAAAGCAGCTTTTTTGAAAAAAAATATGTCATTACTTTTTTGCTATAAAGGTAAATCGTTTTGCAATTGGCATGAGAGGATCAAATACAAAATGATTTTTTCATGTAAAATTTTGCATTCAGAATCAAAAAACGTTGTCCTACACATTATAAGAGAAATATGTGCGTGAATAAAAATCACAAGAATCATAAATCTTTTAAGAATATTCTTGTAAGAATCAAAAGAGTAAAGGGCAAAGAATCTTTTAATCTTTTGTGCCCTATGGTGATAAATTAAAAATCTTATAGAAATGGCTGCTTTATCTTTATGGTGTGGAGCACTTTAGATAAGCTCTTTGTTTACCGATCATCTAGAACAATTTTTGTATGCGAGAAGTTGTTTTTAAGTGCGGAAAGAGCCCGCATTAAAAGAATTTTTATCAGAAGAATCATTTAGAATCATATGTTTATTTATACTGTCTCTTGAGACAAGATAAAGTGCATAGGAAACGAGGAAAGTGATAAGGATAAAAAATATTTCTCAATTTTAATTAAGCTTAGTGATTTGGTGGTGAATCCATGAGAGGTGGTATTTTTTTGAGAAACATTGTCATAAATGTTAAAACACCAAAAATGATGGTTATGATAAAGAAAATATCACTAATAGCCATAATGGTTGCTTGTATGCGTACCATACCAAACAATTGAGAAAGAGCCAGAGTATAGGAATCAAAGGTTTCTGTTTTGAATAATACAGTAAGATTTGAAAGCATTTCAGTTGCTTGTCTGTTTGCGTAGTTAAGAGTTTCGGCTATTCGTTCATGATGGAAGTCTGTGCGTTTTGTTATGAGAGTGTTGATAATGGCAAGCCCTACAGCCCCACCTAGATTCCGGGTGAGATTAAAGAGTCCAGAAGCATTTTGCATCCGTTCTGGTGGGAGTGTTCCCAAGGCAATATTATTAATAGGAACCATACATAACATTACAGAAGCACCACGGAAAACTTGCGGCCAAAAAAGCTGCCAAAAATCCCAGTTATCTGTGATAGAGCTCGCCATCCAAATACCTATTGCAAAACCAAAAAGTCCTATTGCCATCATTAAACGTGCATCCATTCGTGCTGAAAGAAATCCAGCAAGCGGGGCAGTTAATAACATGACGAATCCTGAAAGAAACAATGTTTCTCCAATCATGAGAGCATCAAAGTGGCGGATTTGGCTTAAATAGACAGGATAAAGGTACGTGAGTCCATAAAGGCCTATTCCCAATGAAAAGGAAAAAATGGATGCAGCTGAAAAATTAAAATTAGAAAAAGTAGAGAGATCTACAATGGGTTCTTTTACTGTAAAAGCACGCCAGAAGAATAAGGCTGCAGCAAGAATCATGGTAATGAACAAATCCCGAATCAGCGTATCACTCAGCCAATCATGACGTGCTCCTTCTTCTAGAATATACTCTAAAGTTCCCAAGAAAGTAGCCATAGAAATGAATCCTAACCAATCAAACTTCTTCATTAAAGAGGGATCAGCTTTATCAAAATCAATTAATTTCCAAGCGAGAATTGAGATGATAATCCCGCAGGGTACATTGATGAGAAAGAGCCAATGCCATGATGAGAGATGACAAATATAGCCTCCCACGGTTGGACCAATGGTGGGGGCTAATGTTGCTACTAGTCCAACAATAGGGGTAACAATTGGGCGTTTGGAAGGAGGAAAAAGAACATAAGAGGCGACAAAAACGCTTGGGATAATTCCTCCACCAATAAAACCTTGTAGTGCGCGATACAAAATCATCTCTCCAATAGATGTTGCTGTTGCACAAAGAACAGAAGTAATCGTAAACCCGATCGCTGATATGGTGAAGAAAACACGTGTTGAAAGCAATCTTCCTAAAAATCCAGAAAGCGGCAACATGATGACTTCAGCGATGAGATAGGAAGTTTGAACCCATGAAATTTCTTCAGAGCTTGCTGTAAGACCCGCTTGAATTTCAGCTAAAGAAGAGGAAACGATTTGGATATCTAATATTGCCATAAACATGCCAAAAGACATAGCTATAAAAACTATAATTTTGCGCATTCCTATGCGTTCTTGAGACTGTATGAGCTCTGGTATGGAAGATGTCATAGTAAGATCTTCTACTTTTTTATAAGAGACTTTTATCTTGTGGCTTTGTACGTGTATCAATTTTCACTGAAACACTCATTCCTGCTCGGATATGTCCGGTTTTTAAAACTTCTTCTGGAATAGAAATACGTACGGGAATGCGCTGGACAATCTTTGTAAAGTTACCGGTAGCATTTTGTGGAGGCAGAAGAGAAAAAACAGCGCCTGTTGCGGGCGAAATAGAAAGCACTGTTCCTGTAAAAACATCATCTTCGAAGGCATCAACAGAAATATAAGCTTTTTGTCCGGTATGAATGTCTTGTAGCTGTGTTTCTTTATAGTTTGCTTCAATATAAAGTGCATGTATGGGGACTAACGCCGCAAGACGTTGGCCATTTACAACAAAATCTCCCGTTTTTGCTGTTAAATTTCCTATAACTCCATCAAATGGCGCTCGTATAATGGTCGAATCAAGATCACGTTGTGCTTTTTTACGCGAGAGCTCTAAACTCTTTGTTTCGCTTTCTGTTTCACTTCGTTGCGCTTCTAGCACTCGGATATTTGCACGTGCTGAAGCCATTTTTGCATCCGCTCTGTTAACATTCGCAATGGCTTGTTCATAAGCGGATTTGGCATCATCAACATTGGATTGAGGAGCATAACGATTGGCTTTCAGTTCTGTTACACGTTTTAAGGTGAGTTGTGCATTGGTTGCTATGGCTGAAGCGGCTGCTTTTTGTGCTTTTGCATCATCTAAAGAACTACGAGCGGCTGTGATTTGCGCATCAATGCGTAGAAGTGTTTTTTTCTGTGTGTTAAGATGCGCTTCTGTTTGATCTAAGGCTATTTTATAATCACCATTGTCTAGGTAAAATAAAACATCGTCCTTTTTTACAACTTGGTTGGCTTTAATGGCAATTTTTTCAATATACCCATTTAATTTAGTCGCAATAGCGGCTATATCTCCTTGCACATAGGCATCTTCAGTGGACAGCATATAACGCCATTGCGTCGTCCACTTATAGCTAAACCAAAGTACAAAAAGCGCAAAGACGATAAGAAGAGCCTTGATTACTTTTTTTCGTTTCATTTTATCGAGATTTTTTGTTGAAAAAATGGTCTCAGATACGGACATGATTTTATACTTTCAATATTTATGTTCTAACGAGTATAATAAGCCTCTCACTCTAGGGTAGGGTGATATATGCACGGACGATAAGAGCTTTTCCAACAATAAGGCGATCCCTGCTACATAATACTAAATATATAAACTTGCAAGTTAGAGATCTTATTTTCAAGTTAGATGTCTTATTTTATTGCGCATTTTTTACAAAGACCTCGTACTTCTAGGGTGCTTTTGTGTGCTTGGAAGCCAACCGCTTGAACCATCTGTTTTAAACTTGATACAATCGTTTGATTTTGTATTTCGTTGACTGTGCCACAGTTTAGGCATCTTCAGTGGACAGCATATAACACCATTGCGTCGTCCACTTATAGCTAAACCAAAGTACAAAAAGCGCAAAGACAATAAGAAGAGCCTTGATTACCTTTTTTCGTTTCATTTTATCGAGATTTTTTGTTGAAAAAATGGTCTCAGATACGGACATGATTTTATACTTTCAATATTTATGTTCTAACGAGTATAATAAGCCTCTCACTCTAGGGTAGGGTGATATATGCACGGACGATAAGAGCTTTTCCAACAATAAGGCGATCCCTGCTACATAATACTAAATATATAAACTTGCAAGTTAGAGATCTTATTTTCAAGTTAGATGTCTTATTTTATTGCGCATTTTTTACAAAGACCTCGTACTTCTAGGGTGCTTTTGTGTGCTTGGAAGTCAACTGCTTGAACCATCTGTTTTAAACTTGATACAATCGTTTGATTTTGTATTTCGTTGACTGTGCCACAGTTTTCGCAAATTATAAACGTTGTAAGTTCATGTTGACAGTTTTCAGGGTGTAAACAGACCATAAAGGCATTTACACTTTCAAGACGATGAATACACTTTAACTGTACGAGCTTTTCTAACGCACGATAAACTTGGAGAGGTGCGCGAAAACCTTCTTCGCGTAAGTGATTGAGAATCGCATAAGCACTTAAAGGCCCTTTTGCATTTTTTAAAGTATTTAAAACCAATGTTTGGTTACGCGTCAGTTTAGATGACATTGACATCTTCCTTTTGCTCCCATGGAAAAGCATAAAGCGTGTAAGATATTTATGCAATGGTGATTATATAATATGTACTCTATCTTTAGCCTTTTACATGACATCCTTGCGATATGTAAGAAAAGTTATAATCGTTGTGAGGGGAGGGTATTATAATCTGAAAGCCGCCGCTATCAGGCATGAAAGTTTTATACGCTTCTTATTTTTCCAATAATGTTTTGAAATAGGATTTTTTGTTCAATATTTTATTGGTAAAGTTTGGGTTATTTTATTTAAAAAAAAATAAAAAATGATA
>NZ_JBHIRI010000015.1:0-29646 GCF_042197005.1 Bartonella sp. AA78NXGY
CAATCGAGCAAGATGCCGACATTGTTCTGTTCGTTTATCGTGAAGAATATTATCTCAAAAATGAAGAACCCAAAGAAGGCACTGCTGAGTATAGCAAATGGCAAGAGGCAATGGAGCAAGCCAAGGGTAAAGCTGAGGTTATTATAGCAAAACAACGCCATGGTCCGACAGGAATCGTTCCCCTTGCTTTTCAATCCGACTTTACATGCTTTAGTGATTTGGAAAAATAGGAGCAGAAAAATGCGTTAAAGAGAGCTTTAAATACCCTTTGAAAAGCATTTGAAGACCCTTTGAGAACCCCTTAAAAACTCTTTGAGAAAAAATAAATTGGTACAAAACCTAGTGGCAAAATATACAAAACCCGCTGGCAAGCTACACTACAACTACAGCTACATACAAACTGGCTGGGGAACTTGGATTCGAACCAAGATTGACGGAGTCAGAGTCCGCTGTTCTACCATTAAACTATTCCCCAATAAGCCAATTTTACCATTTCTAGCAGATTCTATAGTGTAGGCAAGTGCAAAAAATCTTTAGATTATCGATAATAAAGAGCGATAGGGATATCATTATAATCCCAGTAGTGGCGGTCTCAATATTTTAGCATATAGCAATAAGCGAATAAAAACATATAAATAGAGCACACCGCGAATGGAGGCATCACAAACTCTTGTTGAAATATTCTCTAATAGGTATATGCCTGTCAGGCAACAGCTACTAAATCATGGAGAATTTATGAGTAATATTCCTACTTATCCTGTTACCCCAAACCTACAGTTGGTATACGTTTCAAACATAGAGTACTCTACGGCTTTTTACAAATTCATCTTCAAGAAAGAACCTGTGTTTACCTCGCCACGCTATGTTGCATTTGCTTCTTCGGGGGATGCTCTCTTTGCTCTCTGGTCTGGGGGCGATACGCCTGAGGAAAATGCACCTCGTTTTTCAGAAATCGGCATTATGTTGCCTACTGGAGAGGACGTAGATAAGCTCTATGCGGAATGGAAAGAGCAAACCACTGTTGAGATAAATGTTTTGAAGGAACCGTATACTGATGTATTTGGACGTACCTTCCTAATCAAAGATCCAGACGGACATATTATTCGTGTTTGTCCACTGGATTAAAAAGCTTGAGATCTGATCTTTAATTGTCTGAATTATAATACCTGAATTATAATAATTGTCTGTTTCCAAAACCTATAAGCTATGCAAGCTAAGAGGCTTACTTACGACGCGTGGCTTATCCGTTCGGTGCTGTTCCACTATATTCAGCCCCACAACCTGCCTGTTTCCACAGGCGGTCTAATTGGCTTGGACATCAGTCGGCGTTATTGCATGGCCAGCGATCAGTACTTGTAAAATCATAGAAGCTATCCCTTATCGCCTTATGTGGAGTCTTTTGTTGGAATGGGAGGAATATTTTTTACAAGGAAATTGATATCTTTATGAAGTTAAAAAGGTTTTGTACATAAAAACTAATAAAATCAATATATTAAGTGCAGTTATTTTGTATGAATCCACTTAAGAATCCCTACTTTTATGCATGTTTGAATTGATCATTTTTTATATAAGATTGCCATGGATGTATAGACTATAAAAAGCAAATCATGATGCAAATACTATAACGCATAGGTGCATTCAAATGAAATGAAAAGCGGTTATCATTCATAACAGGTCATAAATTTTATGATACGTTTTTATCACAGCACAAATCACATTGTTTTAAATTTCAGTCGTTTGGAATTATCAATAACATAAATTGCATACGTTTAAGAATGGATGTGTTTTGCTCTTTATTTGAGTGTAACCTTAAAAGGAATAATCGTTTGAAACTATCATAAGCTTATAGATTTAGTTCATAAAGATTGCATAAAAGGATTTAAAGACAAGATCATTTTTAAAAACACTTACTAAAAAGTTAGTAAATGATAGGCAGGCATTATATAGATACTATCATCACAATATAGAATGAAAATCACAATGTTATGTCTTATGAAACCGAAAGCATTTCAATGATATAACGCAAGCAAGCGAGAAAAAAACGTTTTAAAAGTTACATTAAAAATACGAAACCAAATGAGCTCCCCCCAAATTTTGGAGGCACCTATTGAAAAAAAGATGAGGCAGCAAAATTCAAAACCATTGTAACATCTAAGGTATGGGATTTTATTCAATTTTGAGTCAAAAGCTATAATGTTTAAAGATGGCTATTCTAAAGATAACGCCTCCAAAATTGGATTGGTTAATTTTGCCAACTCAAATTTGAGCTGGTTAATTTGCAAAGAAGTTACATTTGAGTGCAAAATGAAAAGATACTTATGAAAGCCTTATTGAGAAGACATTCATTTAAGATGCATTTTCTTTTGATTGGATTGATAAAGTTACCAAGCGTTTATAGATTCTATAATGCTAATGAATGATATCAAATCATAGCTATCATTTACGTTTCTTTTGATAAGTTTTCATATTTCTAAATAGAGCACTTGCAATATGATACGTTTTGTATATATGAATTTACTACTCCATTGTGGATGATTCATTTGAATCTTATAATCAATATCTGAAAGCCGCGTCATATCATTTGGCTCGGCTTTCTTTTTTGAATTCTCTCTTTAGATAGGTTTGTAGCTATTAGATAAGGCTTTCCCGTAAACAGAGCCAGATATACGTGTATTACTATGGAAAGGATTTATTTGCGAGAGGATTACCAGACAATGTTTGTTTTGCTTGCGCAAGAGAAAAATTCTTCTCTCTCAATGATGTGTCTCAGATCTGAAAAATCTTTAGCCAATTTAAGATAAAAGAGGTTGGCACATCTTATACATGTGGTTCAAAGAATCCGCACCGGCTCAAGAGCTTATCATCTCAAATTGCAATTTTTAGAGGAAGAGAAAATATGCATTAAAGGGATTTTAAATAACCCTTGAAAGTTTTGCAGATCCTTTGAAAAAAATAAATTGATGCAAAACCTGCTTTCAAATTATACAAAACCCGATGACAAGCTACAATCATTAAATACTGGCTGGCATTAAATACTGGCTGGGGAACTTGGATTCGAACCAAGATTGACGAAGTCAAAGTCCGCTGTTCTACCATTAAACTATTCCCCAATAAGCTAATTTTACTATCCCTAGTAGATTCTATAGTGCATGCAAGCGCAAAAAATCTTTATGATTATCGATAATAAAGAGCGATAGGGATGTCATTAATTGTTTTGATTTGAATATCGACATCATAAATGTCTTTAAGAATTTCTGGTTGCATAATTTCTTTTGGAGTCCCACAATAGGCCGCTTTCCCATTTTTCAATGCAACAATCATATCTGAGTAAGATGAGGCAAAATTAATATCGTGCATAACAATAAGAATGGTTTTTTTCAGTTCATCAGCTGTGCGGCGTAATTGCTTCATCATAGAAACGGCATGTTTCATATCCAGATTGTTTAATGGCTCATCTAAGAGAAGATAATCAGTGTCTTGGCAGATAACCATGGCTATAAAAGCGCGTTGACGCTGACCGCCAGAAAGTTCATCTAAAAAACGGTCTTGTAAATCTTGTAAGCCGAGATAGCGTAGTGCACTGTCGATAAATTGTTTATCTTCATGTGTATACCAGCCTTTTGAATAAGGATAGCGCCCAAAACTTACTAAATCATACACGGTTAAACGGAAGGATAAAGGATTATCTTGACGTAAAATTGAGAGTTTTTGAGCCAAAATATCGTGAGGAATTTTATCAATATCAAAGCCGTCAATGTTAATTGTCCCTTGATGGTGCGGTAAAAGACGTCTTATCAGCATTAAAAGAGTTGATTTTCCGGAACCATTGGGCCCAATGAGAGAAATAATCCCCCCTTTTGGAATATGAAGGCATAAATTATCGATAATCAATCGTGTTCCGTAAGCCTTGGAAAGATGATTGATCTCAATCATTTTAGTTTTCCCTTCATCAGTAACATTAAGAAAACAATTCCCCCACAAAACTCAATGATAAAACTTAAACGCCCTGCCATATGAAAAATTTGTTCTAAAATAAATTGTCCCCCCACCAGACAAATAATAGCCAATAATATTGCAATTGGAACAACAATACTGTGTTTTGCTTGAGGAGAAAGTTCATAGGAAAGGTTGGCAACTAACAGTCCAAAAAAGGTGACGGGGCCTACCAATGCGGTGGAAATGGATACGAGAATGGAAATAAAAATAAGGACAGCTGTCGCACTTTTGTGGTAATTAACGCCAAGATTGAGGGCATTTTCACGTCCCAAAGCCAAAATATCAAGAAGATGACGTGAATGCCATCCAATCAGACTCACAATGAAGACAATGATTGTGGCAAAGCCTATTAACGGTGTATTAAATTTATTAAAATTTGCAAACATAATATCGGTTAAATTCATCATTTGGTCTGGATTTAGTTGCAATTGCATAAACATCCGTAAACTGAAAAAAAATCCGCCTAAAACAACACCGATTAAAAGCGTCAAATGAAGTCCTTTTAGGCTTCCTGAAAAGAGCCAGCGAAAAAGGCTTATTGAAAAAAGGATAAGAATGAGGGTTTCAAGAACAAGCTGTCCTTCTTCATTCAAAAAGGGCAAAGAAAGAGAGCCTACAAAATACATTAGGGCAGTCTTTATTAAAATATAAAGCTGATCAAATCCCATAATTGAAGGAGTAAGAAGACGGTTATTAACGATTGTTTGAAATAAAACCGTGGAAACGCTTATTGCATAGGCAATAAGAAGTAGAGAGGAAAGTTTTGTAAGACGAAATTTCCATGTATAAACATTGATATTCCACGTCATGTAAAGACTAATGACAGTGCATGCTATGATGATAAGTGTTGTTAGTACACATATTGTTTTTCTTCTTCTATCCAAGACGCTTTCTCCAGCGTAAAAGCAGTATCATAAAAATAAAACTACCGATTACACCCATTATGGTGCTGATGGGAATTTCAAGAGAGGGATGAATTATTCGTCCTAAAAGATCACAAATCAAGACCAATCCTGCACCGCTGATGGCCACCCAAGGAGCGGTATAGCGCATATTATCTCCCATGAAACTTGAAACAATATTTGGAATAATCAACCCAACAAAAGGGATACGGCCAATGGTACAGACGACAACAGCGGTAATTGAGGCGACAATAAAAAGACCAAAAAACATGACAACACGATAATTCAATCCAAGGTTATTGGTTAAATCTTCTCCCAAACTTGCAACCGTAAAGCGATCAGCAGTACAATAGGCCAGAATACAAAGGGGAAGGGATAGCCATAAGAGTTCATATTTTCCTTCAAGAACCATCGAAAAACTGCCAAATAAGTAAGCTTGAAGAGAAGGAAGTAACATTTCATAATCTGCAATGGCATTGGTTAAAGAGCCAATAATATAGCTTAGCATAATCCCTGTAAGGGGGACAATGAGAGCAGATTTTAGAGGAATGCGTCGCAATAAAAACATAAAAAGTAAAGTGCCTGCCATGGCAAAGATTGTCGCAACGACCATTTTTCCTAAAACAGGAACATCGGGCAAAAAAATCATAATAAAAAGAATGCCAAGGGAAGCAGATTCAATGGTTCCAGTGGTTGATGGCTCGACAAAGCGATTGCGTGTCAATAGTTGCATGATCATACCTGAAAGTGCAAGTGCTGCGCCTACTAAAAGGATTGCAATGGTACGAGGAAGACGTGTTTGCCAAAAAATAAGCCACGCATGGGGATCGGCTGCGAATAGGTCAGAAGGTGTGACATCAGAATAACCAACAAAAATGCTGAGGATCGACAGGAAAATTAGAAGTGTTATGGTTATCCAGTAATTCTTCACGTTAAATCATTTTCTAACAAAATCTAAAAAAAGCAAAGACTGCTTAATAAACAACCTCTGCTTTTAAATTTTATTTATATAGCAAGCAAGCTCTTTTGTACGCTTATTTGCTCTTTGTAAAGGCTTCATTGATCTGCTGTGCGGTTTCAATGAGCGCCGTTAAACCACCATTTGCACGATACCAGCTCCAAGAGTCCAAATAAATAATTTGGTTTTGTTTGCTTGCTGTTGTGCGGTGAACAAGCTCATTGTTGAGCAATTGTGCTGCGGATTGTCCTTCCCGTCCAATGGCTGCATCGCGATCAATCACTAACAACCAATCAGGATTGGTTTCAAGAATGAATTCAGGAGAAATGAGTTGTCCATGTTTTTGCACGGTAAGTTTATCGGTTGCAGGGGCAATTCCAAAAGCGGAGTGAAAAATATCGAAACGTGATTTTGGTCCGAAAGCACTGATTTTTCCACCAGAGGTCATGAGTATGAGCCCGGTGCCTTTTCCTTGGGTATTTTTACGGACTTCAGCAAAAGCTTCATTGATTTTTGCAATTTCCTTTTCTGCTTCTTGTGTTTTACCAAAAATTTTTCCAAGGATAGACACATTTCGTTTTATATCTTCAAGAGAATTTTCGTTTTCTACGGTTAGATCAATTGTTGGGGCTATTTTGGATAAGTCTTTATATTTTGCTTGAGTTCTGGAGGAAATAATAATCAAATCGGGTTGAAGAGTGGCAATTTTTTCATAATCTGGCTCAAAAACGGTTCCAATTCTTTCATATTTTGCATCGTCAAATTGTTGCAGATAGGAAGGTTTTTTTCCTTCAGGAAGGCCGATAACTGCTTGGATACCAAGGCGATTCATATTATCTAGCGAGGCAAGATCAAACACAACAACCTTTTGCGGAGAAGTGGGAACAGAAGTCGTGCCTGAAACATGATCAATTGTTATATTTGTCTGGGTACTCGTATTTGCAATACTCGTATGCGTCCACAAAATCGTTGCAAAACTAATTGCAACCAGTAAAACAGAAGTCATCCATTTCATATATTTTATCATCGTGATTTTATCCTTTTATCTAATATTACAAAGGTTTGCGCACTTAAAAACTTAACTTTGGTATTTTTATGCACAAAATGAAGCGTAAATAAATAACACTATGTTGTAAAGTTGACTGACATATGTTACAAACCGTTCACTTACCTCATTTTCACTTAATTCTAGTGTTTTTGCAACATTATTTAGAAAGTTTGACATATGATCAATGTATTTAAAAAGCGTACACGTTTGTACGCACTGACAACAAGTGCTTTCTTCTTTTTACAAGGTGTAGATGTTTCTATGGGGAGTGGTTGGTTCTCATCATACTTTCCTTCAGTTTCATTGCCATCATTATCATCATTTACCTCTTTAATTGGAGGGTCGAGCACAGGGGCTATAACACCACCCGGAGGAGTGGAGGTTTCTGGAAGAGCAGAACCTAGAGTCGGTAATCCTGTTGGTAGTGGTTCTGCTCAGCCTCAGCCTCAGCCTCAGCCTCAGCCTCAGGCTCAGGCTCAGATTGTGCCTGTTTTAAATCACATTCGACCTATTAGTGCTTGTCATTCTAGAAAGAATAATATTTTTGTTCCTGGCATGATACGGAATGTTGCAGATAGTAGTGTTCGTGTTGCGAGTGGTGCAGGTGCAGTACCTGGTGTTGCGAGTGGTGCAGGTGCAGTACTTGGTGTTGCGAGTGGTGCAGGTGCAGTACCTGGTGTTGCGAGTGGTACAGGTGCTGTGCCAGGGGTCCCAGGTTCAGGTGTCCTATCTACTCCTAGTTCAGGCGTCTTATCTACTAGGATGGAAACAGTAGTAAATGTGCCGCAAGCAGGTGTACCAGCTGGCTTTGATGGCTCATTAGCTCTTGTACAAGATACTTTATTATCAGGTAATATAGCAGGAGGAGGATTAAACACTGTAAGTCAACAAAGACCAAAGGCTATATCAGGTGTTGCGAGTGGGGCAGATACAACGAATCTGCCTGCTATTCCAGGTGTTGGTCCAGGTACTATATCAAATGGTGCTTTGAATAGTATGCCAGGTGTTCCAGGTACAGGCGGTGTATCTACTAGGAAGGCAAGAGCAACAAGAGCAGAAAATGTGGAGGCAAAAGAAGCAAAAACAGCAATAGCAAGTGGGAAGAGAGCACGTGATGGGCATGCAGGTGTGCCAAGTGGAGTAGGTGGAGAGTTAGTTAGATTACTAGATGTTCCAAGAAATGTAGATACTTGGACATTATTTAATATTCCGAAAAAAGATAGTTTAGCTGAAACATATTTTCCAGTGGGGGAAGAGGCGCTAAGAGTACAAAAAGCGAGTGCAGATGGTCTTATTGGTATGCCAGGTATATCAAGTTTTGTATTGAATTCTTTAACACCTGATAGAGCAGGTTTTTTTGTGCCTGGTGTGAGTGTATCTACACCGGTTGGTGATGGTGTTGGGGCTCTAGAATTTATAGATTCTGTGGAGGCAGGTAAAGGATTGGCTGATTTACTCAATGGTGATCAGCGAATATATGGATCTATTTCCTGTGATCAGTCGGGAGTATATGCTCTAATAGGGGGGACTATTATAGCGGATCAAGGTGAGAGCGCTGTAAATGTGGAATCTCCCCTTGATGATGGGAAAGTAGTTGTTAATTTGGACGAAGTATCCATTGAAAGTATGAATATTGGGAAAGAACTTTCTGAAAGTTTATCTGCAGTAGGTATACAGGATTATAAAGTAGGTATAGAGAACATAGGTAGTTTATATATTCATGATCCGCTTTATGTTGGTGTATATGTCGGAGATTCTGCTTCAAATATGGGTGCGGAGGTTAAATTGAAAAACTCAAATATTCAGGGTTTTTTTATTGGGCTTCGGGCTGAAGAGACTGGAAAGATCACAATGGTGGGGGGAGGAATCAGAGATGCGTATATAGGTGCTCTTGCTAGTGATAATGGGTGGATTGTTTTAGAGAATGTAGATATTAATGTTAAAAGAATCGGTTTAGTTAGTTTGGGTCCATCCGTTATCGAGATGAGGTCTGGAGCAATTACCGTGAAAGAGGGTGGAATAGGAGTTATCTCTACAAAAGAGGGGACTGTTCTACTAGACGGGACGGTTATCAATGTTGCTGAGGAACCAAAAACTACAGAAGTTGGTACTTCGGAGACGAATATAGGTTTATTGTCACTTGGAGGTACTATTTCCTTTAAAAATGGAAAACTTAGAGCTCCTAATACTATTGCATTTTTGGTAAGTGATAGCTTTAAGAATAATATCTCTGGAGCTTCTAATAGAGTAGAAGCGGAGAGTGAGGGTGGCAATGATACGCAACAGGATTCTGACGCTAATAGTGATTCTTTCGTTGGTGAGGTCATCTCTATTGAATCTAGAGATGGCGCTGTCCTTAATAATATTGGTTCCGCGTATTTTGAGGCTTTATTCCCTATAGAGAATTTTTTAGGAAGCGGTGCAGATTCTGGAAGTACTAGTGCACCATCTGGAGCTGGCGCTGGAGATTCTGCAGTGGTGGCGTCTGAGCCAGATGCAAACTCTAGAGTTGTCAACTTAATAGTTTCTGATATTCAAAATTCAACCGTTAAAGTTGAAGGTAAGTCTTATGGTGTATTTTTTGGTGATATACCTTCGAATGTGAGGAGAAAAAATGATCAAACGAGTGTGAGACAAGAAAGTGGTCAAAATGTAGGTCAAAATCTGAGAGAGGGTGGAATAAAAGATGATGGAGATAGTTTGCATGCAGTTCTTTTGAAAAATACGGTTTTCAGAGTTCCTAATGGTGTGGTCATTTATGGTAACAGTTTGGATGGGTACGTCGTTGTAAAAGATGACTCAACTCTTTCGGGTGATTTAGTGTTGAAAGCTGAAGAGGGGTCGCATTTGTCGGTTTTTGTTGAAGACTCTGTCGTCATGGGGGGAGCTCACGTTGATAAAAAATCTCAAGCTAGGCTTTTTCTATCTGGGGGATCAGAGTGGTATTTAACAAAGAATCTGCATAATAGTTTGGAAAATTCAAATACGGGTTGTGTAGATTCATGTCTTTCGTCTATGAATCTTGTAGATAGTAATGTTAGATTTTTTACTTCTTTGAAAAATGAAAATACATCTAATAAAGATATTGAGTATCGAACCCTTCGCATAGGAGATGGGGATGGAACAGTTTATAGTGCTGCTTCTGCCGCTTCTGGTGCTACAATTTACTTCAATGCAAATTTGATGCCTAGCAATACAGAAAATTCTCAAATATCTGACAGATTGTTGATTCATGGTGATGTTTCTGGAAAAACAATGGTAGTTGTGAATGATACTTCTGATGGTATATCACAAAGTCAGGATACACCTCATAGCATTTCAATTATTCAGGTTTTTGGAAATGCAGAGAGGGATTCTTTTAAGCTGAAAGGTGATTATATTACACGAGAAGGGTTACCTTATAAGTATGTTCTTCGTGCTTATGGTCCAACTACTCCTCCGAAAATGCAGTATTTTGATAAGACATTACTTAAAAATAGTAGAAGTGTTTGGGATTTTCGTTTAGAAAATGAATATTTTATACCTCTCGTTTCTGCTTATACTGCTACTGCTAATTTTCAACCTATTTTTAAGGCTAAGCCACTTGTTGCCGTTGATTCTACTGATGCTTCTACTGAAACTGCAATAAATACTAATGCTGACACTGGTGCTGGTGAAGTAAATAGTGAATCCATAACTCCTCCTGTATCTGGGGAATCTGCATCTGTAGTCTCTGTTCAAGGCAATTCACTTTTGAGATCTGAAACATCTGACGAATTTTATGAAGATGATGATGACGAAGATTTTACGGAATCTGAAACATCTGAGGTTGTAGTGCATACCTTTTTACCTGTTACTCCATCTCCATCATCTGTTACTCCTTCTTTATCCAGAAATTTGGCACCTTTAGTACCTCCAAGAGTTAATTTAAGTGGGAGATCTGATACAGGTAGAGGACCTGTAATATCTGCCGATGAAATTTTTGTAACACCTGGGGATCATATTGTATCTAAGAGGCCATCACCTATAAAATCAGCTGCTGCTATGAAGGCTGCTATGAATGCTTCTGTTCCTGTTGTTTCTGAGGTAGCTGTTATATCTTCTAATGGAGTTTCTGCTATGAAGCCTTCTACTTCTGAGATATCTGCTATATCTAATGGAGCTTCTGCTGTGCAGCCTTCTACTTCTGAGATATCTGCTATATCTTCTAATGGAGTTTCTGCTATGAAGCCTTCTGCTCCTGAGATACCTGCTATATCTAATGGAGCTTCTGCTATGCAGCCTTCTACTTCTGTGGTTTCTGAGATAGCTGTTATATCTTCTAATGGGGCTTCTGCGAATGCTTCTTCTCCTGTGGTTTCTGAGACATCTGCTGTATCTTCTAGAGCTGTTGGGCGTGTTCTTATGCTTAGTCGTACTGGTAATGGAGATGTTTCTTCTAAGGAAACGGTTTCTTCTACATGTGATGATATGAATAATGGTGAGAAGGGATCACAGACTACTTATTTGTGTAGAGATGGTAAATCGCGGACAATAACAGGGAAGACACTGAAGGTAAGTGATAAAACTCAGCATCCTATGCATGCAAAAAATCAGGATACGGTTATTAAGTTAGAGGGAGCCACAATTAGTGGTGCGGATTTTTCTGATAGCAAAAATAATGTTGATTTTAATGAAATATATGCCGTGAGTGCTGTGCTTGCAGAAGAGGGGGCAGAAGTTGTTTTGGATAATAAATCAACAATTACCTCTTCTGTGATTGGGCTTGAAGCGCAAAGTGGCGGGAAGGTTACAATGCATGCTGGAACAGTCAATGCGCGTTATGTAGGCGCTTTGGCGGGTTCTGGATCATCTGTTAATTTAAAGGATACGAAAATTAACGTAACGGGGGATTTAGCTGTGGCTGGTTTGGCGAGTCAGGCTGGTGAGGTAACTATGGACTCTGGAACGGTTATGCTGACAAATGGAGTGGCTGTGAGATCAGAAGCACGGGGACGTGTAAGATTAAACAAAGTTAATATTACTGCGAAAAAGGAAGCAGGAAAGTCGAATTCTACAGAGAAATTTGGACGTGCAGCTTTTTTGGTGAGTGATAATGCTTCTGTTGATTTTAAGAATGGAAATGTTGTTACTGATGCTCATGGTTTGTGGATTATAAAGTCTGATGATAATGTGGTTGAGACCGGCTCTTCCAGGAGAAGGAGATCTTCTGACGTTCGTCCTACTATGAATCACGTAAATATCGAGTCTTCTACTGTTAAAGTGGAAGGTGACGGAGTCTACGGCATATATTTTGATGGGGGAACACAGAAGGAAGCGAGTCAACAAAATCGAAGTCAGGATTTAACAACTGAGAAAACAAATGTTGTTAAGCGGAGTACTGTGTCCAAACAGGAAAAAACGCCTATAGGCATAACAGGGACAGTTTCGTTGAAAAAAACTGATTTTGAAGTTGCAAATGGTATAGCTATCTATGGTAATAATTCTGGTGGTCATGTTTCATTAGAAAATAAAACAACTCTTGCTGGTGACTTGTTATTAAAAGCCGAGAATGATTCGAACATATTGGTTTCAGTTGATAATTCTATTGTTACAGGCGGTGTTCGCGTTGATAAAAATTCTTATGCAAAATTAGACTTGGCTAATAATTCACAGTGGATTCTAAAAAGAAGTGCACAGAGGAATTTGGGGACTCTAGATTCAGGATGTGTGGATTCATGCATTTCTTCTGTAAGTCTTGTAAATAGTGCTATTGATTTTGCACCTTCGGAATCTGAAGGAAAATATCAGACTCTCCATATTGGAAATGGGAAAGGAACTGTTTATGCGGCACAGGGTAATGCTGTAATTCATCTCAATGCACGTTTAAATCCTCGTGATCGGAGTGATCAGCAAGTCACTGATCGGCTTGTCATTCATGGTGATGTTTCTGGAAAAACAAAAATACATGTACGAGGTGATGCGGGCAATGTAGGAGATGGTAAAGCGAATGCCAAGATTGCTCATACTGTTTCAATTATTCAGGTCTATGGTCAAGCGAAGAAAGACTCTTTCCAACTCGATGGCAATTATGTTGCACTGAGAAACTCACCTTACAAATACACCCTTCGTGCTTATGCTCCAGAAGCGACTTCGAAACAGGAGCATGTTCAGCAGAAATTTGTTAAGGATGGTGGAGAATTTTGGAATTTCCGTTTAGAAAATCAGTATGTTAAGTCTGTTGGATCTGCTGCCCTTCCTGAACAATTTGTAAGGTCTGTTGTTCCACAGGTTCCAACTTATCTCAGCTTGCCTAATAGTGTATTCCACGCTGGTTTAATGGATATTAGCAATCAAAATAAGCAATTGGAGACGTTGCGGATGACTTCTACAGGAATGGTAGAGGTTCGTGAAAATCCCGCTTTATACTTGCGCGGCTATGGTGGAAGTTACCGTTATGCTTCAGATCTTTCCGCACTTGAATATGGTTACGGAGGTGATCTTAGTTATAATGGTGTAGAGGCAGGTGTTTTGCTGCAAACTATTGAAAATGCTGACAGTGCTATATCCTTTGGCGTTATGGGAACTTATGGAAAACTTTCTCTGCAGCCTGTGAATGTTGAGTACAGTCAGAAGAGTGCATTTGATAAATGGACTGCTACGGTATATGGTAGCATGCAGCATAATGTTGGCTTCTATGTCGATGGTCTTTTATCCTATGGTCTGTTCAAAGGTGATGTTCTCACCCTTGCACGGGGTAAAACAGCAACATTAAAAGGTAATCCTTTGAGTGTTTCTTTAGCTGGTGGTCAGACAATTATGACAGGATATAAGGGCTTTGTCTTTGATCCGCAGGTTCAGGTTGTGTATCAACATCTCCGGTTTGATAAGGCCCGTGATATCGACAATTTTAATATTGAAATGGGTAACCTTAATCAGTGGGTAGCACGTGTTGGTGGACGTTTAACCAAGATTCCTACAGGTTCTGAAGGCGTGGATGCTGTTGCTTTCTATGGTAAGCTTTATCTTGCTCATGGTTTTGAAGGAAAACAGTCTGTGCATTTCAATGATGCTTTCAAGTTAGGAGCTTTTGGTTCTTCTCTAGAGGCTGGATTAGGTTTTAATGCCAAATTGTTGCCACAGTTCTCTCTGCATGCTGATATTCTCTATCAACATAAGCTTAATAAGGCTGGTTTTTCGGGAACAAGTTTTTCCGGAGGAATACGTTATCAGTTTTAATATAAGGTACACTATGTGCCTTTTTAGAAAAGGCAGCACATTGTGCTGCCTTTTTTCTTTGTAACAACTTGTGTTGTCTTTAAAAGATTTTCGTCTTCTTGATTGAGCAAAAAAAACATAGTTTTTTGTGTATGAGAGCACTTTTCTCCGCTAAAGCGAATTTTCTTAAAATTTATGCTGCTACTGATGCGATAGAGTGCTTCGCTTTTATCGGCTTTTTAAGCGTTCAGCAGACAGGTATGCGTTACGTTATCCTTTTTAGTACTGTATTGATATTATCTAATATAATATTTGATGTTTTCTAAAGCTCGTTTTTGAGAGTTTGTTTTTTACGGATTTAAATCATTGTTTCATTCATCTCCTTGTGGATTAATTTTTAGAGTTCACAAGGCTAGATTGTGTTTTTAATTAATTGCACGCACTGGTTTCATTTTTTCTTTACACGAAATACAGAATGCATTATACACTTATAAATTGTGTTTTGTTGTTATTCTCTTATAGATGGTTTTTAGCGTAGAGCTTTTGCCAAATTTATTGGGATAATTCATTGCACAGTTCAAATAAGCATGAGGCATGTTCTTTTGTTACACTTTTCGTATTTTTGAGGTGTGCAAGGGGGTGTTTTGTAAGTGCTTTTGTTTTTAATGAGAGGGGAAGGAAAGTTTCGAGGGAACTATGATTAAAGTTTTTAGAAATCATGTATGTTTATGTGCTTGTACAACAGCTATCCTCTCTTTGCTTCAAAATGGAAGAGAAGTGTATGCGGCTGCAGAGGGGAAGGATAGTAAACCTTATGTTATAAAGGTTATCCCAGTTGTCTCTGCTAATTCTTCTCCTTATCTTAGCGGGAATAATAAGCATAAGCTTCCTCTTAGTGGAGAGAGTGGGGATAATTATTACCCTTCTAATATGATTAATGTTGGCAATAACGATGAGGGTATTCGTGGGGGGAGTGACTATCGTAAGCTGAGTGGAGTGGATGGATGGAATGGACATAAGGATAATGTAGATAACTCTGTTAAAGATGCAGACTCTGATGCAAGAGGAGTGAATCCTGGGTTTTATTACTATAGTGGATTATATTATATATGCGATAATTGCGGGGAATCCAAAATTGATAATAAATCTTATACAATTACGAAAGAAAACGTTTCCAATTATCCTGTTGATCCTACTGCTATAACAGTGAAGCGGATAGGGACCAGAGTTGATGGAGAGAATGTAACTGTTAGCAGTGAAGTTTCTGATAAATCTTTTTTGCGTGGTGTGGCTGTATCCGATGATGGAAAGATTGTTTTGAAAAAAACGACGCTTAAAAATACAAAGTTAGCTCTTTTTGCTCATAATGGAATCATTGAGGTAAAGCAGGGGATTATAGAGGACAGTGATAGGGCTGTTGAAGCTGTGGGGAATTCATTGGTTATTTTAGAGGGTGCAAAAGTTAATACGCGTGATGGGAAGGCAAGTCTTTCCAGTTATAGCGGGGCAGATATTTGGGTGGAAGGTGGGGAGGTTAACTTTACCAACAGTCATGGGATTTCTGCGATGTTGGGAGGGAAGGTTATTCTCGATGGTGTTACTCTTACTGGAAAGGGCCACAAAGATAAAAATGATGCGGCTTTTTTAATGGATGAAGGGGGACGTGTTGAGTTTACAGGGGGGACTATTAAGGTTGAGGGTGCACATGGTATATTATTAGAAAATCCCGTCAAGCTTTTTAGTGTTGTACCAGAACGATCTGAAACAGAAGCTGAAACTGAAGATGAAGCTGAAGATTTATCGAATAACTTTTATGTGACCGAGGCTAATTTTAAGTCTTCTTCTGTTACCGTAAAGGGTGAGGGATCTTATGGTATCTATTTTCAGGGAGAAAAGCCATGGAGCGAAGATGGGGATAAAAAAGAGGAGATTTCATTAGAGGAAGAAAAAGCTCCACCACGATTGGAAGTTGTTAATTTGGATACAACAGAGTTTTCTGTTGAAGACGATACGGCTCTTTATGGCAGCAATGTTATTTCTGGTGCGGTGAGTTTGATGAAAAGCACTCTTCGTTCAGGGAATTTTTTATTAAAAGCTGAGAAAGGGGCATCTGTGATCGTTTTGGCTGATGCTTCTACTCTTGAGGGTCGCACACACGTTGATAAGAATTCTAATGCTGAGCTTTATTTGGGAGGTCATTCTCAATGGATTTTACAACAACCGTTGCAAAAAGATCAACACGAGGCTGCACATGATTCTTCTATTTCACTCGTTAGTCTTATGGATGAGAGCTCTATTAATTTTAAAAGACACGAATCTTCTTCTGTTGATGATTATCAAACCCTTCGTGTGGGAAAGGGAAAGGGTGAAGTTTATAGAGCACAGGGCGGTGCCTCTATTTCTCTTAATACATACCTGAATAGTGGTGGTGCTCTTGTTAATCAAAAGACTGATCGTGTTTTAATTCATGGTGATGTTTCGGGAAAAACAAAGCTCCAAGTGCATGGAGTTGCAGGAAGTCCAGGAGGATATACGGGAAAGGGGGGGAATGCTGAAGGTATTTCAATCATTCAGGTTTCTGGACAAGCAAAGCAAGATTCTTTTCAGTTGGAAGGTGGTTATGTAGCCTTAAACGAATTACCTTATCAGTATAAGCTTTATAGTTATGGTCCAGAATCTGAGTTTGGAAAAGCAAGTATGGATCAGAGATTAGTTGAAGGTAACGGGGAATTTTGGGATTTTCGCCTTGAAAGTAGGTCTATAGATTCTGATGTTCAACCTAAACCAGATCCTTCTCCTAAGCCAATTCCGGGACCAGAACCTTCTCCAGAACCAGCTCCGGAGCCTCATCCTCGTCCTAAGCCGGGCGTTAAGGCTGTTGTTCCGCAGGTTCCGACTTATCTCCTTTTGCCTAATGTCTTACGTCATATTGGTTTGATGAATGTTAACAATCAAAATAAGCGGTTAGAAGCTTTGCGTATTACTTCTGGGGGCTTATTAGAAAGTCGTGAAAATCCTCTCTTTTTTGTGAGCGGTTATGGCGGCAATCATCGTTATACTTCAAATCTTTCCACGCTTGAATATGGTTATGGCGGCGAGTTTGATTATAATGCACTAGAGGCAGGTGTTTTGCTGAAAGCAATCGAAAATATGTATGGTTCCACTTCTTTTGGAGTTATCGGGGCTTACGAGAGATTTTCTTTGCAACCTTTGAATGTTGAGCAGAGTCAAAAAAGTACATTTGATAAATGGTCAGTTACGGCATATGGTGGTATGCAGCATGATGCAGGTTTTTACGTTGATGGTCTTGTGTCTTACGGCTTGTTTAAAGGTGATGTTCTAACAACTGCACGTGGCAAGACGGCAACATTAAAGGGTTTCCCTTTAAGTGCTTCATTGACTGCTGGTAAAACGTTTATGGTGGGGGAGGACGGTTTTGTTTTTGATCCGCAAGTTCAGGTTGTTTATCAATATCTTCAATTTAATAAGGTGCGTGATGTGGATGGCTTTGATATTGATTTAGGAAAGCTTCATCAATGGATAGGGCGTGTTGGGGGGCGTTTAACAAAGAGGCTGGTCGTTACTGATGAGGCTCAAGTTATTTCTTTCTATGGCAAGCTTCATCTTGCTCATGGTTTTGAAGGAAAACAATTTGTGCATTTTAAAGATGCTTTCCAGCTAGGTGCTTTTGGTTCTTCATTAGAAACAGGATTAGGTTTTAATGCCCAATTGTCTCAAAAATTTGCGCTTTACGGCGATTTGGTTTATCAGCACAAACTAACGAAAGCTGGTTTTTCTGGAACAAGTTTTTCAGGTGGATTGCGTTATCATTTCTAGTGTTGTTCCTGTTTTTGATTAATCTTTCAAAAAGCCACAAGTTGTACTTGTGGCTTTTCTCATTATCTATTCATCTTGTGTTATAGCATTTTTACGAGAGTATGACTTTGCATATCTTTAATATGCTTTTAGGTTGGACTTCTTTCGTTTTTTTGAAAAGTCTGAAGGTTGGTACGTTATCGTTTCAAAACGCGTATTTCAGAGTGATTATTATACTATTTATAATATTTTGATTTATAAAGATATTTTTTAATTTAGGGCGCTGAAATATTTTCAAGGATTTTATTATGAATCCATAAAAAGCATTCCTGTTCATATTATATGTAAAATTGGCAGGTGGATAATCGTTTAAGAAAGGAGTCAATATAATTTGGGGGATTATGTTAAGAGGAGAGGATTTACAATATTAGAAATTGGCAAAGACAAAGATGCTACTCAGGCGCAATGAGGGCTGTATCCGATAAACTTGATATTATATCTGCTGTCGTTATGAAATGGAGATGGAAATATGAGATATATCTGAGAAAATTGGTGGATTAGAAACATAAATAACGTATTATTTTTTGAAAATGCGTTTTCTTTAAAGAATGTGATAAATAAAAAGATAAAATTATATGTCATTTTCACCTTTTAGATACGGCTCTGAATATTTTAAAATGTTGAAAAGAGATGGTAAAAATCGGAACAGATTTTAATTTTTACACTTTCCTCCTCTTTCTAAATTAGTTCGTATTTCCATAAATACTGCCTAAAACAGCTGTATGTGATAGCTTTGCTTCCCAATTTTGGCATATATTCAGTTTTGTCTGCTTACGAGTGCCCATTGTTTCAATATAATATTTATCTCGAATATTAATTATACACGCTTTGGGTATTGATTAAACAACAGTTAAAATAGGCATTCTTAATGTACAAAAATTCCTTAAAGCTGCTTTTAAATAACAACTTTAAAGATGATTTTCCTCTAATTTTTCAGTTATATTTTTGCAAATCCCTTATAAAAAAATAGATTTAGACTGTATTTTTAGTAACTTTTAAATTCCATATTTACATAAAACACAAAAAGCATTAATAAGATCTGCGCAGTTAATCCAAAACGTATTAATTTTTTCTCTTTGTTAAGTTTTTTGATACATTACGTATTACTTTTATGGGCAAAATTATGGTGTAATTATGGTCAATCTATTTAAAAATCGTTTTTCCTTATGTACTTTTACAACAGCATTTCTTTTTTGTGCACACAATGTTGATGCTACGGTTCAAGGTGGTGCTGTTGTTAATACTGGGGTACAAGATCGTTCTGGCGTTAATGGTAAGACACAAAATAATCAGGATCAATTTTCATGTAGTATGAATAGTGAATTTTATCGGTGTAATGATGGTAAAAAACACTACTTTTACAATAAAAATTATCAAAAAACTGATGAAAATACGAATGAAACTGTTGCTATACAAGCATCTGGAAGAAAAACGCTTCTCTTAGGGAAAAATATAACTGTTAAGGATGCTTCAAGTGCTGTTATTTCAAAAGAAAGTTTTTGGAAGTATGGGGTCGTGGCGAGTGAATATGGACAAGTGATTATAGAAAGAGGAGAGATTAACTTTACAAAGGGTATCGGAGTTAAAATAAAAAATTGGGGACAGGTCGATTTAAGGAGTAGTTCTATTACCGAACAAGGTAGTCAGGGGATGGGTATAGATGACCATAATGAAAATTCAGCTTTTCATGCGTCTAATGGGTTTATCCATTTTGAGAAAGGTAAAGTTAATCTAGCCAATGCTCATGGTTTTTCAATGCATGGGAATAATATCGATGGGAAGGGTGTCTTTATAACTATCGTGGATTCTACGGTTTTGGTAGAAAGTAATACGTCTTATGGGTTGCGTTTTTGGGAGGGACTAGGAGACAGAAATGAGGAAATGAAAGATCACGAGTATCCCTATTCTTTTTATATTTTTGCGGGTGAGGAAGAGATGTTCGGAAGTCTTCCAAAAACGAACTTACCCGTACGAGGGATTGTTGACTTGACAAGAACCTCTTTTACAGTTCCAAAGAGTGCGGCTATTTATAGCAGAGGATCTGGTGGTGTTGTTAGGCTGTTGGATAATTCCAAACTTTCTGGAGATTTATTACTGAAGGTTGAGGATGGCTCTTTTGTGAAGGTTTCAGTGGATGCTTCTACACTTGTAGGGGGGACACATGTTGATGAAAGTTCTTCTGCTGAATTTCGGTTGAGAGGTGATTCAAAATGGATTTTATCACGACCGAAAAATAAAAATTTGCAAGTTCCTAGTTCTATAGGTGTTTCATCAATTTCATTAATACATCTTATTGATAGTTCTATTATTTTTGAACAACCAGAAACTAACATAGTTGATGGCTATCAAACCCTTCGTGTTGGGAGAGGAACAGGTGAAGTTTATAAAGCACAGGGTAATGCACATCTTTATCTCAACACTTATTTGAATAAGGGGGGGGCTCTTCAGAATCAAAAAACGGATCGTTTTTTAATCCATGGTGATATTGAAGGAAAAACGATAGTACATGTGCATGGTGTTTCAGGAAGTCCAGGAGGTGGTACGGAGCGTTATGGAAATGACAAAGGTATCTCGATTATTCAGGTTTCTGGAATAGCGGAGAAAGATTCTTTCTTGTTGGATGGTGATTATATTGCATTGGACGGTCTACCTTACCAATATAGGCTTCATGCTTATGGCCCAAACTCTGAATTAGGAAGAGCGAGTGCGTCTCAAAGATTAGTCGAAGGTGAAGGAGATTTTTGGGATTTCCGCCTCGAAAATGGATTTATTGATTCTGATACTACATTTAGATTAACTCAGAGTTCTAAACTTAGTTTAGGTGGTGAGCATCATTCTAGGCAAGGCGTTAAGGTTGTTGTGCCTCAGGTTCCAACTTATCTGCTTTTGCCAAATAGTTTATTCCATGCTGGTTTAATGGATATCAGCAATCAAAACAAGCAGTTAGAGACAGTACGGACTAATCCTAGTGGAATGTTGGAAATTCGTGAAAATCCTGCTTCATTTTTGCGTGGCTATGGTGGAAGTTATCGTTATGCCTCAGATTTATCTGCGCTTGAATATGGTTATGGGGGAGATCTAGGGTACTATGCACTAGAGACAGGTGTTTTGCTACAAACTGTTGAAAATGTTGACAGTGTTATATCCTTTGGGGTGATGGGGTCTTATGGAAAGCTTTCTCTACAACCTCGAGATGTTGCACAAAGCCAAAAAAGTACATTTGATAAATGGACTGCTACAGTTTATGGCAGTATGCAGCATGATGTAGGATTCTATGTTGATGGTTTGTTATCTTATGGTCTGTTTAAGGGAGATGTTCTGACAACTGCGCGGGGTAAAACGGCAACATTGAAGGGTAACCCTTTAAGTGTTTCCTTGATGAGTGGTCAGAAAATTGCCACAGGATATGAAGGTGTTGTTTTGGATCCACAGGTTCAGGTTGTTTATCAGCATCTTCAATTTAATGAGGCCCGCGATATTGATAATTTTAATATTGAGATGGATAAACTTGATCAATTGATGGTGCGTATGGGTGGTCGCTTGATAAAGACTCTTACTGCGTCTGAAAAAGATCGTGATGTTTCTTTTTATGGAAAGATTCATTTTGCCCATGATTTTGGAAAAGAAAGGTCTGTGCGCTTTAAAGATTCTTTCCAGTTAGGGGCTTTTGGTTCTTCTCTAGAGGCTGGATTAGGTCTTAATGCTCGCTTGTCTCAAAAATTTGCGCTTCATGGTGATTTGGTTTATCAGCATAAGTTGAGTAAAGGTGGTTTTTCTGGAATCAGTTTTTCTGGTGGATTGCGCTATCGTTTTTAGGATGATCACCTTGAGGTAAGTTGTTTAAAAAACCACAAGCATAGCTTGTGGTTTTTTATTATTTGTTTGCAACTTTTTAAATAAGTTTTTTAAAAAAATGTTTTTTTTTGCATGAGCAAGTTTGTTTCTTTTTAGAAACGAGATAAGGCTTTCTGGTTTGCAGTTTTTGCTTCTTATGCTGTTTTTCTTCTTTGAGTTTATTTTTATTAAATTCTCTTGAAATCACTGCTTTGGGGTGGAATTTTTATTTCTATCTATATTTTTACGCGTTTTTATAAATAATACAATTTTAAATTGTGATATTTTGGGATTCTGGCTTTACATAAAATATAGGGTGGATATATAAAATACAAAACGTATTTTAATTATCACGCGTAACCAAAGTTATTAAACAGAACGCGTGTTTTTTGTTTTTAGAGAAGGGGAAGAAAGTTTGTAGAAAATTATGTTTAAAAATCATCTCTCTTTATATCATTTTACAACGGTTATTTTTTTCTTTGTATACAATACTGATGCAGGTGAGATTTCTTCTGAGAAGAAGCCATATTCATGTAACGAAAGTGCCTCATTTTATCGCTGTAATGATGGTAAAACGCATGAAATTACCAAGAAAACTTATCAACTTACGGGTGAAAGTTCTTATGCTGCCATAGAGGCATCAGGGAAAAATACAGTCATTGAGGGAGAGGCTATAATCATTAACGGTGTTTCGAATGCACATGGACATTCAGAAACAAACGCTTGGACAACAGCTGTAAAGTCCTCAAATGGGGGAGGCGTTGCTCTATTTGATTCCATGTTAAATAACGTGTCGATAGGGGCCGATATTAATGATGAGGGAGCTTTTGAAATGCAGGATGGGGTGATTAAAGCAACCAGAATGGGGATCAGTGTTGGGGGTAAAGGGTCGTTTGTTTCTTTGACCAAGACAGAGATTAAGACATCTTCTGATGCGATAGGTCTTTTGAGTCATAATGGTGCAAAAATTTATATGAAAGGAGGAAAAATTGATTTTGCTGATGGTATTGGTGTTCAAACAGGAGGAGATGGAGAAATTAATTTAGAGGGCGTTTCTATTACTGGGAGGGGGAAACAGGAAACAAATACAGATAATCATCGTGAAGGTTCTGCTTTTAGTATGCTTCAGGGGAAAGGCTCTCTTAATTTCCAGAAGGGAAACGTTAATGTCGACAATGTTCATGGCATTGTAGTGCAGGGGAATAACCATAATGCTGCTCATATAAAATATTCCAATGTTTTTGTGAGAGGGAATGGATTTAATGGCATGCACTTTTTTTGGGAAGCTGTCTTAAATGATAAAAAAACAATTATACCTGGAAAAGGGACTGTCCATTTGACAAAGACAACTTTTATGGCTCCAGAAAGTACGGCTATTTATAGTCGAGAATTCGAAAGTTCTGTTAAACTCTTACAAAATTCAAAAATTTCTGGAGATTCACTCCTGAAAGCTGTTGAGCGTTCTAATGTAAAGATTGAGGCTGATGCTTCTACCCTTGTAGGAGGCGCACATGTTGATGAAAGTTCTACAGCTAAGATAGATTTAAAAAATGGTTCAAAGTGGATTTTATCGCGACCAAAATATGACAAATTGCAAAATTCTGATGCTTCTGGTTCTAGGTTAAAAGATTATTCTTCTATTTCATCGGTTAATCTTACGGATAGTTCTCTTGTTTTTGAAGAATTAAAATCTAAAAAAACAAATGGTTATCAGACACTTCTCATTGGAAAAGGATTTGGGACTGTCTATAAAGCGCACGGTGATGTGAATCTTTATCTTAATGCATATTTGGATAAAGGCGGAGCTCTGCAAGAGCAAAAAACTGACCGGCTTTTAATCAATGGTGATCTTGAAGGAAAAACAACAGTTCATGTTTATAAGATTCCTGGAAGTTCAGGGGCATTGACGGGAGATGGTGGTAATAATCAGGGGATTTCCATTATTCAGGTTTATGGAAAAGCCATGGAAGATTCTTTTCAGTTAAAGGGGGGGTATGTCACACTTGAAGCCTCCCCCTATCAGTATCATCTTAAGAGTTATGGTCCAGGCTCTTCTTTAGGGGCGGCAGATTCCAATCAAAGAGTGCTTAAAAACTCTGGAACATTTTGGGATTTCCGACTTGAAAGTCAATTTGTTGATTCCACTAAAGTTTTTCCTGTTCTTGATTTGGTTGTCCCCCCTTCTTCTGATGATATTCCTTCTTTTTCTAAAATTCATCCTAATATTACTGGAGGTGAGGATGGTTCTATTGATTCTAACTCTCAGCAAAAGTCTCAGGAGCCAAGTCTTTCTTCTCCTGTAGATTCTCCTGATAGGGATTCCCATCTTACGACCACACCTAATGTATCTGATGTTTTTGTACTTGAGATCCCCAATCCTCTTTCCTCTCTTGCACCTGTTGTTCCCGCTATTGCTGAATCTAATCCAGTTTCTCCACCTGCATCTGGTTCACCTGTTCCGTCATCTGTTTCATCCACTCCTTCTGTTGTTTCCCCAGTTGCATCTGGTTCACCTGTTCCGTCATCTGTTTCATCCACTCCTTCTGTTGTTTCCCCAGTTGCATCTGGTTCACCTGTTCCGTCATCTGTTTCACCCACTCCTTCTGTTGTTTCCCCAGTTGCATCTGGTTCTTCTGTTCCGCCATCTGTTTCACCCACTCCTTCTGTTGTTTCCCCAGTTGCATCTGGTTCACCTGTTCCGCCGCATGTTTCACCCACTCCTTCTGTTGTTTCCCCAGTTGCATCTGGTTCACCTGTTCCGTCATCTGTTTCATCCACTCCTTCTGTTGTTTCCCCAGTTGCATCTGGTTCACCTGTTCCGTCATCTGTTTCACCCACTCCTTCTGTTGTTTCCCCAGTTGCATCTGGTTCTTCTGTTCCGCCATCTGTTTCACCCACTCCTTTTGTTGTTACTCCACCTGCGTCTGGTTCTTCTGTTCCGGCATCTGTTTTTGAGCCTTCTTCTCATTTTGAGCCAAATGTGAGAGTCGTTGTTCCACAGGTTTTGACTTATATTCTTGTGCCAAATACCTTATTTTATGCTGGATTGATGGATATCAGTAATCAAAGCAAGCAGTTGCAAGCGCTGCGAACTGTTCTTGGTCGGTTGTTGAAAAATGATGAAAATCCCGCTTTGTTTTTGCGCGGTTACGGTGGACATCATCATTATACTTCAAATTTGTCTGCATTTAAATATGGTGATTATGGCGGTGAGCTTGATTATAATGCACTAGAGGCAGGTATTTTACTCAAGAAAATCGAAAGTGCATACAGTACGACATCTTTTGGGATTATGGGAAATTATGGCAAGCTTTCTTTGCAGCCTCGAAAGGTTAAACAAAGTCAAGAAAGTATATTTGATAAATGGACAATAACAGCATATGGAAGCATGCAGCATGATACGGGTCTCTATATGGATGGTCTCTTCTCTTATGGTTTGTTTAATGGAAATGTTCTCACACTTGAGCGAGGTAAAACGGCTGCATTGAGAGGGAAGCCCCTAAGTGTTTCTTTAATTGCTGGTAAAACGTTTATGATAGGCAGCCGATATTTTATTTTTGAACCACAGGTTCAGTTTGTTTATCAAAATCTCCAGTTTCATAAGACTCGTGATATTGATAATTTTAATATTGATATGCGAAGTCCAGATCATTGGGGGATGCGTATTGGTGGGTATTTAACGAAGACACTTACATTTACTAAAGATAAAGATGCACATGTTCTCTCATTCTATGGTAAGCTTCATTTCATTCGTAGTTTTGATGATAAACAATTTGTATATTTTAAAGATGCCTTCCAGCTTGGTTCCTTTGGGACTTCTTTAGAAGCTGGATTTGGTGTTTTTTCGCAATTATCTCCCAAAATTATTTTTCATAGCGATCTGATTTATCAGCATAAATTTACGAGTGACGGCTTTTCCGGAACGCATTTTTCTGGTGGATTAAGTTATCATTTTTAATTGTATTTTTCTTTAATACATCCTTTGTGAAAGACATAAGCACAAAACACGGTTTTGTTGTGTCGTTTTTCTGATTTTTGACTTTACATATAATACAAAACAAATTATATGTAACGGTGCATAATAAGTAGATGAACTAGGTGTGTCTTTTCAGTTTTTTATGAATAAAATAAAGGAAGTTTAGACTAAATTATGATTAAAGTACTAAAACGCTATGTGTGTGTTCTCTTACGACCTCTATTTCTTTCTTCGTGCACAATATAGATGTGAGTGCAGAAGATTATAACCCCTCGTGTAATTCTCTTTTTAAGCTGCAAAAAAGTAAAGGGGAAAAAGGCTTTCAGGAACTGATGGAATTTTAGAATTAAAGAGATCTGAGAAGATTACATCAGCAGTGATTGTGTCAAAAGATAATAAAACTTCTTTTAAAAAGAGTTCTATTACAGGAAATGGCGAAAAGAAAAGTGGTAGAAATGCTACGTTATCTCAATCTGTGTTTGGTGTGAAGCAGGGTGGTTCTTTCCTTTGATGAAGGTAAGATTCAGGTTTCTGCTGTTCATGGTATAGAGGCAAGTGTCTTGCTCAATGCGATTGAGGATACACATCACACTTTGAGCTTTGGAATAATGGAGAATAATGGAAAAAAACTTTCTACAACCTCAAGATGTTAAAGAAAGCAAAAAAGTACATTTGATAAATGGTCTATTACAGTATATGGCAGCATGCAGCATGATACAGGCTTTTATATAGATGTCCTTTTTTCCTATGGTTTATTTAAAGGGGATGTTCTCACGCAAGCAAGAGGCAAGACAGCAACATTGAAGGAAACACCTTTGAGTGCTTCATTGATTGCGGGCAAGTCATTTACGACAGGGCATAAAGGGGTTATTTTTGATCCGCAGGTTTAGGTTATTTATCAAAATGTGCGGTTTGATAAGGCGTCTGATATTGATGGTTTTGATATTGAGATGGGAAAACTTGATTTATGGGTGATGCGTGTTGGTGGTCTTTAAGAAAGATGCTTGCTGCTTCTGAAGAGGCTCTTGTTGTTTCTTTCAATTGCGAGCTTCAGCTTGCCATTAGTTTTAGAGGAAAACAACGTGTGCGGTTTGGAGATGAATTCCAATAAGGGCTTTTGGCTCTTCTCTAGAAACTGGAATGGGATTGAAGGCTCAGTTGTCTTCAAACTTTGCTTTGCATGGAGATGTAACTTATCAGCATTGCCTTAGAAAAGGTGGTTTTTCAGGGATTATTTTTTTCAGGCGGTTTATACTATCGTTTTTAGGTGCCTGTGAAATATAGAGTAATTTTTACATAAGTTATAGAGTGTTTTTGAAGTATAAAGTGATTATTTAAGTTTTATACTTGCTATTTTTAGTGTGTTTAACTTAATGTTATGGGGAATGTTTTTTATTTTTAACTAACAGGGGGAGAAAGGCAAATTGGGAATAAAGTTATGGTTAATGTATTAAGCGGGTATAGATTTTTATTTATTACAACGGCTATTGTTTCTTTTTTGCCAATCGTGAGTGTTAATGCGAATCCTAATAATTTAGGAACTTCCTGTAATGTATCAGGGAGTTTTTTTACATATAGCGATAGTAAAAAACATACGATAAGTAATAAAAATTATACTCCTTCTGTCTCTTCTCTAGATGATTTTATTGCTGTCTTCTCTATAGAAAAAGAGGGAACTGTTTTAAATTTATTAGAGACAAATATTATCTCGCATAGGCCAAAGCAGTCATTTTTATATAGTGCATCTGTAAAAGATGATGGCAAGCTTGTTCTAACCAATTCAAATATTAAGGATATGTCCGGTTTTCGTGTTCAGAACGGGCAAGTTGTGATGAATAGAGGGAAGATTGAAGGTAGTTTGCAAGCTGTATGTGCAGAAGGAAAAAAAACCGATATTGCTTTAGTGAGCGTAAATATTGATATTGTATCAGATAATTTGAATGCAAAAGGGATTGGATTTGTTAGTAGTTCTGATGCATTCATTAGGATGTCAGGCAGTACTATTACTTTTAATGAGATTGGTGCGTTTTCAACACAATTTGGGGGAAAATATCTTATTGATACAACCAATATTCAGGGAAAAGGTAAGAAACACACGATTGTAGTTGATAATGAAAGTATTGATGAATTTCCAAGAGCTTTTGACATATCACAGGGTGGTAATGTTCAATTACGTGGTGATTTTATTCAGCTGACTGATATGCATGGCTTCTTGATTACGAATTTTGCAGGTTATGCAGATGCTGAAGGTAAATTGATTCAAGAATACGCTTCATCAAATGCGTTTAAAAATACAAGTATTAAGATAGAAAAAAACAATATTTCTGTTCAGGGTGAGGGAGTATACGGTCTGTATTTTTATGGATTAGGTCCAGATGTATGGGGTGATATGTTTAAGGTAGGGAGTGAAAAACTTTCAAAAGTAGAAAAAATTGTTTGGGGTGAAGCATCTTTGCATTTGTCACAGACAACTTTTTCAGTTCCTGATGGTATTGCCATTTATAGTACGGGAGATGATATTTATGGAGCTGAAGCTACCATTGAATTAACAGAAAGGACAAAGATCTCTGGTGATTTATTGTTAAAGGCTCAAAATAATTCTTCTCTATTGGTGAAAGCAAAGAATTCTACCCTTACAGGGGGTATTCGTGTTGAGGATGTATCAACTGTTCACTTAGAATTAACACATGGCTCTGCATGGTATCTCACCAAAAGGAAACATACAGATTTACAGGAATCTCTTCCTGTAGATTCATTACTTTCGTCTATAAGCATTTCTGATAGCACAATTTTTTTTGATAAATTTATATCTCAAGATTATCAAACGCTATATATTGGAAAAGTATATATTGAGAAAGGAAGTAATCTAAATGACATAAATCCAATAGAGGGGATACAATATGATAAAGAAGCCTATAATGCAAAGGGAAATGTGCAGATTAAGATGAGTGCGTTTGTGAATAATGACGGCTCGTTTAATCCTCAAAAAACTGATCGTATTTTGATCTACGGGAATGTTTTGGGAAGTACACTGCTCATGATGGAGAAATTTTCCAAAACCCTAGAAGGAGAAGCTGGCAATAAAGGAAGTCAAAGTATTTCACTTGTTCAAGTTGCTGGGACAGCAGAGGAAAGTTCTTTTAAGTTAGCCAATAGTTATACTACGGTGAATGGATTTCCTTATCAATATAAACTTCGTGTCTATGGTCCAAGTTCTTCTTCTGGAAATGCAGATCCAAAGAATAGATTGGTTGTTGGAGAAGGGGATTTTTGGGATTTTCGTCTCGAAAGTGTTTATATTGGTCCTGAATTAGATTCTTCTGAAACTGCTTCTAAGCCAACGTCTACAGTTTTACCTCCTCAATCTGAAGAAGAGACGGTTCCTTCTAAACGACCAACAGAGACTATTTCACCTGAACAACCCCCTTCTGTTGAGCCTCCACTTATACCATCTACACCTTCTTTGCCTGAGGGATCTGAACCGTCTGAAACATTTATCCCTACGGATTCGACGCTGACTCCTTCTGCACCAGTTCCGTCTCCCTCTGTACCAACAGTTCCAGAAAATCCTTCTGCTGTGCCTATGCCTGCACCATTTGTTCCAGTTGAGACTTCTACGGATGAGGTTATGCCATCTAAGCCATCTGTTCCGGTATCACCTTCATCTACAGATTCTGTTTCTCCTCCTTCTACCCCTGTTGAACCAAAGCCATCTGGGGATTCTGCCCCTATTAATCCTTCGTTTAATCTCCAAATTAGAGCTGTTGTTCCACAGGTTCCAACTTATCTTCTTTTGCCAAATGCCTTATTTCATGCTGGTTTAGTGGATATGATCACGCAAAATAAGACGTTGGAGACAATGCGGAATGCTTTTCATTCC
>NZ_JBHIRI010000016.1:0-23069 GCF_042197005.1 Bartonella sp. AA78NXGY
CGCTTATGCCGTGCAAGCAAATGGGTTTGTTTGATTCAATATAAACAGACTTGAAATGAGAGAATCTTACGTTATTCGAGACTCTCATTCAACATACAAAACAGTGAATTATCATTATAAATCAGTGTGTTGTAGGTTTACAGAAAAAGACAAGCCGCCGCGTTTACCTTGGTTTATCAGGAGCCCCTTTGCTAATTTTTTATATTATTCAACGCCTATAACAGACGGTCTGAATGACAGAGAGCATCATGAACATCATCTCATGGCAGAGAGGGTTGGTGGTGTTGAAACGCGCCCCGTTAATGTGAGTGTAATTTATGGGATCAAGACATGAGGAGTTGAAATGTCATTAAAACCGTTTGCGATATCAGAGATTAGCGACCCGTCTCAAGTACGGGTCGTTTTGTATTCTGGGGGAGGTTTTGTACATGCGCCGCTTACTGGCGTTTTTGATTTACTGAAAGCCGCTTTGAAAACAGAGCTTGATGGTTCACTGAAAGATTTAGAGAAGCGCTTAGAGACCTTAAGAGAAGAGTTTGAAGATTTGAAAGAGTGTTCATTAGACGAAGTGCTCTGAATGATGTGAGGACGAAAACAGATGAAGATACCCGATCATGAACATGAATATTTGATACCTGTTGCAACGAAAGAAGAAATGATAGCAGGAACTTCTCAAGACAGCGTTGTTGTTCCAAAGCTTTTAGGGACGGCATCTTTGTATTCGTATGAAACCTTTGCGCCGTTAGAGCAGGTTGTTAATGCACGTCAAGAAGCAGAAAAAGCCATGTCGCGTGCGAATGGTGCGCAACAGGTTGCAGAAGAATCGAAGAGGGTTTCGGAACAAGCGCTTAGCGAAGTGACGAAAACAGTTCAAACAGCGACAACAGCGCTTACGACGTCTCATGAAGCGAAGGAAGAAGCTAAAGCAGCGACGACAACGGCTAGCCTTGCGAAAGAGACAGCGGATACAGCCAATGGCTTAGCAGAAGAAGCCAAGAATACTTCTGATGCAGCGAAGCGCATGGCAGAAGAGACAAAAGGAGCAGTCGATAGAGCTACAGGGGAAATCAATAGTACGAAAGGTTCCCTTTCTACGGCATTACAACGTTTTGAAGAGGTCAAACAGAGCAGTGAGAATGCTGTTAATTTATCGACCGAAGCCAAGAGGTTAGCCGATGAATCGAAGACCATTGCAACGCGTGCAGAACAAACAGCAAGAGAAGCTTCACAAACAGCAACAGAGACGACGCAAGTAGCAGCGACGGCGGTAGCAACGTGTCATGAAGTTAAGACTGTAGCCATGCAAGCAAGTCTAAAGGCAGATGGAGCCAAACAGGCAGCCGATGATGCCAAGGATATTGCAGAACAATCAAAAGAGTTATCAGAAGGTGCGACATCTTCTGTTAGAGAACTCACAAAAACAGCGTCTCAAGTACAAACGGCAGTAGAGAAGGCATTAACGGAGTCAAGAGAATCCAAACAGATAGCAGAGTCATCTAAGACACTCTCAGAAGAAGCCAAACAACTTGCAACAGAAGCCCAAAATGCCTCTACCAATGCGCTTACAGAAGCGAATGCAGCGAAGGATAAAGCATCTACAGCGCTTACCTTAGTCAATGATGTCAAGAATATTTCTGAAGAAGTGAAAGGTATTGCAGAAACGGCATTATCGACCGCTACCACAGCTAAACAGGCTGGTGATGAGATCGGGCAAAAAGCTTTAGAAGCGTTAACGAAGTCGAGTGAAGCTAAGAGTTTAGCGGAAACAGCTCATAGCACAGCAGTAAGTTCACAGCAGACAGCCGCTGATGCAAAAGCTAAAGCCGAAAGTGTAGAGACAGTTGCGAATGCAGCGAAGAGCACAGCAGAAGAAGCCAAGAGTGCAGCAGATAGTGCAATAGCGAAAGCGGAGCAAGCCCAACAGAGCACAACAGAAGCCTCTAGAATAGCTTTGGAAGCGAAAGCGGTAGCAGAGTCTGCGGTGCGTTCAGGAGAGACGGCAGGGCAGGTGAGTGGGGAAGCGGTGAAGGGCATAGCACAAGAGGCGAAGCGTAAAGCGGATGAAGCTGAAAAAATAGCACAAGAAGCCAAACAGACAGCAGGTTATGCCAAACATGATGCGGAGCAAGCGCGTAGTGAGGTGGAAAATGCAAAAAGCACAGCGAATGCAGCGTGGAATAAAGCCCACAAAGCGAATGAAACAGCAGATAGTGCTAAGCTTACAGCAAGTTTAGCAGAAACGGCAGGCGAAGAAGCCAAGAAAATAGCGGAGAAAGCCAATAACTACGCGTATGAAGCAAAAGATGAAGCCGGAAAAGCCAAGGAAATAGCCAATAGTGCAAAATATGCAGCAGGAGAGGCGCAAAAGGCAGCTGAAACAGCGGGTAAAAAAGCCGCGTCTTTAGAAGCAGCCGCAGAAGAAGCACAAAAAATAGCTAAAGAAGCCAAACAGACAGCAGGTTATGCTAACCATGATGCGGAGCAAGCGCGTAGTGAGGTGGAAAAAGTAAAAAGCACAGCGAATGAAGCGTGGAGTAAAGCTTACGACGCGAATGAAGCAGCCAATAACGCTAAGACTATAGCCAGATTAGCAGAAATGGCAGGTGAAGAAGCCAAGAAAATAGCAGAGAAAGCCGATGACCGAGCGTATGAAGCCAAGAATGAAGTAGAAAAAGCCAAGGAAATAGCGAGTAATGCAAAATATATAGCAGGAGAGGCGCAGAGGGCAGCCGAAACAGCGGGTAAGAAAGCCGCGTCTTTAGAAGAAGAAGCAGAAGAGGCACAAAAAATAGCCAAGGAAGCCAAGGAGTCTGCTGGTTATGCAAGACATGATGCGACGCAAGCGCGCAATCAGGCAGAAAATGCAGAGAAAATAGCCTCGTCTGCGAGGAGTAGGGTTATTGATATCAATCAAGTGGTTGAGAATTTTAAAGCCCCCGTAAGTTTAGCGCGGATGTACTCAGACGAAGCCAAGAAAAAAGCCGAGGCGGCAGATTCACAAGCCTATCAAGCCAAGAGCGAAGCCGAAAAAGCCAAGGAAGTAGCCGATAGAGCGAAAAGGACAGCAGAAGAAGCCAAAAAAACAGCCGATACGACGAAACAAGAGCTTGGAGGGATCAAGAGTTCCCTAGCAACGGCAACAACAGCCCATACAGTAGCTTCACAGGCAAAAGCGCTAGCGGAAGAGGTAAACAATTTACTGAAACAGTCCAATTTAACGGTTTTTTCAATTTCCACACCGTTTCTTGTAGCGACAGGCAAAGCGCAATTAACCGTGAAAAAAGGAACCTATCTAACTTTGCCACGAACTCATAATATTTTGGTTGTAAGTTATACGGTAGATGCCAGAATAAGCATGCCGTCTCTTTCTGCGGGCAAGGATTATTATCTTTATTTGGTACCGGAGGGAGATTCTCATAAAATTGTTGTATCAGAAAACTCTACGTATCCAAGGAATTACACAGTGAGTAATTCGCGAAAGATAGGAGGGTTTCATACGCTCTGTGCGGATGTTGGTACGATTTCCGGTCACCCCTTGTCTGGTTATAGGGCAGGGGATATTTTACCCAATTCAGTTTGGTGTCTCAATCACCGCCCTTATAGTTCACCAGAGGGAATGGTCTACGACCCCTCTACAGATCTTTGGGTTGATATTTATCTTCAATCAGGGACGGGTGAAAATACGAAATCAATGTATCGTACCAATATAACAACAAACCGTAATTATACCGAACATGTAACAGATATGGCGCGTGTTAAAAAATCTTTACTGAGTGATGAAGCGTTTGCTTCTGCTATGTATGGAAGCAATGAAAAGACACATATTGTTGGCAAGAAAGAACCAACCTCTAAGGTTTCAGGTGGATATAAGGATACGGCGAATCGTCGAATGATCTCGCATATCGGTTGTGAGGATGGTTGCGGTTATGTTTGGCAATTTTTATCGGGCACGTTTCCTATACCCATAAGCCGTACGCAAAATACGTTTGAAATGAGAGCATTGTTAGGGGGTGGTAGCTGGAGTAATACAACGGATAATGGGCGTTTTACTCGAGCCACCATGATCGTCAATGGTGGAAATGAACAAGTTGCGGCGCGTGGATGTAGCCATACGCGTCATTTTGTTTAGGAGGGAGAGATGATAGAATATCCAGAACATTTAAATAGCAAAGAAGATTATCTGAACATGCTTTCTTTTGACAAAGTTGAAACAGTAAGAAGGCTAGAGATGCTTTTAGCAACACGTTTTTATTGGGTTTTTGTTAAAGAGCTTGGAGAGGGAGAAGAGGGGATTGAAGATGACACGCATAAGGTTTGTCGAACAACAGAAATACCGTTTGATTCAAATGGTGATTTTGTAGAAAAGCGTTGTCAGTATGAATTACAGGAAAGCGACTATGCGCCGCTCTTTCAACTTGGCTTTGGTGTTGACGAAGTCGAGCAGCTGATCAAAGAGCATAGCCAATAGAGATCATAAGAAAACATTTTTATGCCGCCTCACTTTTGTGGGGCTTTTTTTATGGAGCGTCAGATGAGAAAGATATCGAAAGAAGGATTAGAGCTTATCAAACAATGGGAAGGTTTGCGTTTAGAGGCATATAGAGACACGGCATGTATCTGGACGATTGGTTATGGTCACACCAGCAATGCGGGTCACCCCCTTGTCAAAAAAGGCATGTGTATTAGCCAAAAGCAAGCAGAAGAAATCCTTTGTGAAGACTTAAAGCAATTTGAGCAGACGGTAGAGGAATCGGTGACGGTTTCGTTAACGGATTGCCAATTCGCGGCATTGGTCTCATTTTGCTATAATGTAGGAACAGCTGCTTTTCGCAAGTCAACCTTGTTGAAGAAGCTTAATCAAGGGGATTATGAAGCCGTACCCTTAGAATTACAGAAATGGAATAAGGTCGGTGGGAAGCCTCTTGCGGGTTTAGCCAACCGTCGAGCAGCAGAAGCGGGATTATGGGTAAAAGGGGCTTATGTTTCTTCGAATTATCAAAGGGTAGAAACGAAAACAGCAAGCGGTCTTTTAAAGATAGAAGCACTTGCCCCGATTATAGGGTCTTGTTCGGGGTTTGGAGGCTTGTTGGTTGGCAATGGTCCGGTGCAATGGGCTTTAGCAGGTATCATGGTTTTAGCGGCTGTAACGGGCATAGTGATTGTCGCCAAGCGGTTTGGGGAGCAACGTTTATGATTTTTTGGCTAAAGAAATATTCTCTTATGTTTACAGCGGCTTTAGCCGTTTTTTTTATGGCTTTAGCCAAGGCGTTTCAGCTTGGCAAGCAAAGCGAACGGCAAAAGCAAACAGAGAATGCTTTAAAGACAGCAACAACCCGTCTTGAGGTAGAAAATGAAGTTAATCGAAAAAGTGATGCTGGTGTGCGCTCTGAACTTTCTCGTTGGGTGCGCGGCAAATAGGTCTGTTTCTTGTGGTGGCTGGTTGCCCATTTATTTGGATAATCAGGATGTTGCGGTCATCAGTTCCAACCTTGCAAGAGATATTTTGAAGCATAACAAGCAGGGAGCCCATTTATGTGGTTGGAAAGATGGTCAAGAAACGAAGCAGCAAAGATAAAGATCTTACAGAAACAGAACAACAGCTCCTTCACGAGATGATAGAGACCTATCAAGGCTTAAAGATGATGTCACGCATCATGAAATTGATTGCCTTCATTCTCTTTATGTTTGTTATTGATTTTGCCCGCCTTATGGATGCACTCGATAATATCTTATCACATCTTAAAAGATGGTTAACAAAAAGTTAGATATCAAATCTCTCCTTTAAAAATATGATGAAACAAGAATTTACACAAACATTGTTTGCGTGGATGGGTGGTAAACACTATCTGCGTAAGAAAATTATACCGATTTTAAATAGCATTGACCATGAAACCTATGTTGAACCATTTTTAGGTTCTGGTGTTATTTTCCTAAATAAAGGACCAGCAAAATATTCCGTTATTAATGATTTGAATGGAGAGATCACGAATCTGTTTCAATGCGTTCAAAATGACTTTGATGATTTAGCTAAACGACTAGAATGGTTTGTTTGTTCAAGACAGTTGTTTTTTGAACTTGCGGCGATTGAACCAGAAAGCCTTTCCAAAGTTGAAAGAGCCGCCCGTTTTTTGTTTCTCCAACGTTGTGTGATGTATGGGAAAAAAGATTATGTCTCTTTTAGTTTTGGAAGGAAAAAGCCTATAGCATTTAATCCCGAAAAGCTGTTATCAAGGATGAGACGTGTTAGACAGAAGCTTCTTGATACGACGATCTTAAATTTGTCGTGGGAACGGGTTATCGAGCTATTTGATGCACCCGACAGTTTATTTTACCTAGACCCGCCTTATCTTGTAAAGAAGAAGTGTTACAGCTCTGGGAATTTTGTTGAAGATGATTTTGTGAGTATGGCAAAAGTTCTCAAAAGCATACAAGGCAAATTTGTCTTGAGTCTCAATGATTGTGATGCGGTTCGAGAGATTTTTAAGGATTTTGACTTTTTAGAATTAGAGACTCTTTGGACATCTGGTTTTGCTAAAAAACCACCCCGAAAAGAACTCTTGATTCGTAATAATTGAAGAAAATCATAAAAAGATTTGTTAGAATCAGAAGAAATATTTCTTCTCTAATAGGACTTTTTATATGGTTACATCTTTTGGTAAAATTTTACGGAAACTTCGCATTGATCACTCAGAACGCCTCTTAGATATGGCTAAGAAATTAGACATATCTGTAGCATTTTTATCTTCTGTCGAGATTGGCAAAAAATCTGTTCCTGTAGGACTGGAGGAAAAGATCATAGAGCTTTATGGTTTAGATAAAGAGAAGGCTTCTCTCTTAAAAAAAGAAGCCTATTCTTATCGAAAAAGCATCATCATAAAGCCTTCTACTCCGTTGCAACGTGAAATTGTTGTTGCGTTTATGAGACTTTTAGATGGCTTACATCAAGAAGCGTTAGCAGACTTCAAAGAAACATTAGAAACATTGTGCGAAGCGTGCTTTATAGAGAAATGTTAGAAAATCCTATTCCCTAACTTTTATTTACGCGTCCCTCACTGTAAAAAATATATGGAAAATCAATAAATTATTTGTGATAGAAAAGAATGTGGCTCCCCGGGCCGGATTCGAACCAGCGACCAACCGGTTAACAGCCGGTTGCTCTACCGCTGAGCTACCGGGGAACGGTGCCCAATCATCTCGTTGAAAAGGCTATAGCAAAGCAATACTGATTTGCAAAGGATAAAATTACTTTTTTTAAAAAAATATGATAAATTGTGTAATAAGAGGAAAAAAGGCGAGAGAAGATTTCTACACCTTGACGGATGCGTTGCCTTCCCTTATTGAAACCTTTATGTTTGTTGACGAGGCCTCGTGGCGGAATGGTTACGCAGAGGACTGCAAATCCTTGTATCCCGGTTCGATTCCGGGCGAGGCCTCCAGCCGATTTTAAACGAAACGGCTTTTAAGGGAGATGAGGTATAGGAAAATAGATTATTTCCCTCTATTCTTGTGAAGACACTTTTGTATGAGAGATTATACAGTTAAAATCTAATTGTTGACTGTAGTATCCTTTTTTGTAACGCCCATAGTTTAAGAGATCTTTATCCCTTATTGTCGCTGTTTTGTTTGTTTTTTGTAGGTTAGGAGAAAATATTCGTTATGGTTGCAGATTTTGCTGAGCTTCGTCGCAAAATGGTTGACAATCAAATTCGTACAGTCGATGTAACGGATTTATCAATTCTTGAAGCCTTTTTAACGGTATCTCGTGAAGATTTTGTATCGGAAGATATGAAAGTGTTAAGTTATCTTGATACTGATATTGTTCTATGTCCAGAGCAAGATGGGGTTCCTGCACGCTATTTGATGAAACCTGCGTCTCTAGCGAAATTACTACAGCTTGCCGCTGTAAAATCATCAGATGTTGTTTTAGATATTGGTGCAAATAGTGGTTATTGTGCAGCGTTGCTTGCAAAACTTGCAGGGTCTGTGATTGCGCTGGAAAGTGATAAATCTCTCTTTGAACGTGCTCTTGAAGCTTTAGAACGGAATCAATGTGATAATGTGGTTGTCGTTCATGGTCCATTAGAGAAAGGATATGCCGTTGAGGGACCTTATGACGTGATTTTCATTGAGGGATCTGTTGATTTTATTCCTCAAGGTATCTTTGATCAAATGAAAGACTGTGGACGTCTTGTTGTGGTTGAAGGGCATGGAAATGCTGCTGTTGCACAAATCTATATAAAAGAAGATGGGATCATCTCGGCTCGTCGTGCTTTTAACCTCGCTGTAAAGCCTCTTCCTTGTTTTTTCAAAACACCTAGTTTTGTGTTTTAGTGCTTGTTTGTTTTGTGAATAAAAGATAATTTTGTAATTTATTTGGGGTTTGTTATTGTGTGTATTATGTTTAGAGTAAACAAGAAGTTTCAGGCGTGTTTATTGCTGGTGTTGAGTGTTTTTCTATCAGAGGCTGTTTGTGCTGAAACATTGATGGATGCCTTTTCTAAGGCTTATAAATATAATGCTAAGTTGAATAGTGAACGTGCAGCTGTGCGTATATCCAGTGATGATGTTGTCATTGCGCGATCGGGGCTATTGCCACAAGTTGAGGGGGTTGGGAACTATGGGCGCAATAAGTCTTTTACAGGTCCTTATGTCACTTCTGGATCTATAGGAGTGAGATTAAATCAAAGATTATTTGATGGTTTTATCACGCAAAATATCTTTTCTTCAGCTCAAGTTAAGTTGCAGGCTCAGCGTGAATATCTTCGTAATGTTGAACAAAATACGTTTCTAGAGGCGGTGACCGCTTATGCTAATGTCTATCACGCACGTCGTGTTGCCGATCTTCGGAGAGAAAATTTGGCAGCTCTTGAGGAACAAGTTCGTTCTAATAAAGCAAAATTTGATGTGGGTGAAGGAGGGCATGTTGATCTTGCTCAAGCTCAAGCTGCACGTTCCGTGGCGGTTTCAGAGCTGAGTCTTGCTCGTTCTGATGTAAAAGCAGCAGAGGCAGTGTATCGACAAGTTATTGGTTCTGATCCTGAAAAGTTAAAACGCCCACCTCTAGCCAAAGATTTTCCCGTCAACCTTGATATGGCTTACCAAATGAGCGTTGTGATGCATCCAGCAATCCTTTATGCTAAATATTTAGTTGATGCGAGTGTTTATAATGTAAAGGCGAAAGAAGGGGCATTGCTCCCTAAAGTTGATTTTTCTGCAACAGCATCTTATAATCGAATCTACAGCGGGGTTGGAGAAGATGGCGTTTCTAAATCGATAGGGTTGTCAGTAAGTGTCCCAATCTTTGAAGGAGGGCGTACGTCTGCGCAAATTCGCCAATCAAGGGAACAGCTTGGACAGGCGCAGCTTCAACTCGATTTGGCGCATAGTAATACGCGACAAGCACTTACTTCTGCTTGGTTTCAGTTGGAGGGCGCACGCTCATCTGTTGTTGCTTACCGTGAAAGTGTTCGTGCTGCTGAAATTGCTCTGAAAGGTCGTGTTCAAGAAAATCGCGTAGGGCAAGCAACGACGCTGGATGTTTTAAATTCTCGTACTCTATTGATTAATGCTCAGATTGCGCTTGCAATGGCAGAGCGTAATGCTGTTGTGGCGAGCTATAGTGTTCAATCTTCTATTGGTAAATTGACTGCAAGTTATTTAGGTTTAAAAACAATTAAATATATCCGATAATACATAAAAGTATCTCTTTGAATCTTATTAAATTATTTTAGTTTTTAAAAGATTAGTAAATCAACAGTTGAATATGTTGAAAGATATTGCGGCGAGATATTATTTTTACTAAGTGTAGAAAACTGTGTGTAGCGCCCTCTTTATGACAAGCATATTTGAAAATATCGTAGGAGGCATGTTGATCTTATAATTCTTTTGCATACACTGAAAATATGATTCTATTTGTTGTTGCGTCTTTGAGAGGTTGTAAAGTATGGTACAGAGTTCAAGCGTGTTACGTGAGCCAAGTATGGATGAAATTTTAACATCTATTCGTGAAATAATCGAAGAAAATGCGGTTCAATCTGATCACTTTTTAAATGAAGATGTTGCAGTGAATGCTTCAGAAGTTGCATCCGAGGGTATTTATGATACAACCTTATCGGTTGATGATGCTATGAAAGCTTTAGCTGATCGTATTGGTCTTTCTTCTGAAAATCAAGGGGGGAAGATAACGCAAGAAAAAGAGGATATAGAGGCAGAAAATAATACAGTTGGTATGGATATGCAAAAGATGAAGCTTTCTTCTGAAGAACGGAATTCTGTTTATAAAGCAAAAGAATATGAAGATGAGATAAGGAAATCACAGTCAGACGCAGGAAGGGATGGTCATGTGGAATTGTCTGCATATTGTATTTCTTCTGCAGAAAAGATTGCAAAGGATGTGTTGCGTCCGGCTATAGCAGAATGGTTACAGTCTAAATTGCCTATTTTGCTGGAAGATATTTTGCGTGAAGAGATTGTGAAGGCGATTAAAAAATCGTCTTAATTATTTTTATGTTTTTCATTTTATGGGGATTTTGTTTGCGATTTTGCGAGCTCTCTAGTGAATGGCTGAGATTCACGAGATTCTGATCAGGTTTTGATCATATATTGTGTTTTTCAGCGGCGTTATGGATGGATAGAATGTTAGAAAAAAACTATGATGCTTCCTCTATAGAGCAACGGGTTGCAAAGAGATGGGAGACTCGTGGGGCTTTTAAAGCGGGAGCTGGTTCTAAAAGCGATGCAGAACCTTTTTGCGTTATGCTTCCACCTCCTAATGTTACAGGCTCACTTCATATGGGGCATGCGCTCAATACGACAATTCAAGATATAATAGTTAGATTTCAGCGGATGCGTGGCAAAAATGTGTTGTGGCAGCCTGGTATGGATCATGCTGGGATTGCTACGCAAATGGTTGTGGAACGTCAACTTGCAGAACGTCAAGAGCCAACGCGTCAAGAAATGGGGAGAGAAAAGTTTATTGAGCGTATTTGGGAATGGCGTTATGAAACTGGAGGCGTTATTGCAAACCAGTTGCGTCGCCTTGGGGTTTCATGTGATTGGTCGCGTGAGCGGTTTACAATGGATGAGGGGTTGTCGCAGGCGGTTCGTGAAGTCTTTGTCACGCTTTATAAGCAAGGGTTGATATATAGGGATAAGCGCCTCGTCAATTGGGATCCTAAATTGTTGACAGCTATTTCAGATCTTGAAGTTGAGCAAAAAGAAGTTCAAGGACATTTGTGGCACTTTAGATATCCACTTGAAGGTAAAATTTTTGATCCAAATGATGCGACAACTTATATAACAGTGGCGACAACACGACCAGAAACAATGCTTGGTGATACAGGAATTGCTGTTAATCCTGAAGATGAGCGTTATAAAAATCTTATCGGTAAAAATGCTCTTTTGCCGCTTGTTGGTCGTAGGTTATTAATTGTTGGTGATAGCCATGCTGATCCTGAGGCTGGAAGTGGTGCTGTAAAAATCACACCGGCTCATGACTTTAATGACTTTGAAGTAGGACAGCGTAATCATTTACGCTTGATCAATATTTTTACCCAGCAAGCCGAGATTTTTCTTCGTGAAAATGAAGCATTTTTCGATGGTTTGATTTTATCAGATGAATTAAAAATGTTAGTAGAAAATCTCGATAAATCTGATCGTTTTGTTGCTCGCCAGAAGATTGTTTCTTTGATGGAAGAACAGGGATATTTAGCTTCTGTTGATGATCATACCCATATGGTTCCTCATGGAGATCGCAGTGGTGTCCCTATTGAGCCTTTTTTGACAGATCAATGGTATGTTCATGCTGCTGAATTAGCAAAGCCAGCGATAGAGGCTGTTCAACAAGGCAAAACGCAGTTCGTTCCAGATAACTGGAAAAAGACGTACTTCAATTGGATGGAAAATATTCAACCTTGGTGCATTTCTCGCCAATTATGGTGGGGACATCAGATTCCTGCTTGGTATAGTCCTGATGGAACGGTTTTTGTTGAAAAAAGTGAAAAAGAGGCTTTAGATTCAGCTTTTGCTCATTATGGTGAGGTTGTTGAATTAATCCGTGATCCGGATGTTTTAGATACTTGGTTTTCATCAGCTCTTTGGCCTTTTTCAACATTAGGATGGCCAAATAAAACGACTGAATTATCTACTTTTTACCCAACATCTTTATCTGTGACAGGATTTGATATTATTTTTTTCTGGGTTGCTCGTATGATGATGATGGGACTTCACTTTATGGGTGACGTTCCTTTCCCAACGGTTTATGTGCATGCTCTTGTACGGGATCAAAAGGGTGCAAAGATGTCAAAATCAAAGGGAAATATTATTGATCCCTTAGAGCTTATTGATCAATATAGTGCTGATGCACTTCGATTTACTTTAGCTATTATGGCAGCACAAGGTCGTGATGTAAAACTTGATGTTTCCCGTATTGCTGGTTATCGTAATTTTGCTACGAAATTGTGGAATGCTACCCGATTTGCACAGATGAATGGTGTGAAGCATGATCCAGCTTTTAAACCAGAACAAGCAAAACTGGCGCTTAATCGTTGGATTTTAACAGAGTTATCTAAAACAATTTCAGCAGTTACGACTGGTATTGAACACTATAAATTTAATGAGTCAGCTGCCACTCTTTACCGTTTCATTTGGAATACATTATGTGATTGGTATTTGGAGCTTCTCAAACCTATTTTTCAGGGGGAAAATGAAGATGCTAAAAATGAGGCTCAAGCTTGTACTGCTTGGGTTTTAGATGAAGTTTATAAACTTCTTCATCCTTTTATGCCTTATATGACGGAAGAGTTGTGGTATCTTACAGAAACGCAAGCCATCAAGCGTGAGGATATGCTCGCATTGACAAAATGGCCAGAGGAAACATTGATAGATGAAGAAGCTGCTGATGATATTAATTGGCTTATTGATGTCGTCACAGGGATTCGGTCTGTACGTTTTGAAATGAATATTCCAGTGGCGACACAAGCACCTCTTGTTGTTGTTGAAGGAGGGGAAGTAACGCGAGAGCGTGTGAAGCGTTATGATGCACTTCTAAAAAAATTAGCGCGTATTGAAGTTATTGATTTCTCTGATAAAGTTCCGGAAATATCAGCACAAATGATTTTGGGAGAGGCTGTTTTTTGTTTACCATTAGGACAGTTGATTGATTTGGAGGCTGAACGTGTTCGTTTGAGGAAGGATGTCAGTAAAATTGAACAAGATATTGAAAAAATATCGCTTAAGTTAAACAATCCCAAATTTATAGCAAATGCAAAAGCAGAAATTGTTGAGCGTGAGCGGAACAGGGTTGTAGAACTGCGTGCAGCGCAGAAAAAAATATTTGTTGCTTTAGAGCGGTTAGATTGATTTCAACTTTTTATTTTTTTGATAGATAATTGCATACCAGTAGGGCTAGTATAGATCTTCTTTAAAAGGAAACTTTTTCTTTTGTTAGTTTTTCATGAACGATCATAAAATCTCTACTGAAATCCATTGTTTTATGTTTATCATTAAAGAGACATCTTTTAAGGCATCCAAGCCTATTCCACGACGTAGATCATGAATGGTATAACGGTAAATCTATTGAGCTTCCCTTCTTTATGCTTGTGAAGTAACAAGCGCTGGGGGCACCATTCTGTCCAATATCCGGACAACCCTTAGCTCAAACCGTTCGTAAGAGGCATTTTTAGTTCTTTCTTACACAGAGTTTTTATCCACATAGCTCTCTCTACTTGTAATGTGCAAGCGGATGGTTTTGATTGATTTAACATGGAACAGGTTTGGAATGAGAGAATCTTACGATATTCGAGGTCCTCATTCAACATGCAAAATGGTAAAGTATCATTATAAATCAATATCTTGTTTTATTTCTGTGAAATATCATCATTTAGAGTAGCAATATAAGGCATGTAAAATTACACATGTGGTATTTTTGTATGTAGTGGTGAGTATTCTGAGGTAGAACTTGTGTGTAAAGTATGAAGTAACCCCATGTGAAATGATGTTAGGTGCAATCCGTTAAACAAAAAGCTGTATTGTTTATAGATTGACGGAGGCAAAAAACTTCATCTTTAAGGTGGTAAGGCAGTCGTGAAGTTATAAGTTAACTATCATCATTATATTTATCCATCTTTCGTATTGTTTTTTATACTCAAACGTTTACCATTCATCATGTATTCTCTTCGTTCTCAAGTTGCTGTTTAATGCACGTTATTCTATTGAACGATTTTTGCTCATACGTATAAAATTTTAAGATCGATAAATCCTATTGGATGGTTTTTATCTATTTGTTTTTTCTTTTAAAATTTTTACTTTAAAATTGCGTATGCTTCTTACTAAGAAAAAGAGTTTAAATATCTACAAAGAAATTTGTAACAGATATAATCATTAAAATTGAGGTAGGGGGAATGGTTAATAGGTTTCAGATATGGAAAAAAGTCACGATTGTTGTGATTTTAGAGGGATTCTTTTCGACTGTTTATGTAATAGATGTCAATAGCTTGCAAGAAGCGAATGATGGTTCGTTTTATTTTTTAAAACGTGGCATGTCTGTTTATAAAAATGGGCATATAACTCAGGCTATTGCAGCATTACGTTGTGCTGCTAAGAGAGGCTATATTGGTGCGAATTGGAAACTTGGCTCTATCTATGCAAACGGTGATGGTGTCCCTAAAAATGATTATAAGGCATATAATTTTTTTGCATATATTGTTGAAAAAGGTGCTGATCTTGGTTCAGAGGATGAAAGTTATGTTTCTGATGCATTGATTAAACTTGCCGGATACATAAAAAAAGGTATTCCTCAATCACCTGTGAAACCTGATCCTTCTTATGCTTCTCATCTTTATATGCAGGCTGCGGTAAACTATGGAAATCCTAAAGCTCAGTATCATTTAGGAAAAATATTTTTAAAGGGAGAGGGAAGGGAGAAAAATCTTATACAAGCAGCACGATGGTTTCAACTTTCAGCAAAAAAAGAAAATCCTTCTGCCCAAGCAATGCTTGGAAATATACTGCTTAAAGAAGGAAAAATTGTCCGTGGGGCAGCAATGTTAACTGCTGCCTATAAAAAGCTAACGTAAAAGACGAAAATTGGATTCACCCTTTGCAAGAAGAGGCTTTTGCTCTTTGTAATGAATCTGAGAGACGTACAGCAATTTCACTGGTTGTTGAGATTTTAAAGAATAACAGTTTTTAAACATCTGATTGTAATATTTTTACATTCTCTCATCTTATATTAAACTCTGTTTTCTTGTATACAAGTTCATAGTAAAGATAGCTTTTTTTGATAATCTAACGGCTAATGACTTAGGATTTTAGACAAAAATTCTTGCGTTCTCGGTTTTCTTGCTTGCGGATCAGAAAAGAACTCTTTAGATGAGCAGTCTTCAAGAATTGTTCCTTGATCTATGAAAATAACACGCTCCGATACTTTTTGTGCAAATCCCATTTCATGGGTTACACAAATCATCGTCATACCTTCTTCTGCTAAGCTAATCATGACATCGAGTACTTCACCTACCATTTCAGGATCTAGAGCAGATGTTGGTTCATCAAAAAGCATGACAAGTGGATCCATAGTTAAGGCACGTGCAATAGCAACACGTTGTTGTTGCCCTCCAGAAAGTTGACCAGGATATTTATCTTTGTGTTCAATGAGTCCAACGCGTTCAAGATATAACAATCCACGTTCAAGTGCTTCTTTTTTGCTTCGTTTTAGGACTTTGATTTGTGCAATTGTCAAATTTTCTGTGACAGATAAATGGGGGAAAAGCTCGAAGTGTTGAAACACCATTCCTACCTGACTTCGCAATTTAGGCAGATTCGTTTTTTTTGAATGAACTGGTATTCCATTAATCCAAATTTCACCTTTTTGAAAAGGGACGAGAGCGTTAATAGTTTTAATGAGTGTTGACTTTCCTGAGCCTGATGGACCACAAACGACAACGACTTCTCCTTTATTAATGTTGGTTGTACAGTTTTTAAGGACTTTAATTTCGCCATACCAATTAGAAACATTTTTTATTTCGATCATATGAGTAGACATTTTTTTTCCTGTTAGCGAATAATGGATACTTTTTTTTGTAAATACAAAACTATTTGTGACAGTGTAAAACAGATAACAAAATAGAAAATAGCTGCTAAGATATAAGCTTCTTGCTTTACACCAAAATTATTAGCAGCAATATCAAAACCATTCAAAAGGCTATGACCACTGATGGCATAAACAAGGGTTGTATCCTGAAAAAGGATAATAACTTGTGTTAAAAAGACTGGAAGCATATCTCTAAAGGCTTGAGGAAGAATGACAATGTACATACTTTGCCAATATGTCATTCCAAGAGCTTGTCCTGCATATTTTTGTCCTTGCGGAACTGAATTGATTCCAGCACGCATAATCTCAGCAAAATAAGCCGTTTCAAATGCGGTAAAGGTAATGAGTGCTGATTTATTTGCACCAATGGATATACCAGTTAAAAAAGGCAGAAGCACGAAAAACCATAAGATAACCATCACAAGTGGTATTGAACGCATAGCTGTTATGTAACTGATTGCAAACCAAGAAAGAAGTTTTATGGAAGAAAGGCGCATCATTGCTAAAAGTGTGCCGAAAACAAACCCCAATACCGTTGCAAAAAGAGTTAGAAAAACGCTAAAGAGTAAACCTGATAAAATGTAAGAACGAAATACATCAAAGGTAAAAAAGGAAAAATCAAAGTCGGAAAAATTGAAAGGAAAATAAAGTCCAAACTGAGAGCTTATGAAATTCACCATATTCAATTTCCCTTTGTTTGAAAATTAGGAATTTTGAGTATTTGTTCAATGACTGTCATCACAATGAATACGAATAAGGCTATTAGAATATAAAGGATCGTAACAAGCAAATAATTTTCGTAAACATGGCTTACTTCTTCAATTGTTTGGTATTGAAATTGCATGAGCTCATTTATTGAAACGGCGAATGCTATAGATGAATTTTTCACAATCCCCATTGCTTCTGAAGTGAGAGGTGGCATAATTGCACGTATAGCACGTGGTAGTATAATATAGCGATAACTTTGATAAGTTGTAAATCCCATTGCCATAGCAGCATAGCGTTGTCCAGAAGGAATCGCTTCAATGCCTGAACGAACCTGTTCAGCAATGCGTGCAGATGTAAAGAATCCCAATGCGCATGTTATTAAGAGAATGGGGGAAAATTTCATCGCTGGTGGATAAATCTTCGGAACAACAAAATACCACAAAAACACTTGTACAAGGAGGGGAATATTACGCATAATCTCTACCCAAATAGTACCGATAGTGCGAAATATATAATTGATTATGGATGTTTTGGGTAAAGTGCGCATTGTTCCTATAATAACACCACACAATACAGCTAATATAAGTGAAGTGATAGACAATATAATTGTATTTTTTAAGCCATCGAGAAGTGTATCTAAATAGGTATGACTTACGCCGGGAGTTCCCAAGCATCCTGTTACCAATGTTTGAGTAAGGTCATCTCTACAAAGGAAAGAAAAGTCCATTAATTGATATTCCCTCAAATTAGTCATTCACAAATAGGACAATAAACCACGCGCATCTACATAGTCCAGATTTATTAAAAAGTGAATTAAAATATAAACCACACTCAATTTCAAAAGAGTGTGGTTCTTCTTTATTAAACTCTATAAATCTTTTTCTGCGTAGCTTTCTCGAGGCTTATTATTTGGGTGATCCCAAGCATATCTTGTTTGTTTTGATAAGGGAAGGTTCATAACAGTGTTAGCAGGTGGGATCGGTTTCATAAACCACTTATTATAAAGCTTTTCCAGTGATTCATCTTTAATCTGACGTACGATACTATCGTTGATTGTTTGTTCAAATTTTTTGTCATTTAATCTGAGCATACAGGCAATAGGTTCGACTGAAAGTACAGTATCAAGAATGACATAATCAGATGGATTCTTTGATTTAGCAATATGTCCAGCAAGAATTGAAGCGTCCATGACAAAAGCATCTGCCTTACCAGATTCTAATAATAAAAAACTATCTCCGTGATCTTTCCCCTTTAAAACTTTAAACTGAATGTTTTTTGCACGTTTATTTTTACGAATAAGTTGAACAGATGTTGTACCGGTGGTCGTTGCAACTGTTTTTCCATTTAAATCCTCAAGAGATTTAATGTTAGAGTTTTTCTTTACAGCAATCCGAACCTCTTCAATGTATGTCGTATAAGCAAATGCTGCTTCTTTACTGCGGGCAATATCATGTGTTGTTGAGCCGCACTCAAAATCATAGGTTTTATTTTTTAAGAGAGGAATTCTATTTTGAGAAGTGATGGGAAGATAATGAACTTTAATTGGTTTACCAATTTTTTTTGAGATATCATCAATGATCCGTTCTGCCATTTCTGTATGAAAACCTACATATTTATTATTACCAAGGGCGTAGGCTAAACCAGATGATTCACGGACACCTAAAGTAATTTCCCCTGTTCGTTTTATTTTTTCAAGAGTATCATGTTCAGCATGCGCGAAACTTGAGAATCCAATGGCCGTTGCTGCAATAAGCATTAATAATGATTTCTTCATTTATGTCCTCCATTCATTTATTTTTATTTTATTTGCTTAAGATATACTGTTTATATGCTGTAGCATAGTTATTATTTTTGAGTGGAATTTTTTTGTTGTCTCATGAAATGAGGATTTTACTTTCTTAATTGATATTAAGGTGAATCCAAACAGGAACGTGGTCGGATGGTTTTTGATATCCCCTTACTTCTGTTTGGCTATGAGCGCAAATTAATTGATCAACAGCTTCTGGTGATAATAATAAATGATCAATGCGAATCCCATTATTCTTAGGCCAAGCACCTGCCTGAAAATCCCAAAAACTGAAGGAGGGAGTATCGGTGACATTCCGGATAGCATCATAAAAACCTAAATGAAGCATACGTTGGAATGCTTTTCTTGTTTCTCCAAGAAATAAGGCATCTTGATACCATTCTTGAGGTTTTTTTGCATCTAATGGAGTGGGGATGACATTATAATCACCTGCTAGAATAAGAGGTTCTTCATACGCAAGCAATGATTTTGCATGTGTATATAATCTTTCCATCCATTCTATCTTATAGGAATATTTTTCACTCTCAATAGGATTCCCATTTGGCAAATAGAGAGATGCAACACGAACAACACCTTTGTTTGTTGAATAAACAGCTTCAATGTAACGTGTTTGTTTATCATTATCATTGCCTGGTAATCGACGGATCACTTCATCTGGTGTTTTTTTAGAGAGAATCGCAACGCCATTAAAACTTTTTTGTCCGTGTGTTTCTATATGGTAACCTAAATTTTCAATTGTATCGCGTGGAAAATTTTCATCAATACTTTTAATTTCCTGTAAACAGACTATGTCCGGTTGGCTTTGCTGCAGCCATTGACATAATGTTTCATGTCGCGCTTTTATTCCAGCAATATTCCACGTTGCTATTTTCATGGTGCTCATCATTAGATATCAAATATGCAATTCAATTTACTGCTATGTTTTACTACAGTCATATCGCTACTTTTTTATTTATAGGGATATTACTTATGGTAAATTGATTTATCAAGAGTAGCGGTAAAAGCAAATTTAAAGCTTTAAAATTTAATTTATTTTCATTTTTAAAAACTTTCTGCTGTTTAGTTCTTGACGAATGTACGTGTTCTCGCTATTAGAGATGGACATAACCGATGTGAATGTAATCAGGTGTTTTGGATATGAACCGGATTATTCACAGGTGTTAAGAAGATTAAAAGCAAATGCTAGTGCAAAAGGCTATTGCCTTCTCTGCTTGTGGTCGGGTAAACTGTTTTTTGCAGGTGTGCCCGATTTTGTGTGTAGACTTAGATATCTGCTCCGATTTTGTTGGGGTAGATAGAGATGAAAATAGAAAAGCCCGATTGGGTGAGACGAATGTAGATCGAAAAGAGGAAGGTTGCATGCCTACCGTAAACCAGTTGATTCGCAAGCCGCGTGTAGCGCCAGTTAAACGTAATAAGGTTCCTGCTCTGCAGTCGAATCCGCAGAAGCGTGGTGTTTGTACGCGTGTTTATACGACAACACCGAAGAAACCTAATTCTGCTCTTCGTAAAGTTGCTAAAATTCGCTTGACGAATGGATTCGAGGTGATTGGTTATATTCCTGGAGAGGGACATAATCTTCAAGAGCACTCTGTTGTAATGATTCGTGGTGGTCGTGTGAAAGATTTGCCAGGAGTTCGTTATCACATTATTCGTGGTTTGCTTGATACGCAGGGTGTCAAGAATCGTAAACAGCGTCGTTCAAAGTATGGCGCAAAGCGTCCAAAATAATATTGAGAGACAAAGCCAATGTCCCGTCGTCATAGAGCAGAAAAGCGTGAGATTAATCCAGATCCAAAATTTGGTGATTTGGTTATTATGAAATTTATGAATGCCATTATGTTTGATGGTAAAAAATCAGTTGCAGAGCGTATTGTTTATGGTGCGCTCGATTCTGTAGAAAAAAGAGTAAAAACAGATCCTGTGGCTCTATTTCATCGAGCTTTAGAGAATGTTGCTCCTCACATTGAGGTTCGTTCACGCCGTGTTGGTGGCGCTACTTATCAAGTTCCGATTGATGTTCGTCCTGATCGTCGTCAGGCTCTTGCTATTCGTTGGTTGATTGCGGCGGCACGTGGTCGAAATGAAACGACGATGATTGAGCGTTTATCTGGTGAATTGATGGATGCGGCTAATAATCGTGGTTCTGCCGTGAAAAAGCGTGAAGATGTTCATCGTATGGCTGAAGCTAATCGTGCTTTTTCTCACTATCGCTGGTAGAAGTTTTAAACTAAGGCAAATATAATGGCTCGCGAATATAAAATTGAAGATTATCGTAATTTTGGTATTATGGCGCATATTGATGCCGGTAAGACTACGATGACTGAACGTATTCTGTTCTATACCGGTAAGAATCATAAAATTGGCGAGACCCATGATGGTGCTTCTACGATGGATTGGATGGAGCAGGAGCAGGAGCGCGGTATTACGATTACGTCTGCTGCGACAACGACGTTTTGGGAAGGGCAGGACGGTCGGAAGCGTCGCTTTAATATTATTGATACGCCAGGGCACGTTGATTTTACGATTGAAGTTGAGCGCTCTTTGCGTGTTCTTGATGGTGCAATAGCCTTGTTGGATGCAAATGCTGGTGTGGAGCCTCAGACGGAAACTGTTTGGCGGCAAGCTGAGAAGTATCGCGTGCCTCGTATGGTTTTTGTTAATAAAATGGACAAAATAGGAGCTGATTTTTATCGTAGTGTGGAGATGGTTGGTTCTCGGTTAGGTGCTAAAGCGCTTGTTTTGCAGTTGCCGATTGGTGCTGAAAATGACTTTGAAGGTGTTGTTGATCTTGTAGAAATGAAGGCTTTAAAGTGGGATGGTTCTATTGGTGCCTCGGCAGTGATAAGTGAAATTCCCTCTGATTTAAAGGAGAAAGCTGAAGAATATCGCGAGAAATTGATTGAGATGGCTGTGGAGGTTGATGAAGCTGCGACAGAGGCTTATTTGGAAGGTGTTATGCCAACCAACGAGCAGCTTGTTTCTCTCATTCGTAGGGGGACAGTAGAAGTTCAGTTTCATCCGGTTCTTTGTGGTACGGCTTTTAAAAACAAGGGGGTGCAGCCACTTTTGGATGCTGTTGTTTCCTATCTTCCTTCTCCAATTGATATTCCGGCGATTAAGGGTATTGATGTAAAGACTGAGGCTGAGACGACACGCGAATCTTCTGATGATGCTCCGTTATCTATGCTTGCTTTTAAAATTATGAATGATCCTTTTGTTGGTTCATTGACGTTCTGTCGTATTTACTCAGGTAAAGTTCAGAAAGGTATTTCTCTTGAGAATACTGTGAAAAAGAAAAAAGAGCGTTTGGGGCGTATGCTTCAAATGCATTCAAATTCTCGTGAGGATATTGAAGAAGCATTTGCTGGTGATATTGTTGCTCTTGCGGGACTTAAGGAGACGACAACAGGGGATACTCTTTGTGATCCTTTGAAGCCTGTTATTTTGGAGAGGATGGAATTTCCAGAGCCTGTTATTGAGATTGCAATTGAACCGAAGACAAAAGCAGATCAAGAAAAAATGGGTATTGCTCTTAACCGTCTAGCAGCCGAAGATCCTTCATTTCGTGTTAAATCGGATGAGGAATCTGGTCAGACTATTATAGCTGGAATGGGTGAGCTTCATCTTGATATTATTGTTGATCGTATGCGGCGTGAGTTTAAGGTTGAAGCAAATGTTGGGCAGCCTCAAGTTGCTTATCGTGAGTCAATTACTAAAATGGCGGAAATTGATTATACGCATAAGAAACAATCGGGTGGTGCAGGTCAATTTGCTCGTGTGAAAATTGTTTTTGAGCCTCATGATGGTGATGACTTTATTTTTGAGTCAAAGATTGTTGGTGGTGCTGTTCCTAAAGAATATATTCCTGGTGTCCAAAAAGGGATTGAGAGTGTTATGGGGTCAGGTCCTCTTGCGGGCTTTCCTATGCTTGGTGTAAAAGCGACTCTCATTGATGGTGGCTATCACGATGTTGATTCTTCGGTTTTGGCTTTTGAGATTGCTGCTCGTGCGGCTTTTCGTGATGGGGCAAAGAAGGCTGGTGCACAGCTTCTTGAACCGATCATGAAGGTGGAAGTTGTTACACCAGATGATTATGTTGGTGATGTTATTGGTGATCTCAATTCTCGTCGGGGACAGATTTCAGGAACTGAAGCGCGCGGCATTGCAACGGTTGTGAATGCAATGGTTCCTTTGGCAAATATGTTTGGTTATGTGAATACTCTTCGCTCTATGAGTCAGGGACGTGCGCAGTATACAATGCAGTTTGATCATTACGAGCCTGTGCCTTCAGCTGTTGCTTTGGAGATTCAAAAGAAATACGCATAATTTCAGGTTGGTAATTAATTTTTAACTTAGTCCTTGGCTTGGACGGAAAATGGAGAGCTCAAATGGCGAAGAGCAAGTTTGAACGAACAAAACCGCATGTTAATATTGGTACGATTGGTCACGTTGATCATGGGAAGA